>JAEUPC010000127.1 GCA_016789865.1 Rubrivivax sp.
CACCTTCCTCGGCTACCGCCGCGAGAACGGCCGCGTCGGCGTGCGCAACCACGTCATCATCCTGCCGCTGGACGACCTCTCCAACGCCGCGGCCGAAGCCGTCGCCCACAACATCAAGGGCACGATGGCGATCCCGCACCCCTACGGCCGGCTGCAGTTCGGCGCCGACCTCGAGCTGCACTTCCGCACCCTCATCGGCACCGGCTGCAACCCGAACGTCGCCGCGGTGGTGGTGATCGGCATCGAGGACAGCTGGACGAAGAAGGTGGTCGACGGCATCGCCACCACGGGCAAGCCGGTGGTCGGCTTCGGCATCGAGGGCCATGGCGACCACGCGACCATCATGAAGGCGAGCAAGGCGGCGCGCGAATACGTGCAATGGGCCAGCGAGAAACAGCGCGAGGCCTGCCCGATCCACGAGCTGTGGGTGAGCACCAAGTGCGGTGAGAGTGACACCACCAGCGGCTGCGGCGCCAACCCCACCGTGGGCAACGCCTTCGACAAGCTGCACGCGCTCGGCAGCACCCTGTGCTTCGGCGAGACCACCGAGCTCACCGGCGGCGAGCAGATCGTCGCCGCGCGCTGCGCCAACGACAAGGTGCGCGAGCAGTTCATGTTCATGTTCAACCGCTACCAGGACGTGGTGAACCGCCACAAGACCACCGACCTCTCCGAGAGCCAGCCAACCAAGGGCAACATCGCCGGCGGCCTCACCACCATCGAAGAGAAGGCACTGGGCAACATCCAGAAGATCGGCAAGAAGTGCACCGTCGACGGGGTCATCGACAAGGCCGAAGCCCCGACGCACCCGGGCCTGTGGTTCATGGACAGCTCCAGCGCCGCCGCCGAGATGGTGACGCTGTGCGCGGCCAGCGGTTATGCCGTGCACTTCTTCCCCACCGGCCAGGGCAACGTGATCGGCAACCCCATCCTGCCGGTGATCAAGATCTGCGCCAACCCGCGCACCGTGCGGCTGATGAGCGAGCACGTCGACGTCGATTCGTCGGGCCTGCTGCAGCGCGAGATCACGCTCGACCAGGCCGGTGACAAGCTGCTCGAGTGCATGCTGCGCACAGCCAACGGCCGCCTCACCGCGGCCGAGGCGCTGGGGCACCGCGAGTTCGTGCTGACGCGGCTGTACGAGTCGGCATGAAGACGCTCGCCACCCGCACCGGAGTCCCCTCGGGGGGCCGGCTGCGGTACCCCGCGCCCGAGGGGCTGACATGAGCCGCATCGTCATCACCGAGTTCATGGACGAGCGTGCCGTCGCCGGGCTGCGCGCCCGGCATGACGTGCTTCACGACCCCAAGCTCGTCGATGACGCCCCGCGCATGGCCAAGGAGGCCGCGGCCTGCGATGCCTTCATCGTGCGCAACCGCACGCAGGTGCGGGGCGAGCTGCTGAAGGCGCTCATCACCGGCCGGCGCTGCCGGGTTGTCGGGCGCCTGGGCGTGGGGATGGACAACATCGATGTCGCTGGCTGCGAGGCCGCGGGCCTGCCGGTGATTCCGGCCACCGGCGCCAATGCGCTGTCGGTGGCCGAGTACGTGATCGGCACCGCCATGCTGCTGCTGCGCGGCGCCTACCAGTCCACCGCGGCGATGGCCGCCGGCCAGTGGCCGCGCACGCCGCTTTCCAACGGCCGCGAGATCGCGGGCAAGACGTTGGGCCTCGTCGGCTTCGGCTCCATCGGCCAGCTCACGGGCAGGCTGGCGCGCGCGGTGGGCATGCAGGTCACGGCGTTCGACGCGATGATGGATGAAGACCACCCGGCCTTCGCCGCCGCCGGCGCACGCTGCGCGGGGCTTGACGAGGTGCTGACGATGAGCGACGTGGTCAGCCTGCACGTGCCGCTGGTCGATTCGACCCGTGGCCTGGTGAACGCGGCCCGGATCGCCGCGATGAAGAAGGGTGCCGCGCTCATCAACACCGCGCGCGGCGGCATCGTCGACGAAGCGGCACTCGCCGCGGCGTTGAAGAGCGGCCACCTCGGCGGCGCCGCGATCGACGTGTTCGGCACGGAGCCGCTGCCCGCCGTGCCGCACTTCGAAGGCTGCCCGAACCTCGTGCTCACGCCGCACATCGCCGGCGTCACGGCCGAGGCCAACGAGCGCGTGAGCTTCATGATCGCCGAGAAGGTGCAGGCGCTGCTGGCGGCGAACGCGGGCGGGGCCGGGCGATGAAGCGGCCGATGGCGGAAGTGCAGGCGCTGGTCAGCGGCGCGCTGCAACGCGCCGGCGCGTCGCCGGCGATGGCCGAGTGCGCCGCGCGCACGCTGGTCCTGGCCGAAAGCCAGGGCCAGGGCGGCCACGGTCTCTCGCGCGTGGCGCAGTACGCCACGCACCTGCGCAACGGCCGTGTCGACGGCGCGGCGGTGGCGAAGGTGGCGCGGCGCAAGGGCGCCGCGCTCGTGGTCGATGCCGGCGAGGGCCTGGCCTTCCCGGCCTGCGAACTGGCGGTGCGCGAAGCCATCGCCACCGCTCGCGAGCACGGCATCGCGATCGCCGGCGTGATGCGCAGCCACCATGCCGGCGTCATCGTCGACCACCTGCGGCCCGCCGCCGCGGCCGGCCTCGTGGCGCTGGGCTTCGCCAACTCGCCCGCCGCCATGCCCGCGGCCGGCGGCAAGCACGCGATCTTCGGCACCAACCCGGTGGCCGCGGCGTTCCCGCGCGCGGCGGGCGCCGACCCGCTGCTCATCGACCTCAGCCTGTCCGAAGTGGCACGCGGCAAGGTGATGGTGGCCGCCAAGGAAGGCAGGCCGATCCCGCCCGGTTGGGCGCTCGATGCCGCGGGCAACCCCACCACCGATGCGAAGGCCGCGCTCACCGGCTCGATGCTGCCGATCGGTGCGGTGAGCTCATCGAAAGGCGCGATGCTGGCGCTGGTGGTCGAGCTGCTCGTCACCGCGCTCATCGGCGCCAACTTCGGCTACGAGGCTTCGAGCTTCTTCGTCGACGAGGGCAACCGGCCGGGCATCGGCCAGGCCTTTATCGTCATCGACCCGGGTGCGTTGAGCGGCGCCGCCGGCGAGCGCAGCTACCTCGCGCGCGTGGAAGTGTTGCTGGCCGAGATGCTGAAGGACGAAGGCGTGCGCCTGCCCGGCGCGCGGCGCGAGGCGCTCAGGCGGCGCGCCGAGGCCGATGGGCTGGAAGTGGCCGACGCGCTGGTGGCCGCCTTGCGCGGCTGATTTGCCAACCTTGCCCGGCGAGCTCGGTCCAGTCGCCCGGCACGATGCGAGTCGAAGTCGAAGCGGAGAGGACGAATTCGCTCGCCGGCTCGCCTCACGACTCGACCGCAAGCGCCCGCCGAGCCAAGGGTTGGGGGCCTTGCTCGCCTTCCGCCTGCACTGCGGCCAGCAGCCGCGCCATGCCACCCAGCCCCCGCCCGCGCGCATGGCGCAGGCGTTGCATCAGCGCAGCTATCTCGGGGGTGCCCTCGCGTGCCGCGCGTGCCAGCAAGGGCGACACGCCGGCCAGCCTGGCGCTGCCGAGCCACTCGGCGAGATCGGGCAAGCTTCGCCAGCCCAGCTCGTTGTGCACTTCCTGAAGCTGCGTGCGCAACCAATCGGCCGGAACCTGCGGCGCCGGCACTGCGCGGCTCATCGCATTGCGGCGCTCGTCGTCCAGCGTGGCCACTTCCAGGCGGGCGAGCAACGCGGCGCTGAAGCTCGGTGCGCAGCGGCGCACATAGTGCAGCACGAGCCGCGCACCTTGGAACGCCGGCTCGGCCGGCCGCGGCGGAATGCCGTTGGCCGCGCAGTGCACCACCACGTGCCCGGCGGGCAGCGGCAGCACGCCGCGCTCGAGCACGATGCGGTCGCGCTCGAGCACACGCACGTGGCCGGCACGGACCACGTGGCGGACGCGCCGCAGCTCCTGCAGTTCGCCCTCGCTGACGAGGGCGCAGCGGAACATCGTGGGCGTCACCTGCGGGTCGATGCGCATCATCAGCCCGGCCGCTTCCAGGCGCACAAAGTAGTCGTCGATGCCCGTGGCGGCGCTCGCCAGCTCCAGCTGCCGCGCCTGGGCGGCCAGGGAGCGCCCGAAATACGCCCAGCTCGGCTGCAGGTCGGCCCGGTTGAGCAGCCAGGCCTCGCGCGGGCGCACCCAGCGGATCAAGTCCGCTGCCACGCCTTGCTCGAGCAGCCACAGCACGGTGTCGATCGCCGTCTTGCCGCCGCCGACGATGGTGTAGCCGCTGGCCGGCTCCTGCAACATGGTGAGCTGGTGCGGCGCGACCCAGCGCACCGCCGCAGCCACCTCGAACGGCGGCGCGTGGGTGCCGGGCAGCTCGGTCTCGGCGCGCGTCGCGTCCACCACCCGGCGCCGCGCGTGCAGCCGCAGGCGCTGCGGCCCCAGGCGCGACACCGCGGCGCCGCTGGCCGGGCTTGCAGGATCGGCCTGCCACTCATGCATCGGCAGGTAACGCACACGGCCGCTGGGCAGCAGGCGTTCACGCATCACGGCGTCGAAGTGCTCGCGGATCGCCGCGCCACTGGCGCGCTCGGGCAGGCCGCGGTTGGCGCCCACGGCTTCGAGCCCGCCGTTGCCGAGCGGGCGCGAGTTCACGCCGTAGTGCTCTGACGGCCCGTGCAGGCGCACGAAGGGGTAGGCGTCGTTCCAATGTCCGCCGGGCGCCTGGCGGCGGTCGACGATGGCCATGGTGGCGTCGCTCGCGGTCAGCAGTTCGTCGGCGAAGGCCATGCCGGCGGCGCCGGCGCCGACGATCACATAGTCGGCTTCGATGAGGGGGGTGTCCATACCCTCTTGACGGTCCGCGGCGCCAACGTGACAACTCGCGTGGCACTCCAGCGGCAACCCGGGTCGACCAGGCGCCGCTTCAACGGCAGGCCGAGACGCTGGTGCAGCCGCAGCCGCGCGGCGCGTTGGGCACACCGGCTTCCCGAGCCGGCTTGTCTTTATCGGCGGCAGGCGTGAGCCCAGCCTCGGCAACGAGTTGCCGGCAGCATCGTTCGAGGTCGTCGCGCAGCAGCCTTCTGCCGCGGCTGGCCCGTTGCCGGGCCGCCGTGACGGTAATGCCCAGCTCATCGGCGATGTCGCTCAACGGCCGGTGCTCGAACTCCGAGGCGCGCACCACCTCGCGGTAGGTCTCGGGCAGCCGCTGCGCGATCGGACGCAGGCACTGCGCGATGGCTTCGAACGCGCCGCGCTCGGCCTGCTGATCGGCATCGGGCGTGGGGTCGGCGATCGACTCGGCCAGGTCGTCGTCCAGCGGCGCCTCGGGCCGGCGTGCGCGGTGGTGGTCCATCGCCGCGTTGTGCGCGACGCGGTGCAGCCAGGCACTGAGATTGCGCGGCGCCTCGCGTCCGTCGCCCAGCGCGGCCAGCGCCTTGAGCATCACGTCGTGCATCAGGTCCTCGGCCAGCTGCGCGTCGCCGCACAGTCGGCGCAGGTAGGCCAGCAACGAGCGACGAGTCTGCGCATAGGCAGCCTCGAGGTCGACCGGCGGCATGGCGGCGTGGCTCTGATTCATGTCGGCTTCGGCTGGCGGCTCAGGATACTGCGTATGACGCGGAGTCGCCAAAGAGGTGACACGGGTGACGCAGCGTCCTGCCCTGCCGCCGTCGCCCGGAGTCAGGGGCAGGGCGGGGGCTTGGCGTCGGGTGACTTCGGTACGTCGGGCGCGTTGGGCGGCGCGTGCGGGGAGCAGCCGCAGCCCGCGTTGCCGGCGGCTTTCTGCGCTTCGTCCAACGCACAGCAGGCCGACGCATCGGCTCGGGGCGGCCCGCCGCAGCAGGCGGGAGCGGTGGCGTCGAGCTTGGCGGGTGTGCCGCAAGGCGGCGCTGGGGCAGGCATGGAGAACTCCTGGTTCGAGTGAAAGTGGAGGGCGCCGTCGGGCGGTTCAGTCGGCTCGGGCGGCGGGCCGTGCGAGCGCATTGCGCATCGCCTCGCGCAGCGCACCGACGTAGCCCGTTGCGCGCGGCGCGCCGGCATCTACGCCCACCAGCGCGGGCATGACGTCGCCGCGGCGGAACGTGCCGAAGAGGTGGTCCCACACCGTGAGCAGCCCACCGAAGTTCGCCTGGCAGGACTGCGCGCCGGCGGCGTGATGCCAGCGATGCAGATCGGCAGTGCTGAAGACCCAGTTCCAGCCGTCGTAGCGCAGGTCGGCATTGGCGTGCTGGAACACGGCGGCCACGGTGCTGAACAGGATCAACATCTGAATCACCGGCGCGGGCGCGCCGATCGCGACCAGCACGCCGAGGCCGGCGAGCTGGTGCACGATCATGTTCAGCGGGTGGGCGCGAAAGCCGTTGAGCCAGTAGATGCGCGTGGGGTTGTGGTGAAAGCCGTGCAGGCCCCACAGCCAGCGCACCGAGTGCATCGCGCGGTGCACGGCATATTGGCCGCCCTCGGCGATGACGGCCGCCAGCAGCAACTGCAACGCGAGCGGCCACTGCACGGGAAACGCCGCCTGAGCGCCCTGCAGGGCGAACCACGGCACGCCGGCCGCCGCCACGAGCGGCAGCAGGCCACGCTTGACCACCGGATCGGCCAGCAGCATCAGCACCGCCATCGAGGTCAGGTCGGTGCGGCGCTCGGCACGCGGCACCTGCTGCCAGTCGCGCCGCAGCGGCACGACGCGCTCCGCGAGCATGGCCAGCAGAACCGCTGCCAGGAAGGTTGCCATCTGCAGCGCCATGGCCCGTTCGGGTTGTTGATGGAGCCGCCAGGCGGCCACGGTCGCGACGCACAACGCGGCCGGCCAGAGGCACCAGCGCAAGAGCCAGTGCACCGTCGAAACAGCGCGTGGCGTGACCAGAGAGATGTGGGTCGGCATGTCGGCTCCTGCAGGTGTTGCCCGGATGACGCCGTGCGCCGCAGAAGTGACAAGGCCGAAAGAGGTCGCCTTGCGATCTGGCGAGGATCGGTCACGTTTTCACGGCCCCTCGTCAATGCAGCACCGGCACCGTGCCGGCCGCACTCCCGCAACCCGACCCGAGCCCTCGGCTCCCCGAAAGGATTCGCTCCATGTCTACCGACACGCTGGCCGCGCCGGCCACGCGCCCCGACTTCGCCGCCATCAAGCAGCGCCAGCAGGCCACCTGGTCCAGCGGCGACTACACGGTGGTCGGCACCACGCTGCAGATCGTCGGCGAACAGCTCGCCGAAGCCGCCGATGTGCGCGCCGCCGAGCGCGTGCTCGACGTGGCCGCCGGCAACGGCAACGCCACGCTGGCCGCGGCACGCCGCTTCGCCGAGGTGACCTCCACCGATTACGTGCCCGCACTGCTCGACAAAGGCCGGGCACGCGCCCGTGCCGAGGGCCTGGCGGTGCAGTTCGAGGTGGCCGACACCGAAGCACTGCCGTTTGCCGACGCCGGCTTCGACGTGGTGTTGTCAACCTTCGGCGTGATGTTCACGCCCGATCACCCTCGCGCGGCACGAGAGATGCTGCGCGTGGTGCGGCCCGGTGGCCGCATCGGCCTGGCCAACTGGACACCCGAGGGCTTCATCGGCCGCCTGTTCAAACTGGTGGGCGCCCATGTGCCGCCGCCGGCGGCAGTGAAGTCTCCGGCGCTGTGGGGATCCGAGCCTTACCTTCGCGAGCTGTTCGGCGCGCAAGCCGCGCAGGTCACTTGCTTGCGCCGGCACTTCAACTTCCGCTATCGCTCGGCGTCGCACTTCCTGCAGGTGTTCCGCGACTTCTACGGCCCGACGCACAAGGCGTTCGCGGCCCTGGATGCGGCCGGCCGGCAGTCGCTCGAGCGAGGCATCACCGGCCTGATCGACGAGTTGAACGTGGCCGGGCCGTCGTCGCTGGTCGTGCCGAGCGAGTACCTGGAAGTCGTGGTCCGGGTCGGCGGTTCGCGCTGACCCGTGTTGCCGAGAAAGCCTCTCGACCATCGCGCCACCGGCTCTTTACCACCCATTGAGAAAGACTGACCTCATCATGAAACCCACGAAGCTCATCGTCGCCATCGCCGCCACCATGCTCGCGCTGCAAGCGCATGCCGACGTCGTCACCGACTGGAACCAGCGAACCAACGAGTTCATCGGCGAAGCACGCATCGGCACGCCGCCGGCGGTGCGCATCAGCGCCATCGTGCAGACGGCAGCATTGCGCGCGCTGACCTCGCTACCGCGCGGCGCGTCGGTCGACGCGGCCGTCGCCGCGGCCCATCGCACGGCGCTGGTGAAGCTGATGCCCGCGCAGCGCGCCTCGATCGAGGCGGCGTACGGCGCGGCCCTCGCCGGCATTGCCGAAGGGCCTGCAAAGGCCGGCGGCATCGCCCTCGGCGAGAAGGCAGCGCAGGACGTTCTCGCTGCGCGCACCGACGACGGTGCCGCCTCGCCGGAAAGCCACCGCCCGCACGCTGCCGCGGGGGCCTATGTACCCACTGCCACGCCCGCCGTGCCGCAATGGGCGCAGCGCAAACCTTGGCTGATGTCGAGCCCGGCGCAGTTCCGCCCCGCCGCTCCGCCGGCGCTGGCGAGCGCGCAGTGGGCATCCGAGTTCGAGGAGACCAAGCGGCTGGGTCACCGCGCCAGCACGCTGCGCACGCCCGAGCAGACCGAGGCGGCGCGCTTCTGGGACTACTCGCTGCCCGCCATCTACCACGGCGTGCTGCGCTCAGTGGCGCTGCAACCCGGCCGCGACGTGGTGCGCAACGCGCGCCTGTTCGCCGTTGCCGCGCAAGCGATGGACGACGCCGTGATCAGCGTCTTCGACGCCAAGTACCACTACGGCTTCTGGCGCCCGATCACCGCCATTCGCAACGCCGACGCCGATGGCAACGACGCGACGGCTCGAGACGCGGCGTGGGTGTCGTTGATCGACGCACCGATGCATCCCGAGTACCCCAGCGCCCACAGCATCCTCGCTGCGTCGGTTGCCACCGTCATCAAGGCCGAGGTCGGCGATGCAGCGATGCCGACGCTCGCGACCTCGAGCCCCACGGCGAAGAACGCCACGCGCCAGTGGAGCGGTGTCGACCAGTTCGTGCAGGAGGTGTCCAACGCGCGCCTGTGGGGCGGCATTCACTTCCGCAGCGCGCTGCGCACGGGCGAGGCGATGGGCGAACGCATCGGCAGGCTCGCCGCGCGGCAACTGCGCGAGGAGTCCGCGTCGCCGATCACGGCACCCTGAGACAACAGCGATGGCGGCCCCGGCCCGCGAGGGCAGCTGCCTCGCGTCGACCACAAGGGCGGCGCCGGCCGGCAAAGCCATCGGGCCGGCCCCGACGGCGGCTCGGCCTACCGATCGCGCTCGCTGCGCCCGTACAGCTGCGCCAGCGCCAGCCCGACCGAGGTGACGAGGATCATCAGCGTCGAGATCGCGGCGATGGTCGGGTCGATCTGGTCGCGCAGCGCGGCGAACATGTTGCGCGTGAGCGTGGAGTTGCTGCCGCCGGCGATGAACAGCGCCAGGATCACCTCGTCGAACGAGGTGAGGAACGACAGCAGCGCCGAGCTGACGATGGCGAAGCGGATCTGCGGCAGCGTGATGCCGACGAACGCCCGCGCGCGGCTGGCGCCCAGGCTGCGCGCCACGCGCTCCTGGTTCATGTCGTAGCCCTTCAGCGCCGCCGTCACCACCATCACCACCAGCGGCAGCGCCAGCATGCTGTGCGCCAGCACGATGCCGGCCAGCGAGTTCACCATCTTCAGCTTGACGTAGACGTAGAACACGCCGATGGCCACCAGCACCACCGGCACGATGATGGGCGTGAGCATCACCGTGTGCAGCCAGCGTGCCGCCGACAGGCGCGAGACGAACAAGCCGTACGCCGCCAGCGTGCCCAGCGGCGTGGCCACCAGCGTCGTCAGCGCGCCGGCCGCAAACGAGGTGACTGTGGCCTGCATCCATGCCGACGAGGCGAAGTAGTTGCGGTACCAGCGCAGCGACCACTCGCGCGGCGGAAACTCCAGGTACTGCGACGCCGAGAACGACATCGGAATGACGATCAGCGTGGGCAGCACCAAGAAGGCGAGGATCAGCGCGGCCAGCGCGTAGAGCCACAGCCGCTGGCCGTGCGTGACCTGCGTGGGGCCGGCGCCTCGGCCGAGCCAGGCGACCAGACCGCGCGGCCCGATCCGTGCGTTTCGTGCGGTCGGCGCGCCCAGCGCGCCCACCCCGTCCGGCCTCGTCATGCCTGCGCCCCGCCGAGCACGCGCTCCAGCCGCAGCACACGCGTGGCCAGCCACAGCAGCGCCAGCGTGGCCACCAGCAGCACCGCGCCCAGTGCGCTGGCCGCACCCCAGTTGAAGAACAGCTCGATGTCGTTGGCGATCTGGTTGCTGACCATGATCACCTTGCCGCCGCCCAGCACCGCCGGCGTGACGTAGAAGCCCAGGCACAGGATGAAGACGATCAGCGTGCCGGCGGCCAGCCCCGGCAGCGACAGCGGCAGGAACACGGTACGAAACGCGCGCGCCGGCGTCGCGCCCAGGCTCGCTGCAGCCTTGAGGAAGTCAGCGTCGATGGCGCGCATCGCACCCAGCAGCGGCAGCACCATGAACGGCAGCATCACGTGCACCATGCCGATCAGCGTGCCGGTGAGGTTGTGCACCAGCGCCAGCGGCTCACTCCACCAGCCCAGATCGATGCCCCACTGATTGACCAGGCCCCTGCGCTGCAGCAGCACCAGCCACGCGTAGGTGCGCACCAGCAGCGAGGTCCAGAACGGCAGCAGCACGGCGATCATGCACAGGTTGGCCGCACGCCGCGGCATCTGCGCCAGCGCGTAGGCCAGCGGGTAGCCGAGCGCGATGCAGATGAGCGTGGTCAGCGCGCTCACGCGAAACGTGGTGCCGAAGATGCGCGCGTAACTCGGCTGCTCCCACATGCGGCGGTAGTGCTCCAGCGTCAGCCGGCCGGCGTCGTCGACGAACGACAGGCTGAACAGCCATGCCACCGGCAGCAGCATCGCCACCGTCACCAGCAGCACGGCCGGCGCCGACAGGCCGAGCAGCGCCCAGCGCTCGCGGCGTTCGTCGGCGGCCAGGCCGCGCGCGTGAAGGTCGGGTGATGGACCCGGCGATGCGCCCGGTAATGGGCCCGACGATGGGCCCGCGCGCAGGGTGCCGGTGGCTGCTTCCTGGGCCATGGCGCGCCGGCTCACTCGGGCGGCAGCAGCACCGCGTCGGCGCGGTCGAAGGCGAGCCGCACTTCGCTGCCGGCCGCCGGCAGGCCGCGCATCGCGCCCGCGCTGGCGGTGCCGCGCGCGGCCACCGCCGTGCCGTCGGGCAGCACGGCCTGCAGCAGATAGCTCTCGCCCTGGTACACGGCGGCCAGCACTCGCGCGCTCATCAGGTTGTCGTCGGCCATCGCATCGGCGCCGGCGGGCAGCACGCGCAGGTGCTCGGGCCGCAGCATCAGAAAGCTGCTCGTGCCTGCCGTTGCTGCCGTTGGGGTCGTTGCGGCCGCTGCTGGCGCAACGCCCTCAGGCAGCGCCCAGGCCTGTTCGCCGCAACGCGCCATGCCACCCGCCACCTGCACCTGCACCAGGCTCGATTCTCCGATGAACTCCGCGACGAAGCGGTTCAGCGGCCGCTCGTACAAGGCCTGCGGCGCATCGAGCTGCTGGATGCGCCCATGGTGAATGACGGCGATGCGGTCGCTCATCGTCAGCGCCTCGCGCTGGTCGTGCGTGACGTAGATCGTCGTCGTGCCCAGCTGCTCGTGCAGCCGCCGCAGCTCGATCTGCATGCGCTCGCGCAGCTGCTTGTCCAGCGCCGACAGCGGCTCGTCCATCAACACGATGCGCGGCTCGAAGACGATGGCGCGCGCCAGCGCCACGCGCTGCTTCTGGCCGCCGGAGAGCTCGTCGACGCGGCGCGCGCCATAGCCGGCCAGCTGCACCGTGGCCAGCGCAGCCTCCACGCGCCGCGCCTGCTCGGCGCCCTTCACGCCGCGCAGCGCCAGCGGGTAGCCGACGTTGCCCGCCACGTCCATGTGCGGGAACAGCGCGTAGTTCTGGAACACCATGCCGATGTCGCGCTTGTGCGGCGCCAGGCGGATCACTTCCTCGTCGCCGAAGCGCAGGCTGCCCTGGTCGGGCCGGGTGAAGCCGGCCAGCACCATCAGGAGCGTCGTCTTGCCCGAGCCCGAAGGCCCCAGCAGTGTGAGGAACTCACCGGCGCGCACGTCGAGGTCGACGTCGTCGAGCGCGCGCACCTCGCCGCCGCGCCCGAAGCGCTTGCGCAGCCCCCGCGCAGTGATCGGGACGGCCGCGCGCCGCTCAGCCACCGCTTGCGCCACGGCTCTTGCGCCGGCGGGCGAGGCCGTCGTGCGCGCCGCCGCCGCGGCCGCAGCGGCGGCAGCAGCAGCCACCGCGGCGCGGGCCGGCGCTGCCGCTCACTCGGTGAGCATGTTGTTGTAGGCCGTGGCCGCCGCGGCCTCGAACTTGGTGTACCAGTCCAGGCTCACCGGCAGCTGCTTGGCGGCGTTCTCGGGGTGCGATGGCAGGCGGCGTGCGTAGGCCGCGTCGATGGTGCCCAGCTCGTAGGCCTTCTTGTTGGTGGGCCCGTAGGTGATGTACTTGGTGAACTCGGCCTGGTAGGCGGGCTTGCTGATCTCGCCCAGGAACTTCATCGCCAGGTCCTTGTTCGGCGCG
>JAEUPC010000159.1 GCA_016789865.1 Rubrivivax sp.
CGGGTTCTTCTTCTTGTAGTCCTCGAACAGCTCGCGGATCAGGATGCTCTGGCGCGCGATCTCCATCGCCTCGCGGTAGTCGGCGCTGGCGGCGATGCCGCGGCGCTCGGCTTCCTGGGCGAAGATCTCGCGCAGCACGACTTGGTCGCGCGCCTGCTGCATCATCTCCGGGCCCACCGGCTGGCCGGCGCGGCCGGCCTGCTTGACCAGCGCGTCCAGGCGCGACTTGGGCACGGCCTTGCCGTTGACGATGGCCACGTTCTGCGCCGTGGCGGCCAGCGGCACGAGGGCGCCAGCGGCAGCGGCGGCGGCGATGAGGGCGACGCGCAGCGCGGCGCGCGGGAAGAGAGTGTTCATGGGCAGGGGGGCACTCGGCGGAGAACGGCTGGCGGCGCCAAGAACGCGCGAGCCGGCAGATGGACTTGAAGGCGCGGGGCGAGCCCGCTCGGGGCGTGTTGCAGGGGTCTCGGCCGATGCGGCGCGAGCTTCCGATCAGACAGCTTCGGACGGCTCGTCGGGCGCTCGGGCCTCGATGGCCAGCGCGTGCACACGCTGGGGCCCCAGCGGACCGAGGGCATCATATACGAGGCGGTGGCGGGCCACCCTCGTGAGCCCGGCGAAGCGTGCACTGGTGATGCGCACCGTGTAGTGGCCGCCTTCCCTGGCGCCGGCGTGGCCCACATGCAGGTGGCCGTCGTCGAGCACGTCGAGTCGGGTGGGGCTGAGCGCGGCGCGCAGGCGCGCCTCGATGTCGGCAGCGTTCATGCCCGCAGTGTGCCTGGGCCCGCGGCGGCCCGGCGGCGGCCCTGGTCTTGTGGCGGCCAATTCCACCCGCCCGGGCCGTTCGACCCCAGCCGGCGACCGGCGCGGGCCGGCCCGGCCGTCACCCGGCCTACGACGAGCACGACACCTCGAGCCGGCCGGCCCAGTCCGGCGGGAAGCCGGCGTCGGATTCGTTGCCCGGCTGCTCGTCAAAGGGCCGCTCGAGCAGGGCCAGCAGACGCCGCACCTCGGAGAAGTCGCCTTCGCGCGCGCGGCGGATGGCCGTCTCGGCGAGGTGGTTGCGCAGCACGAACTTCGGGTTGACGCGGTTCATCGCCGCCGCACGCTCGGCGTCGGGGCGGCCCTCGGTGCGCAGGCGCTCGGCGTAGCGCACGGCCCAGGCGTCGAAAGCGGGGCGGTCGATGAACAGGTCGCGCACGGCGTCGCGGGCCGCCTGCGGCTCGCTGGAGAATTGCGCCAGGTGCCGGAAGGTGATCGTGAAGTCGGTGTGGTCGGCGGCCATGCGGCGCAGCAGATCGTCGGCGAGATCGCGGTCGCCCTCGTGCGCCTCGACCAGCCCGAGCTTGGCGCGAAGGCCGCCGAGCATGGCGTCGGCGAACTCGGCCTTGTAGGGTTCCAGCGCGGCCAGGGCACGCTGCTGCACGGCCTCGTCGTCGCTGCCGCCCAGTTCGGTGCCAAGTTCCTCGGCCACCAGCGGCAGCAACGCGTGCGCCAGCGCGTGCAGGTTCCAGAAGGCGACCTGCGGCTGCCGCGCATACGCGTAGCGCCCCTGGTGGTCGCTGTGATTGCACACGTGGCCGGGGTCGAAGGCGTCCATGAAGCCGAATGGCCCGTAGTCGATGGTCAGCCCGAGCAGCGACATGTTGTCGGTGTTCATCACGCCGTGGCAGAAGCCCACGCATTGCCACTGCGCGACCAGGCGCGCGGTGCGCCGCGCCACCTCTTCGAGCAGTGCGGCCACGCGGTCGCGGCGGCCGGCCAGGGCCGGGAAGTGCGCCTCGATGGCAGCATCGGCCAGCGTACGCAGCGCGGCAGGGTCGGCGGCGGTGTGGGTGAAGTGCTCGAAGTGACCGAAGCGCAGAAAGCTGGGCGCCACGCGCGTGACGACGGCGGCGGTCTCCACCTCTTCGCGCCGCACCGGCAGCGCGCTGGCGGTGATGCACAGCGCCCGCGTCGTTGGAATGCCCAGCGCGTGCAGGGCCTCGGAGCACAGGAACTCGCGCACCGAGCTGCGCAGCACGGCACGGCCGTCGCCCATGCGCGAATAGGGGGTCAGGCCGCTGCCCTTGAGCTGAATCTCCTGCGGCCCCGCCGGCGCATCGACCTCGCCCAGCATCAGTGCACGGCCATCACCCAGCTGCCCGGCCCACACGCCGAACTGGTGGCCGCTGTAGACGCTGGCCAGCGGCCGCATGCCCGGCCAGGGGGCACCGCCGCTGAATGCGGCCAGCGCCTGCGGTGCCTGCCACCAATCGGCCGGCCAGCCCAGCAGCGCCGCGCAGGCCGGGCTGACCGCCACCCAGTGCGGGCTGGGCAGCGGTTCGGAGGGCAGCTCGGTGAAGTAGCGCGGCCCCAGGGCGGCGAAGCGGTTCAGCCAGCGCAGTTCGGCGTGCATGCGTGGCAGTGTAGGAGCGGTGCGTCGCCACGGTGACACCGCTTGGGGTTGACCCGCTCGCCGCGCGGGGCATGCTTGGGTTAGTGTGCGGCGCGCCGCGTCCTGGCGTTGTGCCTCGGGCGCCCCCACCCTCTGCTGCAGGAGACCCGCCATGCCAATGCTTCGCCGCACCGCCTGTGCCGTGTTGATCTCGTGCGCCGCTGCCGGCGCTGCGTGGGCCCAGAAGGGCGAGACCGTGAAGATCGCCTGGATCGACGGCATGTCGGGGCCGTTTGCCAACATCGGCAACAACATGATCCGCACCTTCCAGTTCCTGTCGGCGCGCGAGGCGGCCGGCAGCGCCGCGGGGGTCAAGTTCGAGATCGTGCCCTTCGACAGCAAGGGCTCGCCCCAGGAGAGCCTGGTGGTGCTGAAGGCGGCCATCGACCAGGGCATCCGCTACGTCGCGCAGGGCAACAGCTCGGCGATCGCCGGCGCGCTGATCGACGCCATCAACAAGCACAACGAGCGCACCCCGGGCAAGGAGGTGGTGTTCTTCAACTACGCCGCCGTCGACCCCGACCTCACGAACAGCAAGTGCAGCTTCTGGCACTTCCGCTTCGATGCCGACACGTCGATGAAGATGGAGGCCATGACCACCTTCATGAAAGACGACAAGTCGGTCAAGAAGGTCTACCTGATCAACCAGAACTACGCCCATGGCCACCAGGTGGCCAAGTTCGCGAAGGAAGGCCTGGCGAACAAGCGCCCCGACGTGCAGATCGTCGGCGAGGACCTGCATCCCATCGGGCAGGTGAAGGACTTCGCGCCCTACGTCGCCAAGGCCAAGGCGGCCGGCGCCGACACCGTCATCACCGGCAACTGGGGCAACGACATGTCGCTGCTCGTCAAGGCGGCCAAGGACGCCGGCTTCAACGCCAACTTCTATACCTACTACGCCGGCGCGGCCGGCACACCCACCGTCATCGGCACCGCGATGGAGGGCAAGATCAAGGTCGTCTACGGCTCGTACTCCAACCTGCCGGGTGACCACCAGAAGGTGTCCAAC
>JAEUPC010000173.1 GCA_016789865.1 Rubrivivax sp.
GGCCGGGCTCGTGGCGCTGCACCACGGCTCGCTGGACAAGAGCGTGCGCGAGTGGGTCGAGGCGGGCCTGAAGGCCGGCACATTGAAGGCCGTGGTGGCCACCTCGTCGCTGGACCTCGGTGTGGACTTCCTGCCGGTGGCCCGCGTGCTGCAGATCGGCAGCGCCAAGGGCGTGGCGCGGCTGCTGCAGCGTGCCGGCCGCAGCGGCCACGCGCCGGGGCGGGCCAGCCGCATCACGCTGGTGCCGACGAACACGCTGGAGCTGGTGGAGGCGGTGGCGGCGCGGCGTGCGGCGCTGGCCGGCAAGGTCGAATCGAGGTCGAGCCCCGACAAGCCGCTGGACGTGCTGGTGCAGCACCTGGTGACCGTGGCCCTCGGTGGGGGTTACGCTGCTGATGCGAAGGTCGGTGGCGGTTCTTCGGCCGATGCGAAACCGAGCGGCGGTTTCACTTCCGATGAGCTTTTTGACGAAGTGCGCACGGCACCGGCCTACGCCGAACTCACGCGCGCCGAGTTCGACTGGGCGCTGGCCTTCGTCGAACGCGGCGGCGAGAGCCTCGGCGCCTATCCGGAGTACCACCGCGTGAAGGTGGTGGACGGCCGCTTTCGCGTGCCCGACCGCGGCATCGCGCATCGGCACCGCCTGCAGGTGGGCACCATCGTCGGCGAAGCCAGCATGCTGGTGAAGTGGGCCAGCGCCGGTGCCGGCGGCGGCGCGACGCTCGGCACCATCGAAGAGGGCTTCATCGCGCGGCTGAAGGCCGGCGACCACTTCGTCTTCGGTGGCCGCGTGCTCGAGTTCGTGCGCGTGCGCGACCTGGTGGCCTACGTGCGCCGGCCCACCGGCAAGGCACGCGGCATCGTGCCGGCGTGGGCCGGCAGCCGCATGCCGTTTTCCAGCGAGCTGGCCGATGCGGTGCTGGCGGTGCTGGATGGCGTGGAGCAGGGTGACCTCTTCGACCCCGAGTTGCAGGCCGCGCGCGCGATGCTCGAAACGCAGCGGCGCGTCTCGCGCCTGCCCGGCCGCGGCCACCTGCTGTTGGAGACCCTCACCTCGCGCGAAGGCTCGCACTTCTTCTTCTACCCCTTTGCCGGGCGCAACGTGCACCTGGGGCTGGCGCAGCTGCTGGCCTGGCGGCTGGCGCGCCAGGTGCCCAACACCTTCTCGCTGGCCATCAACGACTACGGGCTGGAGGTGCTGGCGGCCAGGCCGGTTGGACTGGACGATGCCGCGCTGGCGGCGCTCTTCGACACGCACGACCTCGACAGCGACGTGCTGGCCAGCCTCAACTCGGGTGAACTCGCGCAGCGGCGCTTTCGCGAGATCGCGCGTGTGGCCGGGCTCGTGTTCAGCGGTTATCCCGGTGCACCGAAGAGCGCGCGCCAGCTGCAGGCCAGCTCGTCGCTGTTCTACGAAGTGTTCCGGAAGTACGACAGCGGCAACCGCCTGCTCGGCCAGGCCGAGGCCGAGGTGCTGGCGCAGGAGCTGGAACTCGGCCGCCTGCGTGCCACCTTGAAGCGCATGGCCGCGCTGCCGCTGGTGCGCGTGGCGCTGGCCAGCGCCAGCCCCTTCGCGCTGCCGCTGATGGTGGAGCGGCTGCGCGAGCAGCTCAGCACCGAGAAGCTGAAGGACCGCCTCGAGCGCCTGCTGGCCGAGGCCGAAGCGGCGGCGGCCGAAGGTGCCGACGGCGGCGGTGCGTCGGCCCGCCCGCGCCGCCGTGGCGGTGCGCGCACTGCGGCATCATCGCGTACCAAGGAGGACCGCACCGATGAGCCACCCGCTCCCTGACCCACGCCGCTGGCCGCGTGCCATGCGCGTGCCCGATGTCGCCGCCCTGGGCGCCGCATTGGGCGCCGCACTATTTGCCGCGGCTTCCGCCCTCGCCCAGCAACCGGCCGCTGCCACCGCCCCGGCCTCGGCCAAACCGGCGCAGCGCGCGCCGCAGGGCGCCATCGAGGGCGTGATCAACCGCGTCACCGACGGCGACAGCCTGTGGCTGCAGCCGGCCGGCCGCGCGCCCATCGAGGTGCGGCTGCGCGACATCGACGCGCCCGAGATCTGCCAGGACTACGGCCCGGACGCGAAGAAGGCGCTGGAGCAGTTTGCGCTCGGCAAGACCGCGCGCCTCATCAGCCACGGCAAGGACGCGCATGGCCGCACGATCGGCACCGTCACCATCGACGGCCAGTCGGTCTCGAAGTGGATGGTCGGCGAAGGCCACGCCTGGAGCACGCGCTTTCGCAGCGACCGTGGCCCGTTGCTGAAGGAAGAGCGCATGGCCACCGCGTTGCGCCGCGGCATCCACGCCACCTCGGAGCCGAAGAAGCCCTGGGACTTCCGCAAGCAGCACGGGCCGTGCAAGTAGGCGCCCTGCGGCCTGCCCGATAGCGCGCGGGCGTCGGGCGATTCGCGGCGCTGCACGTTGCAGCGCCAGGGCCTCACGGTGCGGATTTCACCCGCACCCAGCGCAGCTCGACGGTGTCGTTGGGCCACTGTACCGCGCTCACCTTCTTGTGCATCGCCCAGGTCAGCGTGCGCCGGTACAGCGGGATGAACGGCAGGTCGTCGGCCACCAGCCGCAGCACGGTGGTCACCAGGGCGCGCCGGCGCGTGAGGTCGGGCTCCACGCGGACCTGGTCGATCAGCCGGTCCAGCGCCGGGTTGCTGTAGCGCCCGGCGTTGAAGGTGCCCAGGCCGGTCTTGTCGAAGGTGCGAAACAGGCCGTTCAGCGAGTTCCACGCGTCCGGGCTGGCGGTCCAGCCGTATTCGATGAAGCTCGCGGTGCCCTGGCTCAGCTTGGGGAAGAACTGGCCGGTGCCCGAGCTGCGCAACGTGGTGCGGATGCCCACCTGCGTGAGCATCGCGGCCATCGCCTGGCACGAGTTCTCGCGCCAGGCGACGTTCACGCAGTCCAGCGTCACCGCAAAGCCGTTCGGGTAGCCGGCCTCGGCCAGCAGCGCCTTCGCCTTGGCCGGGTCGTAGGGCAGGCGCTTGTCCAGCTCGGCCGGGCTGCCGTCGACCAGCGGGCTCAGGAACGCACCGGTGGGCACGCCCTGGCCTCTGAGCACCTTGTCGATGATCAGCTGCACGTTGATGGCGTGGTAGACGGCGCGGCGCACGCGCAGGTCCTTGAAGGGGTTCCTGCCCTTCACGTCGCTGAATTCGAGTTCGTCGCGCGCCTGGTCGAAGGTGAGGTACTGCTGGCCGATGTCGGGCATCCGGGTCAGCGTGATGCGCGTGTCGGTCTTCAGGCGCGCGATGTCCTGGTACGGCGGGTCGAGCACGAGATCCACCTCGCCCGAGGCAAGTGCGGCCAGCCGCGTGGCGTCGCTGCGGATGGGCAGGAACTGCACCTCGGCGAGGTTGCCGTGGCGCGGCTGGCCGCCCTCGCCCTTCTCGGCCCAGCCCCACCAGGCGTCGTGGCGCTTGAGCACCACGCGCACGTCGGGCTGGAAGCTGTCCAGCCGGAACGGCCCCGTGCCCATCGCGTTGCGCACGGTGTGCATCTCCTGCTTGCCGTTGAAGTCCTGCGCCTTGGCGGCGCCGTGCTTTTCGGCCCAGGCCCGGCTCATCATGCCGATGAACTGCAGCTTCTCGGGCAGCACGGCGTCGGGGGCGTCGAGCTGCAGCTCGATGGTCAGGTCATCGACCTTCTTCGCCACCTTCACGCCCTTCAACTGGAACGCGCGCTGCGACGGCGGCGCCAGCGTGCGTTCGAGCGAGAACACCGCGTCGTCGGCGGTGAACGGGCTGCCGTCGTGGAACCTGACGCCGGCGCGCAGCTTGAAGCGCCAGCTGGTGGGGCTGGTCATCTGCCACGAAGTCGCCAGCCCCGGTTCGAGCCTGAACTTCTCGTCGCGATTGACCAGGCTCTCGTAGACCTGGAACGCCACGCGCGAGTGGTACAGCAGCGCCAGCGCGTGCGGGTCCATCGTCTGCGGGTCGAAGGCGCTGCCGATGCGCAGCGTGGCCGCCTGCGCGGGCAGCGCGGCGGCCAGCAGCAGCGCGCCGCAGGCTGCCCGCGTGCGGCGAAGGAGTTTCGCGAACCTGTGTGCGGTGCGGCTCGGGCGGCTCGATGCGGGCTGGGACATGGCGATGAGGGGCCACACGGCATGGCGCGGCCCGGTGATGCATGCAGCCAACCAGTGTGCCAGCGGCGGTTATCCTGCGGCATGGTTGAAACCCTCCGCGCGCCCGCGCAGCGCGCCCACGGCCTGCGCATCGACGGCACTCGGCTGTGGGCCTCGCTGATGGCGCTGGCGCGCATCGGCGCCACGCCCAAGGGCGGTGTGTGCCGCCTGGCGCTCACCGACCTCGACCGCGCCGGCCGCGACCTCGTCACCGGCTGGGCGCGCGAGATGGGGCTGGCGGTGACGGTGGACGCCATCGGCAACGTCTTCATGCGCCGTGAAGGCCGTGCGGGCCGCAACCCGGCGCTGCCGCCGGTGATGGCCGGCAGCCACATCGACACCCAACCCACCGGCGGCAAGTTCGACGGCAACTACGGCGTGCTGGCCGCGCTGGAGGTGCTGCGCACGCTGGACGACCACGGCATCACCACCGAGGCGCCGCTGGAGGTGGTGTTCTGGACCAACGAGGAAGGCAGCCGTTTCGTGCCGGTGATGATGGGCAGCGGCGTGTTCGCCGGCGCCGTGCCGCTGGATCACGCGTACGCCGCTGCCGACCTCGAAGGCCGCACCGTGCACGCCGAACTCCAACGCATCGGCTACCTGGGCGCCGAAGCGCCCGGCCGGCACCCCGTGGGCGCGTACTTCGAAGCCCACATCGAGCAGGGCCCGGTGCTCGAGGACGCCGGCATCACCATCGGCGCGGTCACTGGCGTGCTCGGCATCCGCTGGTACGACTGCACCGTGACCGGCATGGAGGCGCACGCCGGCCCCACACCGATGGCGCTGCGGCGCGACGCGCTGCAGGGGGCCACGCGGCTGATGCAGGAGGTGGTGGCGATCGCCCACCGCCACGGCGCAGGTCCACACGGGCAGGGCGGGCAGGGCGGGCAGGGCCGCGGCACGGTGGGCCAGGTGCTGGTGCACCCCAACAGCCGCAACGTGATACCGGGGCGCGTGCGTTTCTCGATCGACCTGCGCAACGCCAGCGACGCGCTGTGCGAGGCGATGGACGCCGACCTGCGCGCCAGCGCCGCGCGGCTGGCCGGCGACAGCGGCCTTGCCGTCGAGCTGCAGCCGGTGTCGGCCTACCCGGCGCAGCCCTTCGATGCCGATTGCATCGCCTCGGTGGAGCAGGCCGCAGCGCGGCTCGCGCACTCGTGCCGGCGCATCGTCTCCGGCGCCGGGCACGACGCGGTGTATCTGGCGCGGCTGGCGCCCACCGGCATGATCTTCGTGCCGTGCAAGGACGGCATCAGCCACAACGAAATCGAAGATGCGCGGCCCGAGCACCTGGCCGCCGGCTGCGACGTGCTGCTGCAGGTGATGCTGGAGCGCGCGGGCATCGCCGCCTGATGCGCATTTGCGTTCGAAAACATGGAAAGGCCTTCGACGAGGTGGTGGCGCCGACCACCCGCCGTCCTCGGTGGCACCTGGGTGGGTCTTCGTGGGCTCCGACGCGGGTGCCGGATCGGGACGATGGGGTGCCCTGCGCAGCGAAATCAAGGGGGCATGCGGGGGACCCGCGAAGCTGGGCCGCCGCAAGAGGACATTCGCGGAGCAGGGCACCCCGGCGGCCCGATCCCGCCACGGTCTGTGGCCCTGACCGATTCGATCGATCCCGAAGCCGTATGACACCGCGCCGCGCCGGACCGGACCGGACCGGACCGGACGCGGCGCGACTTCCTCCCGCTCAACCTGACGGAGCCATTTCCACCATGACCACCCTCGACATCGTCGGCCTGTGCGGCAGCCTGCGCCAGGCCTCCATCAACCGGCACGCGCTGCGCCTGGCCGGTGAACTCATGCCCGCCGCGATGAAGCTCGACATCGTCGAGTGGCGCGACGTGCCGGTGTTCGATGCCGATGTGCTGGCCGCCGGCGTGCCCGCGCCGGTGGCCGCGCTGCGCGAGCGCATCCGCCGCGCCGACGGCGTGCTCATCGCCACGCCCGAGTACAACTTCTCCATCCCCGGCGGCCTGAAGAACGTGCTCGACTGGACCAGCCGCGGCGACGACCAGCCCTGGGCTTTCAAGCCGGTGGCGCTGTTTTCCGCTTCCCCGGGCCCGGTGGGCGGCGCGCGCGTGCAGTACGACCTGCGCAAGGTGATGCTGTTCCTCAATGCCAGCGTGCTGGTCAAGCCCGAGGTCTTCATCGGCGTGGCCGGCACCAAGTTCGACCCCCAGGGGCGCTGCACCGACGAGCCGACGCGCAAGTTCGTCGGCGACCAGATGGCCGCGTTCGAACGCTGGATCGCCGCGGTGGCGCGGATGAAGGGCTGATACGGCTTCGCGATCGATCGAACAGGTCAGGGCCACAGGCCGTGGCGGGATCGGGCCGACGGGGTGCCCTGCTCCGCGAATGTCCTCTAGCGGCGGCCCAGCTTCGCGGGTCCCCCGCATGCCCCCTTGATTTCGCTGCGCAGGGCACCCCATCGTCCCGATCCGGCACCCGCGTCGGAACTGGCCCACGAAGACCCACCCAGGTGCCACCGAGGACGGCGGGTGGTCGGCGCAGCGAAATAGAGGATGCATTCGGGGGTCCAGCGAAGCTGGGCCGCTGAACAAGGACATTCGCGGAGCCGACCATCCGGCGTCCTCGGCGCCACCGCCTCGTCGAAAGCCTTTCCATGTTTTCGAACGCAGACGCGCATGAGACCGTCGCCGCCGCCAGAGACGGCGCACGCCGCGGCTGATCAGGCCGCGGCCGCCTCGCGGTAGATCCAGCCGCGCCGCGCGCACCACTTCTCCAACTCGACCGCGAAGAACACGACGGTCGAGGCAGCCAGGCACACCAGGAGTTCGCGCAGTTCCAGCGGTTCGGTCTTGAACACCGGGTTCAGCGCCGGCACGTAGACGGTCGCCAATTGCAGGCCGAGGGTGAGCAGCACGGCGCCCATCAGCACCGGGTTGGACCACAGGCCGAGCCGCCACGTGGAGTCGCGCTCGGAGCGGATCGCCAGCGCGTGCCCCAGCTGCGACAGGCACAGCACGGTGAAGACCATCGTCTGCCAGTGCGCCGTGCCGTGGCCGATCGACCAGGCCTGCAGCACCAGGCACACAGCGCCCATCGTCAGGCCGACCCAGACGATGTGCTGCCACAGGCCGCCGGCGAAGAGGCTCTCGTCCGGGCGCCGCGGCGGGCGGTTCATCAGGTTGCGCTCGCCACGCTCGGCGGCCAGCGCGAGCCCGGGCAGGCCATCGGTGACGAGGTTGATCCACAGGATGTGGATCGGCAGCAGCGGCATCGGCAGCCCGAGGAACGGCGCGAGGAAGATGACCCAGATCTCGCCCGAGTTGCTGGTCATCGTGTACTTGATGAACTTGCGGATGTTGTCGAAGATCCGCCGGCCCTCGCGCACCGCGTGCACGATGCTGGCGAAGTTGTCGTCCAGCAGCACCATGTGCGAGGCCTCGCGCGCCACGTCGGTGCCGCCTTGGCCCATCGCCACGCCGATGTCGGCGGCCTTCAGCGCCGGCGCGTCGTTGACGCCGTCGCCGGTCATCGCCGCGAATTCGCCGGCCGCCTGCAGCGCGCGCACGATGCGGATCTTCTGCTCCGGGTCGACGCGGGCGTAGACGCGAATCTCGTGCACCTGCGTGGCGAGCGCTTCGTCCGACAGCGCGGCGAGCTCGACCCCGGTGATGACGCGGCCTCGCGAGCCCGAGGAGCCTGGCGGGCCGAGCATGCCCAGGCGAGCAGCAATGGCGCGCGCCGTGGCCGGGTGGTCGCCGGTGATCATCACCGGCTGGATGCCGGCGGCCAGGCACTCGGCGACCGCCGCGGCCGCCTCGCCGCGCGGCGGGTCCATCAGGCCGACGAGGCCGAGAAACGTGAGCTCGCTCTCCGCCTCGTCGATGCCGGCCGGCGGCCGGTCCAGGCGCCGCTGGGCAAAGGCCAGCACGCGCAGGCCCTGCGCCGCCAGGCTCTCGGCCTGGGCCAGCGCATCGGCCACATCGAAGGGTGCCGGGCCCTCGGCCGTGAGCCGCCGCGTGCACCTTGAGAGCACCGCCTCGGGCGCACCCTTGACGCAGGCCTGCCAGCCATCGCCCATCGCATGCACCGTGGCCATGCGCTTGCGCTCGGAGTCGAACGGGAACTCGCCGTGCCGCGGCCACTGGCGCCGCAGCGCCTCGACGTCGGCGCCGCGAAGGCGCGCCGCCTCCAGCAACGCCACTTCGGTGGGGTCGCCGACGAGCTGCCCGTCGGCGCCGGGCGCGGCATCATTGACCAGCGCCAGCGCGCGCAGCAGGTCGGGCCCGGGCTCGTCGCTCTGGCCGTCGGCCGTGCCGGTGCGGAAGACCTCGGCGCGCATGCGGTTCTGCGTCAGCGTGCCGGTCTTGTCCGAGCAGATGAAGGTGATCGAGCCGAGCGTCTCCACCGCCGGCAGCCGGCGGATCAGCACGTGGTGCCGGACCATCTTGGCCGCGCCCAGCGCCAGCGAGATGGCCACCACCGCCGGCAGCGCTTCGGGAATGGCCGCCACCGCCAGGCTGACCGCGGTAAGGAACATCAGCGCCGGCGGCTCGCCGCGCGCCAGCCCGGCCACCAGGATGACCGCGCAGATCCCCAGCACCGCCCACGCCAGCCGCGCGCCGAAACGCGCCAGCCGCTTCTGCAGCGGGGTCTTCACCTCCTCGGCGCTTGCCAGCAGGCGGGCAATGCGGCCGAGCTCGGTGGCCAGGCCCGTGGCGACGACCAGGCCGGCGCCGCGGCCGTGGGCCACCAGCGTGCCCTTCCAGGCCATGCTGGCGCGGTCGCCCAGCGGCAGCTTGGCATCGGGCAGGGGCTCGATGCGCTTGTCCACGGGATGCGATTCGCCGGTCAGCGCCGCCTCGGCGCAACGCAGCTGCGCTGCCTCGACGATGCGCAGGTCGGCCGGCACCACGTTGCCGGCTTCCAGCAGCACGATGTCGCCGGGCACCAGCTCGTGGGCCGGCAGCGTGGCCACCGCGGCATCGCGCCGCACCCGCGCGGTGGGCGCGGCCATCTTGCGCAACGCGGCCATCGCGCGCTCGGCGCGCCACTCCTGCACGAAGCCGATGATGGCATTGAGCAGCACGATGACGACGATGGCCGCGGTGTCGGCGGGCTCGCCGACGATGCCGGAGATCACCGCCGCGGCCAGCAGCACCAGGATCATGAAGTCGGCGAACTGATCGGCGAGCATGCGCAGCGGCGATCGCCGGCGGCCCTCGGGCAGCACATTGGGCCCGTGTCGCGCGAGGCGCTCGCGGACCTGGGCAGAACTCAACCCCTGCGGGCTGGCGTCGAGGGCGGCGAGGGCCGCCTCGGCCGGCTGCGCGTGCCAGGCCGGGGGGGCGGTGGGTGACGCAGGCATGGGTGCGGGCTGCAAGGGGGCGACGGGTTCATTCTCGTGCGAGTGCGTCGGCCGGCCTCGGCCCGGGGCCGAAGGTCGCGGCCGCCGCCGCACGGGCTACGATGCCTGCGCTCGGGCAGGCGCCCGGGCCGCATCCCCATCGACTCGCCCTTCCATGCGCATCGCCATCGTCGGCGGCGGCCTCGGCGGCCTGGCCGCGGCGCTCTTCCTGCGCCAGGCCGGCCTCGACGCCACGGTCTACGAGCAGGCGCCGCAGCTGCGCGAGGTGGGCGCGGGCGTGGTGGTGGCGCCGAACATGGTCAAGCCGCTGGCGCGCCTGGGGCTGGCCGACGAACTGCCGAAGTTCGCCGTGCGGCTGGACGCGGCGTGGGAGTTCCGCCGCTGGCAGGACGGCCGCGTGCTCTTCGTGCAGCCGATGGGCGAGGAGTGCCGGCGGCTCTATGGCGCAGACTGCTTCGTCGCCCACCGCGCCGACCTGCTGGCGATGCTGCAGGCGGCGCTGCCGGCCGCTCAGCTGAAGCTCGACCACCGCTGCGTCGCGCTGCGGCAGACCGAGGGCGCGCTGCACCTGCAGTTTGCGCACCGCGACGGCGGCACGAGCGAGGTGCGGGCCGATGTCGCGATCGGCGCCGACGGCATCCACTCCGCCGTCAGCCCGGCGTTGCATCGGCCGGTGCAGGCGCGCTTCTCGGGCCTGTGCGCCTTCCGCTGCTTGGTGCCGGCCGCCGAGGCGCCGCCGCCGGCGCTGCGCCCGG
Organism: Rubrivivax sp.; assembly: GCA_016789865.1. Lineage (GTDB taxonomy): Bacteria > Pseudomonadota > Gammaproteobacteria > Burkholderiales > Burkholderiaceae_C > Rubrivivax. The sequence goes on from JAEUPC010000173.1 coordinate 10,225, forward strand.
TGCAGACGCTGTGGCTGGGCCCCGGCCGGCATGTCGTGCACTACCCGATCAGCGCCGGGCGGCTCGTCAACGTCGTGGCCATCGTGCCGGCGGGCGACTGGCGCACCGAGTCGTGGACGGCCGAGGGCGACACCACCGACCTGCGCGCGGAATTCGCCGGCTGGGACGAGGGCCTGCGGCAACTCGTCGGCTCGGCGCAGAGCACCAAGCGCTGGGCGCTGTACGACCGCGACCCGCTGCCGCAATGGAGCCACGGCCGCGCCACGCTGCTGGGCGACGCGGCGCATGCGATGCTGCCGTTCTTCGCGCAGGGCGCCGCGCAGGCGCTGGAAGACGCCGAGGTGCTGGCCACCTGCCTGCGCGAAGCCAGCGCGGCCAGCGTGCCCGAGGCGCTGCAGCGCTACGAAGCGCTGCGCCGCCCGCGCGCCAGCCAGGTGCAGCTGATGAGCCGCGGCCGCGAGGTGCGCAACCACCTGCCCGACGGCCCCGAGCAGCGCCAGCGCGACGCCGAGCTGGCCCGCGGCGACCCGCTGGCGCAAAGCGCCTGGCTTTATGGCCACGAGGCCCGGCCTCAGCCGGCGGGGCCGCTGCCGCCGGCTTAGAACGTTTCAGCCCCGCTTTCAGCTTCTCTCAGGACTGAAAGAGGGTCCGCCGCGCACAGTCTCTCCCATCGCAACGCACCTCGGTGCACCCGCCAAGGAGAGAACGATGAAGACCTCGATCAAGACCCGCCTGGCCGCCTTCGCCGCTGCCTGCCTGGTGACGTTCTCGGTGGTGCACCAGATCGCCCACTACGCCTACCCGGAAGACGCCCCGGTCACGCTCGCCTCGGCGCCGCGATGAGCCAGCGGCAGGCTGGCCGCTGCGGCCGCCACGGCCGCCGCACACGCGGGCAAGCCCGGGCGGCGGGCCCAGGTGCGGTCGATAGACTGCCGCGGCGCCCGGCCAGACCGGGCTCCCGATGGCAGGCACCCATGCGCGCACCGGCACAGTCAGCAGACAGCGGAGCGGCCCGATGAGTTCGACGGCCGCGCGCGTCGACGGGCCGGTCGCCGCGGCGCTGGCCGAGGTTCGCCAGCTCACCTGGACCGGTCACCCGCGCGATGCCATCGCGCGCGCCACGGCAGCGCTCGTTGGCATGGCCCCGAGCGTCGAGCAGCAGGCCGAACTGCTGGAACTGCGCGCCGAGAACCATGTGGTCAGCGGCGACCCCGCGTCGGCACGCGCCGACGCTGAAACGCTGTACGACCTGGCCCGGCGCTCGCCGCAATGCCTGGCCGCGCAGAGCTGGGCCGGCCATCGCCGGGCCGTCCTGCAGTGCCGCGACGGCAACGTCGACGAGGCGGTCGCGAGCGCGCGCGCAGCGCTGCAGGCGGCGCGGCGCGGCGCTATGGCAGAGCTCGAGGCGCGCAGCCGGATGATGCTGTCGTGGTCGCTGCAGCGCGCGCGCATCGACCTGCCCGCCGCGGCGTCGCATGGGCGGCGCGCCGCCCGGATCTTTCAGTCCTTGGGCCTGACGGCCCTGGAAGGCCGTGCGCTGGGCGTGCTGGCCGTCGCGCTGGACGCCTTGGGCCGAGCAGCGCAGGCGCAGCGGGTGCTGGAACGCCAACTCGCGCTGGCCCGCCGGTGCGGCGATTCGGCCGGAGTCGGCAACGCGCTCGCCGGTCTCGCCAACCGTGAGGCCGACCTCGGCAAGATGCTTCGCCTGCGCAAGCAGGTGCGCCTGGTCGACGAGGCCGCGGCCCATGCGGTCGGGCTGGCCATGAACACGGCCAACCTCGGTGAGAACTACCTTCGGCTGGGGCTCTTCAACCGCGGACGACGACTGACCCTCGAGGCGGCCGGCCTCTACCGGCTCCAGGGCTTTCGCCGCGGCTTGGTGACCCTCGGGTGGGCTCTCGTCGACGCGGAGCTGCGCACCGGTCGGCTCGATGCTGCGCGCGCGTCCGCGGCCGAGACCGACGCGCTGACGCGCGAACTGGCGGCGCGACAGTTCTTCGGCGCAGGCGCGGATGCGGCAGGAAGGGCGGCCCTGCACGAGGGCCGTCCGGCCGAGGCGGCCGACCACTTCGAGCGTGCCTGCGCACAGGTGGCCGAGCACGACCTCGGATTGCTGATGACCTACCTGGCGCGCTTGGCCCGGGCCCACCTGGCCGCGGGCAGGCCACGCGAAGCGCTGGCGGCGACCCGGCGCGCGATGAAGCTGCAGCGCAAGCTCGGCCCGACCAGGCAGATGGACAGCCGCGATCCAGGCGAACTGTGGTGGCGCCACAGCCAGGCGCTGCAAGCCAACGGCCAGCCTGCGCGCGCCCGGGAAATGCTGCGCCGCGCCTACCGCCGCCTGGTCGACAACGTGGCCAGCCTCAGCGACGAGGGGCTGCGCCGCAACGCCATGAACAAGATCGGCGAGCGCCAAGAGGTCGTGCAGGCCTGGCTGCAACATGCGCGCACATGGAGTTTGCCGAGGACCGAGCGCGAAGCGCATCTGGCCGGACGAAAGAGCCTCGAAGGGCCCTTCCAGCGCCTCGTCGACACCGGGCTGCGCCTGAACGAATTGCGCAACGCGGCCGGCCTGGCCGAGTTCCTGGTCGACGAAGCCACCGAACTGAGCGGCGCCGAGCGCGTGCTGCTCGTTTTCGAGCACGAAGGGGGTGGCCGGCACATCGCCGGCTCGCTGCTGCCCGTCGGCGCCGACACCGGTGCGCACGCCCGGGCGCTGCTGCAGGCCATCACGCCCTGGCTGGACGAAGCGCAGCGCACGCGCGGCATCAGCCTGCGCCATGGCCCGCCGGGGGCCGAGCCGATCGACCAGCGCTCTTGTCTGGTGGTACCGCTGGTGGCCGCGGGCCGGGTCACCGGCCACCTGTACGCCGACCTCGACGGCGCCTATGGCCGCTTTCACCACACAGACCGCAACCTGCTGGGCGTGCTCGCCGCGCAGGCCGCCGTGGCGCTGGATAACGTGCGCTTCGGCGAAAGCCTGGAGGCCAAGGTGGCCGAGCGCACCGTGCAGCTCGAACAACGCAGCGCCGAAGCGCGCGAGGCACGCACCCAGGCCGAAACCGCACGCACGGAGGCCGAGGCGGCCCGGCGCCTGGCCGAGAGCGCCAACGAAGCCAAGAGCGCCTTCCTGGCCACGATGAGCCACGAGATCCGCACCCCGATGAACGGCGTCATCGGCATGAGCGGACTGCTGCTGGACACCCCGCTTGACGAGACGCAGCGCGACTACGCGCGCACCATTCGCGACAGCGGCGAGGGGCTGCTCACGGTGATCAACGACATCCTCGACTTTTCCAAGATCGAGGCCGGCCGGCTGGACGTGGAGGCCGAACCCTTCGACCTGCGCGGCTGCGTGAAGGCCGCGCTGGACGTGGTGCGCCACCGGGCCGACGAGAACGGGCTGGCGTTGACAGTGACGGTGGCCGACGATGTGCCGCGCGCGGTGAGGGGCGACGTGACGCGGCTGCGCCAGATCCTGCTCAACCTGCTGAGCAATGCGCTGAAGTTCACCGCCTCGGGCGAGGTCCGGCTGAGCGTGCACCGGGGCGCCGGCGACGAGTTGCACTTCGCCGTGCGCGACAGCGGCATCGGCCTCACGCCGGAGGGCCTGGGTAAGCTCTTCCAGAGCTTCAGCCAGGCCGACAGCAGCACCACGCGCAGGTACGGCGGCACGGGCCTCGGGCTGGCCATCAGCAAGCGGCTGGCCGAAGCCATGGGCGGCACGATGAGCGCCCAGAGCGCGGGGCCGGGGCGCGGCAGCACGTTCCGCTTCCACGTCCGCGCGCCGGCCGTGCAGGCCGCGACGCCGGCGCCCGGAACACAGGCCGCGTTGGCTCCGGCCGCCGCAGGGGCCCGGGCAGCCATCGATGCCGGGCAGGCCGAGCGCCACCCGTTGCGCATCCTGCTGGCCGAAGACAACCTGGTGAACCAGAAGCTGGCGCTCAGGCTGCTCTCGCAGATGGGCTACCGCGCCGACGTGGCGGCCAGCGGCATCGAGGCGATCGAGGCGGTGGCCCGCCAGCCGTACGACGTGGTGCTGATGGACGTGCAGATGCCGGAGATGGACGGGCTGGAGGCCGCGCGGCGCATCGTGGCCACGTGGCCCGAGGGCCGGCGCCCGCGCATCGTGGCGATGACGGCCAACGCGATGCAGGGCGACCGCGAGCAGTGCCTCGCCGCCGGCATGGACGACTACCTGACCAAGCCGGTCCGGGTGGACGCGCTGGCGCATGCGCTGGCGGCGGCGGCGCCCGCTGGCGCCGCCGCGCCTTGAAGCACCGGCTGCCGACTGACATGGCGCCGGCGCAGCGCTGGAGGGGCGGCGGGTCATCACGGGCCGCCATCGCCTGTCGCGGGCCGTCATCGCGGCCGGTGACCGCGGCCCGCGTCGCCGATGCCCGGTCAGCGTGATCGATAGCCGGCATGCCGCCGCCGGGCGGCTGCGGTGTCGACGCCGGGCAGGTGGGTCTCGACCAGTTGCAGCACTTCTGCTTCGAGCGCGTGCAGGGCCTCGAAGGCCTCGCGTGGTGGCGCGATCAGCAGCTGTTCCAGACGCCGGGCCAGGTCGTGCGGCGCCAGCGGCAGCTTCTCGGCCAGGCGCTGCATGCGCTTGAGCTGGAAGCGCGTGAACCAGCGCCGGTTCAGGCCGCAGAGCACGTGCAGCATCGCGTACGCGGCCTCGACCACGATCTCGCGGCTCCACAGCGGCGCGTCGCGGTGCACGATCTGCGCGGCGGCGCGCCAATGGGTGGGCCTGGCGTTGAGCCCATGCTCGACCATCGCTGTTGCGAGGCCGGGCGGGAAGTCGGCCAGGCGCGCCTGCAACGCCGCCAGCCGCCCGGCACCCGCCAGCGGCAGCGCCTTGGCGATGCCCTCGGCAAGCTTGTGGCTCGGTGTGTCGGGGTTGTGGCGCACCAGCAGGTCGTCGAGGTCGTCGGTCAGCGCGGCGGTGGTCGAGTAGCCGATCTGCGTTTCGATGCCGTCGACGCGGAAGGCCACGACGCCCGGGCCGCCCTGGTCGAGATCGCCCATCGACCAGGTCCACTCGCCGTCGCCGGCGGCACGGCACGCCGCTCGCAGCGCGGCCACCGGCGGCAGTGCGTCGAAGACCACGCTCATGTCGATGTCCGACAGCTCGTCGACCAGATCGTCGACCGTCGAGCCGGAGATGAACGACAGCAGCGTGGCGTCGTGCAGCCCACGGTGGGCATCGGCCACGCGCTGCGCCAGCGCGAGATGGCGGCGGGCGCGCTCGCTGCGCAAGGTGGCGGTCGGCAACATCGGCACAAGACTCCCGCAAGGACGATGCGGGCCATTCTGCGGCCGGCGTCGGCGGTGCGGCCGCCGTTCATGCCACACCCGGGCCGTTTCGTCGCAGCGTGTGCCCGGGGCTTCCCGGGCGGCGATCAGCGTGCTCATGCGGCTTCGCATTCAACGCGCTGACCGCGTTGCCGCGCCTGGCCGTGCGCCAGCACTGTCTTCGGCTTCGCGCCTTGTCACCGCATTGAATGCGTGGCCGTATCAGGCGGTTGGGCGACGCAGGCTGACCGACGCCGAAACGGCGCCGGGCCCCAGCCCCGGCGTGCGCTGCGGAACCGGCGTCGGCGCGGCTGGCCGCGGCAGCCACCGGGCCAGCACCAGGTTCAAGCTGTAGCACAACCAGCCGCTCCACAGCGTGTGACTCGGGAAGTGCGCGCCGCGGGCAAGCTGCACGAGACCCAGCATCAGGCCGGCCGCGAGCACGGCCCAGGTCCAGCGGCGGGCTGCCCGTGGGTGCGCACGGCCAAGTGCGAAGCCGCCGCTGAAGAAGCAGAACGCCGAGGTGGCGTGGCCCGACGGAAAGCAGTGCCCGCCGCCGCCGTCGGCCACGCCGAAGGGAAGGAACTGCCTCCAGTGCGGCAGGTGCTGCGCCAGGCCGCCGAATTCGCTCAGGTCCCAAGGGCAGCTGGTGAGACTTTGCTGCTTGAGCAGCGGCACGAGGGCCGCGCCGGCCAGCGTGGCGGCGCACCACCACAGGCGTTCGCGGCGCGTCAGCGCCGGCGTCAGCGGCACCACGACATTGAGGCCCAGCACCAGCGCCAGCACCCAGGCGAAGTCGCGCACGCCGTCGTGCAGCACGGCGCTCAGCCACCAGTCATGGCGCAGCGCGAAGCCCTGCGCCGTGCCGAACAGGCGTGCCGCCGGCAGGTCGGCACCGAGCCACTCCCACAGGATCAGCAGCGCCAGCGCCGCCAATGCCAGGGTGCCGCCTGCCCGGTCAACCCGCATGCGGCGCCAGTGCCGTCGCGCGCGGGCGCACACAACCGTCGGTGAGGTCCAGCGGCGCTTCGCGCGCCGAGGTCTGCACGTCCAGCAGCCCGAGCACGGTGTGGAAGAGCTGGTCGTGCGAGTGGCCGGCCCGGCCCGCGCGAGCAGCCAGGCAGCTCAGGTCCAGCCCGCGCGCGGCGGCGAAGCCGGGCGAGACCCACATCACCATCGGCACCTGCCGCTGCACGGCCGGGGCGATGGCGTAGGGCATGCCGTGCAGGAACAGGCCGTGCTCGCCCAGCGATTCGCCATGGTCGGAGACATAGAGGACGGCGCTGTCGATCTCCTGGGCCTGCAACTGGCGGATCAACGTGGCCAGCACGTGGTCGGTGTAGCGCAACGCGTTGTCGTAGGCGTTGACGATGCCCTCGATGCTGCACTGGCGCAGGTCGTCGCTTTTACAGGCCGGTTGGAAGTGGCGCGCGCCCGGCGGCACGCGCCGGTGGTAGGCCGGGCCGTGGTTGCCGATCTGGTGCAGCACCACCAGGCGCACCGGGCTCGCAGCGCTTGCCGCTGCGCCCGCTGCGCCCGGTGCCGGCGGCGGCGGCGCATGCGCCGCACCGGTGCCGCGCAACAGCGCCGGCAGGTCGTGCAGCAGGCCCTCGTCGAGGCAATGGCCGTCGCTGCACAGCGCCGGGGCGAGCGCGGCCACCGTGTCCTGCGCGAAGCCGTCGCACACGCCCTTGCAGCCGGACTGGTTGTCGCGCCAGTGCACGCCGACGCCGGCCCGCGCGGCCACGTGCAGCAGGTTCTCGCTGCGGTGGATGCGCCGCTCGTCGTACTGGCGCCGGCCGACGGCGGCGAACATGCAGGGCAGCGACGATTCGGTGTCGGTGCCGCAGCTGGAGACGCCGGCGAAGTTGATGACCGGCAGCGCGGCCAGTTCGGGGGTGGTGGGGCGCGCGTAGCCGCTCAACCCCCAGTTGGCCGCACGCGCCGTCTCGCCGACCACCAGCACGACGGCGCGCGGGCGGGTGGCCGGCGTGGCGGGCTGGCCCGGTGCCGGGGCCGCACCCCGGTGCTCGGCAGGGCCGCGCACGCCGAGCGCCCCGCGCTGAGGCTGCGGGCCCGCCGTGGCCAGCGTGGCGCCGGCCGGCCAGGGCGCCTGCTGCGGCGCCGGCCACGTCGGCCCGGGGCGGGCGTCGGTGCCGACGGCCAGCAACGGCCCGGCCGGCTCCTGGCGGGCGCGCCGCACCAGGCTGAGTGCGGAGACCACGACGTTGCCCGGTGTCACCAGGTAGCGCAGTTCGCGCTGGTTGCGCATCAGCGAGGCGAGCGGCTGGAACACCGACCACAGGGCAACCACCAGCAGCAGCAGCGCCAGGCCGATGGCCACGCCCCGATGCGCCAGCGCGGCCGGCCACGGACGGCGCGCCAAGGGCCGGCGCAGCAGCCACCAAGCCGGGAGCGCCGCGCCCACCAGCAGCCACAGCGCAAGGCGTGCGCCGAGCAGCTCGCGCGCCTCGCCCCAGTCGGTGTGCAGCGCGTTGCGCAGCATCGCCGGGTCGATGTAGGTGCCGAAGCTGTCGACGAAGTGCGCGATGGCCGCGGTGGCGAGCAAGGCCAGCGCGACGACGGCCTTGGCGAGCCGCCCCCAGGCCAGCAGCGCCAGCAGCAGAAAGTTGATGGCCACCAGCGCCACCGCGAGCGCGGTGCCGAACAGCCACGTGGCGGGGTCACCGGGCGCGCGGCCGGCGAGCGCCAGCTCGAGGAACTGCCGGTTGCCCACCAGCAGCATCACCACGCTGGCCAGCATGAACAGCGCCTCGGGGCTGCGGGCGCGCGGCCTGTCGGTGCCGATGAGCTGGGCAGATGCTTGCGAACGGTCAAACATCCATGCAGTTTGAACGTCTGGGGTGAAGCGGACCTGAGTCGAACTGAAGTGGATCTGAAGTCGAGCGGCAGCTTCTTCCGCGCTTCCAGCATCCGGGAGGTCGCTGCGAGATGCCGCGCGACAATGCCACCCATGCGCCTGCTGCTTCTGGAAGACGACACGCTGCTGGGTGAGGGCCTGCGCGACTACCTGCGCGCCGAGGGCCACGTGGTCGAGTGGTGTACGAACCTGATGGCGGCGCACGTGGTCGAAGATGAGCCCTTCGACGCGTTGCTCGTGGACTGGCAGTTGCCCGACGGCTCGGGTGTCGACTGGGTGCGCGCCCGCCGGGCGCATGGCGACACGCGGCCGGTGCTGATGTTGACCGCCCGCGACCGCGTCGCCGACCGCATCCGCGGCCTGGACAGCGGTGCCGACGACTACCTGGTCAAGCCATTCGCGCCCGAGGAGATGCTGGCGCGGCTGCGCGCGGTGTTGCGGCGCAGCCATGCCGTGCCTGGCAGCGCACGGCTGACCTTTGCCGGCGGCGTGCAGGTCGACCTCGAAGGGCGCAGCGCCTGGCGCGATGCCGGCGACGGGCAGGGCCTGCAACGCGTGGAGATCACCGCGCGCGAGTGGGCGCTGCTGGAGGCGCTGGCACGCCGCGCCGGGCGCGTGGTCACCAAGTCCGAGCTCGACCGCCTCGTGCTCGGCAACGATGCGCATGTGACGAGCAACGCGCTGGAGGTGCACATCTCGGCACTGCGGCGCAAGCTCGGCCGGGACCTCATCGAAACCGTGCGCGGCCTCGGCTACCGCGTCGTGGAACCGCGGTGAACGGGGTGCCGGTGGCGGGCGCAGCCGCCTTGCCGTCGTTGCGGCGGCGGCTGTCCCGCTTCGTGGTGATGCTGGCGCTGGGTTGGGTGGTGGCCGCCAGCGCGGTGCTCACGCTGTGGCTGCGCGACGAAGTCGGAGAACTGCTCGACGACGGCCTCGTGGCCACCACGGAAGCGCTGGTGATGGTGCCCGGCTCGGCCGCCCAGCTGCCGGGTGCAACCACCGCAGGGCATGACGCTGCGATGAACCGGGGTACCCCCGCGCCGGTGGAAGAGCCGCCGTTTGCCTGGCAGGTGCTGGACCGGCAGGGTCGACTCCTGGACCGCTCGCCGAACGCGCCGCCGGAACCGATGGCCAAGGTGCCCGCCGTCGTCGCGGCCGGCTTCGTCGAGGGTGCCCGGGGCTGGCGCGTGCGCGCGCGACCGCTGGGAAACGACCGCTGGCTCCTGGTGGGCCAGGCGTCGCGCGAGCGCCTGGAGGCGTCGCTGGAGCTGGCGGCCGGCACCATCGGGGCCGCGCTGCTGGTCAGTCTGGCGGGGCTGGGTTGGCTGCGCCTGCGGCTGGAGCAGGAGACGCGCCCGCTGGCCGATCTGGCGCAGGTGCTGGCGCGGTACGACCCGCTGCGCGCGGACGCCACCCTGCCGCCGCCCGCACTGGCCGAACTGCAGCCGGTGCATGCGGCGGTGCAGGAGCTCGGCCGGCGGCTGGCGCAGCACGCCGCGGCCGAGCGTGATTTCAGCGCCCACGCCGCGCATGCGCTGCGCACGCCGCTGGCCGGGCTGGAGGCGCAACTGGCGGTGGCGCAGCGCGAGGCCCCGGCCGAGTTGCAGCCCCGCCTGGCGCGGCTGCGCAGCGCCAGCGGCCGGCTGTCGCACGTGGTGGGGGCGCTGCTGGCGCTGTTCCGCAGCAGCGGCAAGCTGGCGCGCGCGCCGGTGGACGTGGCGGCGCTCGTGGCGCGCGTGCCGCTGGAAGGCCTGGCGGTGGAGGTCCTGACGCCCGCCGTGTGCCCGGCGGCTGACGAGGACCTGCTCGCCGCGGCCCTGATCAACCTGCTGGACAACTGCGTCCGGCACGGTGCGCATGCGGTGCGCGTGCAAGTGCACGACGCGGCGGTCACGCTGATGGACGACGGCCCCGGCGTGAGCGCCGAACGGCTGGCGCAGCTGCGCCAGGCGATGACCGCGGAAGCCGGCGAGCCCGGCGAGCCCGGCTCCGTGGCGCCGGGCGACGGCGCGCTGGCCGGCCTGGGCCTGGCGCTGGCCGACCGCGTGGCACGTGCACACGGAGGGCGCCTGGAACTGCTGGAGGTGGCCCGCGGCTTCGGCGTGCGGCTGTGGCTGGGGCAGCCGCATCCGCTGCCTGCGGACACCTTGGCACCACCGGCACAGTCCGCACGATCGGCAACGCCGGCCCTGCCGTCGCTGGCAGCACAACCCCCGGCGGCGGCGCCAACCTCCGCAGGCGACACGCGCGCCGGGGTGGCGCCCACGGTGTCTTCCCGAGCGGCCTGACAAGGCCCGCGGCCGATGCTCGACCGTGCCGTGCTGGCCAGCGTGCGCGTGCCGCTGGCATGGGGCGCCGCGCGGCTGGCCGCGCTGGGCGTGGGCGCCGATGCGGTGAGCGTGGCCGGGCTCGTGCTCGGACTGGCCGGGGCGGTGGCCATCGCCTGCGGGCGGCCGCTCGTCGGGCTGGGCCTGATCCTCTGCTCCCGCATCGCCGACGGGCTGGACGGCACGCTGGCGCGTTTGACCCAGGCCACCGACCGCGGCGCCTTCATCGACATCGCCTTCGACTTCCTGTTCTACGCCAGCGTGCCGCTGGCCTTTGCCGTGGCCGACCCGGCCGCCAACGCACTGCCGGCGGCGGTGCTGCTGGCGGCCTTCATCGGCACCGGCTCCACCTTCCTGGCGTTTGCCGCGCTGGCCGAGCGGCGCGGGCTGAAGAGCACCGCCCATCCATCGAAGGGTCTGTTCTATCTCGGCGGGCTCACCGAGGGCAGCGAGACCATCGCCTGCTTTGCGCTGATGTGCCTGCTTCCGCAGCACTTCGGGTGGTGGGCGTACGGTTTCGCGGCGCTGTGCGCGCTGACCGTCGCAACGCGGCTGGCCGCGGGTTGGGTGGCCTTCGGGTCGCGATGACATCCCGAACCCTGTAACCTGCGTACGGGGACAAACGACACACCCGCCAGAGCGGGTGGCCGGCGCATTGCCGGGCTGCGAGGAGCAAGAATGAATTCCAAGAAGCTGGGGCTGATGGCCCTCATCGTGGCGCTGGTCGTCGCTTTTTTCGCCTTCGATCTCGGGCGCTTCCTGAGCCTGGCCTACATCAAGGGCGCGCAGGCCGACTTCGCGGCGCTGTACGCCGCCAAGCCGTTGCTGGTGGCCGGCCTCTTTTTCCTCGCCTACGTGGCGGTGACGGCGCTGAGCCTGCCGGGCGCGGCGATCATGACGCTCCTGGCCGGCGCCGTGTTCGGGCTGCTGGTGGGCACGGTGGTGGTGAGCTTCGCCAGCAGCGTGGGCGCCACGCTGGCGATGCTGGTTTCGCGCTACGTGCTGCGCGACGGCGTGAAGGGCAAGTTCGGCGCGCGGCTGGCCGACATCGACAAGGGCATCGAGCGCGAGGGCGCGTTCTACCTGTTCACGCTGCGGCTGGTGCCGATCTTTCCGTTCTTCGTCATCAACCTGCTGATGGGCCTGACGAAGATGAAGGCGGCCACCTTCTACTGGGTGAGCCAGCTGGGCATGCTGGCCGGCACTGTGGTGTACGTGAACGCGGGCACGCAGCTGGCGAAGATCGACTCGCTGGCCGGCATCGTCTCGCCGGGGCTGCTGGCGAGTTTCGTGCTGCTGGGCCTGTTCCCGCTGATCGCCAAGAAGATCGTCGATGCGGTGAAGTCGCGACGCGTGTACGCGAAGTGGGCGCACAAGAAGCCCAAGAGCTGCGACCGCAACATGGTGGTCATCGGTGCCGGTGCGGCGGGCCTGGTCACCAGCTACATCGCCGCTGCGGTGAAGGCCAAGGTGACGCTGGTCGAGAGCCACAAGATGGGCGGCGACTGCCTGAACTACGGCTGCGTGCCGAGCAAGGCGCTGATCAAGACGGCCACGCTGGTGCGCCAGATGCGGCACAGCGCCGACTACGGCATCCAGAGCGCGAGCTGCGAGCTGAACTTCGCGCAGGTGATGGAGCGCGTGGCCGGCATCGTGAAGGCGATCGAGCCGCACGACTCGGTCGAGCGCTACACGGGCCTGGGCGTGGACGTGCAGATCGGCACCGCCAAGGTCCTCGACCCGTGGCACGTGCAGATCACCCGCGAAGACGGCAGCACGAGCGTGCTTTCCACGCGCAGCATCGTGATTGCCACCGGCGCGCGACCCTTCGTGCCGCCGCTGCCGGGCATCGACGACGTGGGCTACCGCACCAGCGACACGCTGTGGGACCTGCGCGAGCAGCCCGCTCGCCTGGTGGTGCTGGGCGGCGGGCCGATCGGCTGCGAGCTGGCGCAAAGCTTCGCGAGGCTGGGCTCGCAGGTCACGCAGGTGGAGATGCTGCCGCGCATCATGATCCGCGAGGACGAGGAGGTCTCGGCCTTCGCCAAGCAGGCGCTGGAAGCCGACGGCGTGACCGTGCTCACCGGCCACAAGGCGCTGCGCTGCGGCAAGGAGGCCGACGGCAGCAAGTGGATCGAAGTCGAAGCCGGCGGGCAGACCAAGCGCATCACCTTCGACCTGCTGCTGTGCGCCGTGGGCCGCGTGGCGCGGCTGCAAGGCTTCGGGCTCGAAGAGCTGGGCATCCCGACGCAGCGCACGGTGGTCACCGACGAATACCTGCAGACGATCTACCCCAACATCCTGGCCGCCGGCGACGTGGCGGGGCCCTACCAGTTCACGCACACCGCGGCGCACCAGGCGTGGTACGCGGCGGTCAACGGTCTCTTCGGCACGTTCAAGAAGTTCAAGGCCGACTACTCGGTCATTCCGTGGGCCACCTTCATCGACCCCGAGGTGGCGCGCGTCGGCCTGAACGAGGCCGAGGCCAAGGAGAAAGGCATCGCCTTCGAGGTGACGAAGTACGGCATCGACGACCTCGACCGCGCCATCGCCGACAGCGCCGCGCATGGCTGGGTGAAGGTGCTCACGGCGCCGGGCAAGGACCGCATCCTCGGCGTGACCATCGTCGGCGTGCATGCCGGCGACCTGCTGGCCGAGTACGTGCTGGCGATGAAGCATGGCCTGGGCCTGAACAAGATTCTCGGCACCATCCACACCTACCCGACGCTGGCCGAGGCGAACAAGTACGCCGCCGGCGAGTGGAAGCGTGCGCATGCGCCGCAGGGGCTCTTGCGCTGGGTGCAGCGGTTCCACGATTGGCGGCGCGGTTGATCCGCGGCGCCTCGGCGCGGACGACGCGGACGGCGCTGCGGCCACCTGCATTGCCGGTGGTGGCGCCGGCCCCGCGGCGGACTCCCCTGCGGATTCCGGTGCGGACAGCGCTGGCCGCACCACTCGCGGCGGCCCTCGTCGCAGCGCTGCTGGGGGCCACGCCAGGCGCGCTTGCACAGCCCGGGCCGCTGGTCTCGGCCGATGGCGTGCTGGGCGCGGGCTGGCGCGAGGCGGGGCTGCCGCAGCAGCGCCCGCCGATGACCCGCTTCATCGCCGGCACCGTCGATGGCCGCGCCGCGGTGCGCGTGCAGGCCGAAGCCTCCTACGGCCACCTCGTGTTCGACCTGCCGGGCCAGCGTGCGGCGCCGCGCCTGCGCTGGGGCTGGCGGCTCGAGCATGCCAACGGTGCGGTCGACCTGGCCAGCAAGGCCGGCGACGACGCGGCCGCCAAGGTGTGCCTGGCGTTCGACCTGCCGCTGGCGCGCGTGCCGTTCATAGAACGCCAGCTGCTGCGCCTGGCCCGCAGCAAAACCGGCGAGAACCTGCCCGCGGCGACGCTGTGCTGGGTGTGGGGGCACGCCGAGCCGCGCGATGCGCTGATCGCCAACCCGTACTCGCGCCGCGTGCGCGTGATCGTGCTGCGCAACCGTGACGACGCGCTGGACCGCTGGTGGGACGAGGAGCGCGACATCGCCGCCGACTGGCGGCGCGCGTTCGGCGACGAGAGCGCCGACGTGCCGCCGCTGCTGGCGGTCCTCGTCGGGGCCGATGCCGACAACACCGGCGGCCGGTCGGTGGCCCACGTGGCCGGGTTACGCTTCGCGCCGTGAAGCGACTGTTGATGCTGGGCGGCGGCCACGCCCATGTGCATGTGCTGGCGACGATGGCGCGCGAGCGCTTTGCCGCCACCGAGGTGACGCTGGTCACGCCGTTCCTGCGCCAGATGTACTCGGGCATGGTGCCCGGCGTGGTGGCCGGCCACTACCTGGCCGAGCAAGCGGCGATCCAGCTCGCGCCGTTGGCCTCAGGCGCCGGCGCGCAGCTGGTAGAGAACATGGCGGTCAGCCTGGACGCGGCGCGGCGCCTGGTGCGCCTGGCCGACGGGCGCACCCTCGGCTACGACGTGCTTTCGGTCGACACCGGCGCGGTGATGGACCGCGGCCGCATCCCCGGCGCTCGCGCGCATGCGCTGTTCGTGCGGCCGATCGAGCACTTCCTGGCCGACGTCGAGGACCTGCTGGACGCCGCGGCGCAGCGGGCGCAGGACGTGGTGGTGATCGGCGGCGGCGCGGCCGGTGTGGAGCTGGCGCTGGCGCTGCAGTTCCGCCTCACGGCACTCGGGGGGCATGACGGTGACGCGGGCCGCGTCGCGCTGGTGTTGGGCGGCCAGCGGCCGCTGGCCGGCTACCCCGAGGCCGTCATCCGGCGCGCCGAGGCGGCCCTGCAGCGCGCGCGCGTCACGCAGTTCCGCGACGGCGTGGTGGAGGTCCGTGCCGACGCGGTGGTGCTGGCCGGCGGCGCGCGCGTGGCCTGCGATGTGCCGGTGGTGGTCACCGGCGCCGAGGCGCCTGCGTGGGTGGCGGGCAGTGGCCTGGCGCTGGACGGCGCCGGCTTCATCGTCACCGGGCCGACGCTGCAAAGCGGCTCGCACCCCGAGGTCTTCGCGGCCGGCGACGTGGCTTCGCGCATCGACGCACCGCATGCGAAGAGCGGCGTCTACGCCGTGCGCGCCGGCCCGCCGCTGGCGGCCAATCTGCGCGCCTGGTGCATGGCCGGCGAGGCCGCCACGCCGCGCCTGCAGCGGCACATGCCGCAGGCGCGCACGCTGAACCTGGTCTCGTGCGGTGCGCGGCGGGCCATCGCTTCGTGGGGTGCGTGGAGCGCCGAGGGGCGCTGGGCGTGGTGGTGGAAGAACCACATCGACCGCGCCTTCATCGCGCGGTACGCGAATCCGCGGCTGGCCACAGCGCCAGTGGCGGGCCGGCCGGTGCCCGAAGGCGTGCAGCCAAGCACGACGCCGCGCGTGGGGTAGGCGGCCTGCGCCCGTCGGCCGGCCTCGGGTGCGGGAGCGCCTATTCCTTCGGCCGGAACGCGATGATCAACGTCGGCGGCACGCGGCCGCTGGTGTCTGGCGGCAGCTTGGCGGTCTTGTCGATGGCGCGCAGCACGGCGTCGTCCCACGCCGTGTTGCCGCTGCTCTTGACCAGCCTTCGCGAGAGGATGGCACCCCCGGCGGCGGTGCGCACCTCCACCTCGGTGGCGGCGTTGTTCGTGACCTCGCCGCTGAACACCGAGTTGCCGCGGATGAGCGCGGCCAGCCGCGCGATGTAGCTGGCCGAGGGCGCCGCGTCGCGCGGCGCGGTGCCGGCGGGCGAGTTGCCGGTACTGCCCGCGCCTTCCATGATGCGCCGCAACTGCTCCTGCCGGGCTCGATCGGCCACCGCCTCCTGTTGCTGGCGCCGCTGCTCGGCGGCCGCAGCGGCACGCTCCTTCTGTTCGCGCGCCTCGCGCTCGCGCCGCTCGCGCTGATCGCGCTCCAGGCGTTCACGTTCGGCCCGCTGGCGCGCGGCCTGCTCGGTGACGATGTCCGGCGGTTTCACCGCCGGGGCCGGCGGTGGTGGCACCGGTGGCGCCGGTGGCGCCGGGGCGGGCGTGGGTGCCGGGGCGGGCACCGGGGCCGGGGCGGGCGCGGGGGGTGCTGCGGCGACCTCGGGGACACTGGACCACAGCTCGGCTGCGGCCACGGTGGGCGACTGGGTCTGCCACTGCACCACGCCGGCCAGCGCCGCCAGCAGCACGGCGTGCGCTCCCAGCGACGCCGCGATGCCCGCGCTCGCGCCCCCGGCGGCGCGCGGCAGCAGGTCGTCCTGTCGTTCGGTGGCGGTGCTGCTGGCCATCGGGCTGTCTGATCGCCGCCGCGGCTTTCAGTTCGCCGCCTGCTTGACCGACAGGCCCACGCGCCTGACGCCTGCGCGCTGCAGCGTGTCCATCACCTTTACCACCGCCTCGTACTTGACGTTGCGGTCGGCGCTGATGACCACCGGCGCCTCGACATCGTTGCCCTGGGCCTGGCGCACGCGCCCCACCAGGTCGCGTAGCGTGGCCGGTGCCGGCTCGCCGCCGTCCAGCTTGAGCCTGAGCTGCTCGTCGTTGCCGACGATCACCTCCACCACCTTGGCCGGACGCTGGGCGGCCTTGCCCACCGAGGGCAGGTCGACGACGCCGGTGGTGATGAGCGGCGCGGTGACCATGAAGATCACCAGCAGCACCAGCATGACGTCGATGAATGGCACCATGTTGATCTCGCCGATGCTGCGGCGGCGCCGGCCGCCGCTGCGGCCCATGATGGCGGCCATGGTCAGCGCCGCCCGGCCGCCCGAAGGCGCTGACGGCCCCCTGGGGCACGAAGTGGCCCCTGCGGGGCCGTTGGGGCAGCGACCGCTGTGAGCGTGGGGGCGGCCATGTCAGCGTGCCCCCGGGGCCTGCGTGGTGTGGATCTGCGTCGTCGCCGACACGCCCGCGCTGCCGCCGCCGGCATTGCGCTGCAGGATGTTGGTGAACTCCTCGATGAAGGTCTCCAGCTGGATGGCGATGCGGTCGATGTCGCGCGCCAGCCGGTTGTAGGCCACCACCGCCGGAATGGCGGCGAACAGGCCGATGGCGGTGGCGACGAGTGCCTCGGCGATGGCCGGCGCCACGCTGGACAGCGTCACCTGCTGCAGCGTGCCGAAGGTGGTGAAGGCATGCATGATCCCCCACACCGTGCCGAACAGGCCGACATACGGGCTGACCGAGCCGACCGAGGCGAGGAAGCTCAGGTTGCTCTCGACCACGTCGATCTCGCGCTGGTAGCTGGCGCGCATCGCGCGGCGCGCACCGTCCAGTTGCGCGCCGGCATCGAGCCGGCGTTCGCGCAGCTTGAGGAACTCGCGCATGCCGCTGGCGAAGATGCGCTCCATCGGGGCGGTGCTCGGTTTGCTGCCGATGGCCTGGTTCATCTCGGTCAGGCTGCGGCCGGACCAGAACTCGCGCTCGAAGCCTTCGTTGCCGCCGCGCACGCGCCGCAGGCCGAAGAGCTTGGCGAAGATCACCGCCCAGCTGACGACCGAGACGACGGCCAGGCCGGCGATCACGACCTGCACGACGGGGCTGGCCTGCAGCACCAGCGCGGTGATGGAGAGATTCTGGCTCATCGTTCTTGTGGCGTTAGAGAAGTTCCAGCACTTCGGCAGGGATGCGGCAGGGCTTCAGCGTGGCGGCCTCGACGCAGCCGATGCGCACCTCGCCGTCGGCCAGCAGCGTGTCGCCGCGCCACGCCTGCTGGGCCAGCTGCAGGCTGGCGCGGCCGGTGTGCTGCACGGCCACGGTGACTTCCAGCGCGTCGTCCAGCCGGGCGGGGGCGCGGTAGTGCGTGCCGGTGTGCGTGACGACGAAGATCGCGCCGGTGCGCTCGCGCATCGCCTGCTGGTGCACGCCGAGGGCGCGCAGCCACTCGGTGCGCGCGCGTTCGAAGAACTTGAGGTAGTTGGCGTAGAAGACGATGCCGCCGGCGTCGGTGTCTTCCCAGTACACACGCAGCGGCAGGCGGTACACGACCGGTGCCGGGGCAGCGGCGTCGTGACCGGCCAGCGCCGGGGCGCGCGGCAGGGCGGAGGGCTTCGGCCGCAGGGCGGCCGGGGAGCTTTGCATGAGCGCCGGGATGATAGCGGCGGGTGTTCGGGCGCCCCGCGCGGCGCACCGGAAGACCGGTGTCAGGGTGTCAGCGGGTCAGGCCGTCAGGCCGTCAGGGCGCCAGCGTGCGTCGGTACACCGGCCCCCACACCGGGTGGCCCGATTCGGAGCGGCTGAGCTGGAAGGCGGGGTCGGCGGCGCGTGCCGCGGCGAACTGCGCCGCGCAGTCGGCCAGCCTCTCGGTGGTGCAAGTGATGAAGGCCAGCAGCTTGTGTGCGCTGGCGCGGTCGCGGGCGTCGGCCAGGCCGGCGGCCAGCGCCTTGCGCAGTTGCGCCTCGGCTTGCGCGTACTGCGCGTCGTCGTACAGGCGGATGCCGTCGACCAGCGCGCGTTCGGCCGGGCGCTGCATGAGCTCGGCCAGCGAGGGAGGTACCAGCGTGGCGGCCGAAGTCGGCGCGTTCGAAGGGCTCGCGCAACCGGCCAGCACCACGCCAGCCAGTGCCGCGATCGACGAGATGCGTCCCGCCGAACGGCCGAGGGCCTGGCGACCTGCATGGCGCCCGCCGCTGGTGCCCGCCGCGCCCGATGACCGCAGCGGGCGCGGCCCGGTGGCGGCCGGCTCAGGGGTGACGGGCGGTTCGGTTCGCGGCATGCGGGTCACTCACTGCCCGAAGCGGTGCCGCACCCACGCCGGCTTGTCGGCTTGCACCTGGACGGTCACGGTGATGGGCGGGAAGTCGGCGTTGCGCACCGTGATGACCTGGTTGCCCACCGGCAGCGTGAGCTGGGTGAGCGGGGGGGCAGTGCCCGCCGGCTGGCCGTTGACCTCCACCTGCCCCCAAGGGCTGATGGCCAGCTGCAGCGTGCCCGTGCCGCTGGTGGCCGTTGGTCCGGGGGCCGCGTTGGCCGAGCCGGCACCACCTTGGGCGGCGGCGCGCCGGGCCTGCGTGTCGCGGGACGCGCCCGCACCGGCGGCCGGGTTGCGCGCCCCGGCCGCGGCGGCGCGCGGGGCGGCCGGGCGCGGCTCGGCGGGGCCGGTGGCGGTGGCGGTGGCACCCGTGGCGGGCGCCCGGGTGCCGGGCGTTGGTGCCGGGCCGACGTCTGACCCTGTGATGCCCGCTGGCGCCGAGCCCGTGGCGCCGGGCGCGCCGGAGGCGCCGGTCGCGTTGGCCCCAGGCGAGCCGGTCCCGGCGATGGCCGCTGCCGTTGCGGAGGGCGTGGCCCCCACGACGGGCACGCCGCCGCTGAGCACGATGTCGCCCTCGTGGGCTGCGGCCCCGGGCGCGTGGCCCGCCGCGGGAGTGGTGGACGCGTCGCGGCCCGACGAGAGGCCCGCCACGGCGGCGCCCGACCCGGAGGGCGCTGCGCGCGCCGCCGCGGCTTCCGAGGCGCCGGACGGCGGCCCGGCGCGCATCACGACCGCCAGGCCGGCCGCTGCGATGGCCAGCAGGGCCGCCGAGGCGCCGGCCACCGCCCAGGGCCAGCGGCGCGCGGCCGGGCGCTGGGTGGCCTTCTTGAGCCGGCGCGCCTCGGCGCGCTCTTCCTTCGACGGGGCGGCCGCCCGGGGCTGGTCGAACCAGGTGCGGATGTCGGCGGCCATCTCGCTGGCCGTGGCATAGCGCGCCTCGGCGTCGCGGGCCATGGCGCGCGCGGCGATGGCCGACAGGGCCTCGGGCACGCCGGAGCGGATGAGGTGTGCGGGGGCCGGGTGGTTGGTGAGCACCGCGGTGGTGATCTGCTCTACCGAATCGCCGCCAAACGCGCGCCGGCCCGACAGCAGCTCGTAGAACACCACGCCCAGCGAGTAGATATCGGTGCGCGCATCGACCTCCTTGCCCAGCAGCTGCTCGGGCGCCAGGTAGTGCGGCGAGCCGGCCACCGTGCCCTGCAGCGCCGCCGGCACGGCGCGGCCGTGGGCGACCCGCGCGATGCCGAAGTCGAGCACCTTGGGTTTGTCGCTGCCGGTGATGAAGATGTTGCCCGGCTTGATGTCGCAATGCACGACGCCGCGGGCGTGCGCGTAGGCCAGGGCGTCGGCCACGCGCCGCACCAGTTGTGCAGCCACCGCCGGCCCCGGGCGCCAGCCCTCCTGCAGGCGCTGGCGCAGGTCCTTGCCCTGCAGCCGCTCCATGGCCAGGTAGACGCCTTGCGGCGACAGGCCGGCATCGTGCACGGTGACGATGTGCGGGTGCGACAGCCCGGCCACGGCGCGCGCCTCGTTGAGGAACAGCCGGTCCAGCGCGCTGCGTGTGCGCGGGTCGGACTCGAACTGCAGCGTCTTGATGGCCACCGTGCGCCCCAGCAGCGGGTCCCAGGCCTCGTGCACCTGACCGAGGCCGCCCAGGCCGAGCGCGCGCTTCAGGGCATAACGGCCGACCTGCGCGATGGTCGGCTGGTCGGCCATCGGCAGCGATTCGTCATCGGCGGCCGGTTCGGGCGCCGGCTTGGGGGTCGGGCCACCGAGGAAGGGCGGCAGCTCGGCCGCCGGATGCGGCTCGAACGGGCCGGCCGGGGCGGCGTCGATCTCCGGCGGAACCGAGTCGTCCACCGCCGGCAGCGGGGGCATTGCCACTGCAGAAGGCCGGGGCCGCGAGGGCGGGGTGCGCGGTGGTTCGGGCAGGTCCGGCGGCAGCGAATCGAATGTCAGCGAATCCGGGGGCAGCGAATCGGGCGGCTGCGAATCCGGTGGCAGCGAGTCGGGCGAGTCCGACGCCGGCAGCGGCACGGCCGCCTCCACCCCCGGTGGCAGCGAAGCCACGGTGGCGGCGAACTCGGAGTCCGCCCCCTCCTTGCGAGGCAGGCGCTTGAACAGGGTGAGTGCCACGGGCGGGCAGCTTACGACGTCGGGGCGCGGGCCGGCGCCGAAAAACGCGGGATTGAACTGCCAAGTTCGCGCGCCAGCCGGTCCACGGCCGTGCGCAGCTCGTCCATCGAGCCGGCGTACGACAGGCGCAGGTAGCGCTCGGCGGCGGCCGGCCCGAAGTCGCGGCCCGGGGTCAGCGCGACATGGGCCTGGCGCGTCATGCGGCGGCAGAAGTCCCAGCTGCTGGGGTCGTGGGCGCTGCAGTCGGCCCAGGCGTAGAAGGCGCCGTCGGGTACCACGGGCACGCGCAGCCCGAGCGAGTCCAGCGCCGGCACGATGAAGTCGCGCCGGCGCTGCAGCTCGCCGCGGCGCTGCTCGCACTGGGCCAGCGCCGCGGGCTCGAAGCAGGCCAGCGCCGCCTCCTGCGCCAGCGTGCTGGGGCAGATGTACAGGTTCTGCGCCAGCCGCTCCACCGCCGGCACCAGCGCCTGGGGCAGCACCAGCCAGCCCAGCCGCCAGCCGGTCATGCTGAAGTACTTGGAGAAGCTGTTGATCGAGAGGAGGTGCTCGCCGGCGGGGTCGTGCGCAAGCGCGCTGGCGCCGAACCGCGCGTCGTAGCTCAGGCCGAGGTAGATCTCGTCGACCAGCGTCACGCCGCCGCGGCGGCGGACCTCCTCGACGATGGCGCCCATCACTTGCGGTGCGATGCTGGTGCCGGTGGGGTTGCCGGGCGAGGCGAGCAGCACGCCGCGGGTGGCCGGGCTCCAGTGGCGCGCCACGTCCTCGGCGCTGAGCTGGAAGCGCTGCGCAGGCCCGGCCGGGATGAGCCGCGCCGTCGCGTCGGCCGCAGCGACGAAGTGGCGGTTGCACGGGTAGCTGGGGTCGGGCAGCAGCACCTCGTCGCCGGCCTGGAACAGCGCCAGGCAAGCCAGTTGCAGGCCCGCCGAGGCGCCGGCCGTGACGACGATGCGCTCTGGAGCAACGGCAAGGCCGAAGCGTGTGCCGTACCAGCGCGCAATGGCCTGCCGCAGCGGCGCGATTCCGGTGGCCTGCGTGTACGGCAGCGTGCGGCCGGCCACCACGCGGGCGGCGGCGGCGAGCGCCGCGTCGGGGGCGCCGAAGTCGGGCTCGCCGATGTTCAGGAAGACCATCGGCTGGCCGCCGCGCGCCGGGTCGCACTCTGCGCTGGCGGCGATGGCGAAGGCCTCCTTGGCCAGCTCCATCACGTAGAAGGGCTCGATGCGATCGACGCGGGCGGCAGTGCGCAAGGTCATCGGGAGGAACTCGGGGCGGCGACGACCTTGGCGCGGGGCGGTCGGCGGGGTGGCTCGCGGGCAGCTGTCGGGAGGCTGGCGGGCCGCTAGCGGCCCGCCGGGGCGCGCCGGCGCGCGGCCACCTCGGCCGCACGCAGATCGGCAGCGGTCTTGTCGAGCACGCCGTTGACGTACTTGTGGCCGTCGGTGCCGCCGAAGGCCTTGGCCAGCTCGACCGCCTCGTTGATGACGACGCGGTACGGCACGTCCAGGCAATGGGTGAGCTCGTAGGCGCCGATCAGCAGCACCGCATGCTCCACCGGCGACAGTTGCGCGGTCGGGCGGTCGACGTGGCGCGCGATGGCCGCGTCGAGTGCGGCCGCTTCGGCGATGCCGCCGTGTACCAGCGCGTCGAGGTGGGCGCGGTCGGCACGTTCGAAGTCCTGCTGTTCGCGCAGCGTGGCCAGCACGTCCTCGGCGCCGTGGCCGGCGAGCAGCCACTGGTACAGCCCCTGCACGGCGAACTCACGCGCACGGCGTCGCGGGTTGCGGCCGCTGGGGGGGCGCGCCGGCCGGGGGGGTGGGGCACTCTCGGGCCCGGCGCGGGCATCACCTTCCTCGCAGGGCGCCGCCGTGGCGGCCACCTTGCCGGTCACGACAGCTCTTCCAGGAGGTTGGCCATCTCCACTGCCACGCGCGCGGCGTCGCGCCCCTTCTCCTCGGCGCGCGCCCAGGCCTGGGCCTCGGTTTCGCAGGTGAGGATGGCGTTGGCCACCGGCACGCCATGGTCCAGTGCGACGCGCGCGACGCCGGCGCTGCTCTCGTTGGCGACGAGTTCGAAGTGATACGTCTCGCCGCGGATCACGCAGCCGATGGCGATGAGCGCGTCGTAGTCGCCCGAGTCGGCCATGACCTTGAGCGCCACCGGGATCTCCAGCGCCCCGGGCACGGTGACGTGGCGGATGTCGCCCTCTTCGACCTCGAGGCGGTCGAGTTCGGACAGGCAGGCCTTGACGCTGGCGGCAGTGAGCGCTTCGTTGAAGCGGGCGCGCACGATGCCGATGCTCAGGCCGGCACCGTCGAGCTCGCCGTTTGTGCCTTTGTCGGCGCCTTGCATCGCAATTCCTTCGCAGTCTTGGGTGTCGCTGGCGCGCTTGCCGCGTCAGGCGGCGGCCCGGTAACCCGTGATCTCGAGCCCGTAGCCGGCCATGCTGGGCATGCGCCGCGGGCTGCCCAGCAGCTGCATGCGGCGCACGCCGAGGTCGCGCAGCACCTGCGCACCGATGCCGTAGACGCGCAGGTCCTGCGGCTGCGGCCGGCTGCCGGCGTTGCGCGACCGCTCGGCCGCGGGCAGCAGCTGCTGCCACAGCGCGGCGGCTTCGTGCCCGCAGTTGAGCAGCACGGCCACACCGCGCGTGCCTTCGCGCAGCGTGGCCAGCGCCTTGGGCAGCGGCCAGGTGTGGCCGGGGCTCGACGCATCGAGCAGGTCCAGTGCGGTGAACGGTTCGTGCACGCGCACGGGCACCTCGTCGTCGGCACCCCAGCGGCCATGCGTGAGAGCGATGTGCACGCCACCGCCCTTGTCGCGGTAGATGCGCCCGGCGAAGCTGCCGTGCGGGGTGTCGAAACGGCGCTCGCCGACGCACTCGATCAGCGTCTCGTGGCGCAGGCGGTGGCCGATGAGGTCGGCGATGGTGCCGATCTTCAGGCCGTGCTCGCGCGCGAAGACCTCGAGGTCGGGCAGGCGCGCCATCGTGCCGTCGTCCTTCATGATCTCGCAGATCACGGCCGCGGGCGTGAGGCCGGCCAGTGCCGCGAGGTCGCAGCCGGCCTCGGTGTGGCCGGCGCGCATCAGCACACCGCCGTCCTGGGCCTGCAGCGGAAAGACGTGGCCGGGTTGCACCAGGTCGCTGGGCCGGGCGTCGCGTGCCACGGCCGCCTGCACGGTGCGCGCGCGGTCGGCCGCGCTGATGCCGGTGGTGACGCCGCTGGCCGCCTCGATCGACACGGTGAACGCGGTGCCATGCTGGGTGCCGTTGCGCGCCGCCATCGGCGGCAGCTGCAGCCGCTCGCAGCGCTCGCGTGTCAGCGTCAGGCAGATCAGGCCGCGCGCATGCCGGGCCATGAAGTTGATCGCCTCGGGCGAGACATGCTCGGCGGCCAGCACGACATCACCTTCGTTCTCGCGGTCTTCCTCGTCGACAAGGACGACCATGCGGCCGGCGGCGATCTCGGCCACCAACTCGGGAACGGGAGCGATCGGCATGCCTGGGATTGTAGGTGGCGGGCTGCGTGCGCCTCTGGGAGAGGCGCGCCGCGAGACCGTGCTTGGGGTGTCGGGGGCTGCGGCGATCGAAACGGCCGCGCTTGGGGCCACTTGCGGCCCCTGACTGGCACCATACGGCCCCTTGCTGCGTTGCCCGAGCCAGCGCGGTCAGAACGCCCCGCGCCCGGGTGGGCGCGCGCGCACGCGCAGGTCGTCTCCGACGAGGCCGATGTCGACGAAGCGGAAGGCCAGCGCCTGGCCGAGTTCGGTGAGCGGCCCGAAGGTGGCCATCTCGCGGCCCAGGCCGATGAGCCTGGGCGCCAGGTAGACCAGCAGTTCATCAACCAGGCCGGCACGCAGCAGCGAAGCGTTCAGCTTGTGCCCGGCCTCGACGTGCAGCTCGTTGATGCCGCGTTCGGCCAGGTCGTCCAGCATCGCCGCGAGATCGACCTTGCCCAAGGGGGCGGGCAGCAAGCGCAGGTCGACCCCGCCACCGGCTTCAAGCGCGGAACGGCCGGCGCCTGCGCCGTCGGCGGCATAGAGCCACACGCGGCCCGGTGGCTGCAGGATGCGCGCGCCGGGCGGGGTCTGCAGGCGTGAGTCGACGACCACGCGCTGCGGCTGCACCACGGTGGGAACGTCACGCACGTCCAGGCGCGGGTCGTCTTCCAGCACGGTGCCGATGCCGGTGAGCACGGCGCCCGCCCGCTTGCGCCAGGCGTGACCATCGGCGCGCGCCGCGGGCCCGGTGATCCACTGGCTGGCGCCGTTTTCGAGCGCGGTGCGGCCGTCCAGCGACGCCGCGATCTTCATGCGCAGCCACGGCCGCCGGCGCACCATGCGCGACAGGAAGCCGATGTTCAGTTCGCGGGCGGCCATCGCCAACCCGCTGGCGGGGTCGAGCAGCGCCACTGCGATGCCCGCGGCACGCAGGCGCTCGATGCCGCGGCCGTCCACCTGTTCGAACGGGTCGCGCAGCGCGATGACCACGCGCGCCACGCCGGCGGCGATCAGTGCGTCGCAGCACGGCGGCGTGCGGCCGTGGTGCGCGCAGGGCTCCAGCGTCACCCAGGCCGTGGCCCCGCGCGGGTCGTGCCCGCGCGATGCAGCATCGCGCAGCGCCACGACTTCCGCATGCGCCTGGCCGGCACGCTGGGTGGCGCCAAGGCCCAGCAGCGTGCCGTCGGCGCGGCCGAGGATGCAGCCGACGCGCGGGTTCGGCTCCGAGACGCCGATCGCCGACTCGGCCAGCGCGAGCGCCTCGGCGAGCCGCGCTTCGTCCAGCGGGGACGGGGTGTCGGCCGTCGTCGTCATGCTGCGCAGTCTAGGGGCCGGCCGCAGCGGGGTGCACGGCGGTGTCGTGCCGGGCACGGCCGCCGCGCACCAGCCGCGGCGGCGCAAGGTGGCCGCTCAGGGTGCGGGCTGATGCCCGAAGGTCGTCGGGGCCGGGCAGGTGTGCGGTGTGATGCCGTCGCCGGCGCGGATGACGATCATGTTCTGGTTGCCCAGCGGGGTGTTCACGCTCGTGTAGGTGGCTGGGGCGCGGATGCGGCAGACCTTGCGGTTGGCGGTCGCGGCGTCGCTGAGGTAGGCGCCCGAGGCCGAGAAAGGCGTGGCCACCGGCATGTACGGGGCGCCCCGCATCTGCAGCGTGCCCGACCAGGCGAACTGGGGCGTGCTCAACGAGTTCACCGGCACCAGGCAGAAGAACACCGCCAGCTTGAATGGCGACACGGGGTTGAGGTTGGCGTCGGCATAGCCGTGCAGGCAGCTGCGGGTGCCCGTCAGCACGGCCGGTGCGGTCTGCACGACCTCGGCCTCCACGGTGCCGGGCACGTCGCTGTTGGGGTTGTGCACCGAGGCGGTGGTGGGCGGGTTCGTCAGGTCGAAGCGGATGAACCCCCAGATCAGCTGGTACTGCTGTGTGCCGACGCAGGAAACGAGGTCGGTGAACTGCAGGACGGAGTTGTCCGTCACGGTGGTGGCACACACGGCGGTCACGACGCCGGTGGTGTTGTTGAACAGCCAGGCCGCGCCGGTGCCGCCCGGGGGCACGAAGCCGGTGGTGCCGTCACCGAAGTTCTTGGCCTGGGGCGGAATGCCGCGGCTGCGGCCTTCGGGGTTCTGGACGCCGCCCGAGCCCGCCGGCGGCGCCACCAGCGAGGCGGCCAGCTCGGGCGCGATGCGGGCCATCGAACTGACCAGGCGCACGTTTTGCGGCTCGCCCTTGCGGTCGCTCCAGGCGACATCGATCACCAGGGTCTTGTCGCTGGCCACCCCGGCCGGTGTGAGGGTGCCGGTCACCGCGTAGGTGGTGTTGGTGGTGTAGCCCACCACGTTGGTGGCCCCGAAGCCGGCCTTGGCGTCAAACGCGGCCAGGTCGCCGAAGATGCGGAACTTCTCCACTTCCTCCTGGGCGATGCGCGTGGCCTCGCTGCGCTGCTTGGACAGGTCGGCATTGCCACGCAGCGTGCCCTGCAGGCCGACGACGCCGAGCATGCCGAAGGCCATCACGGCCATCGCCACCAGGGCCTCGATGAGCGAGACGCCGCGCTTGCGTGTGCACATCATGGGTTGGGTCCAGGCTGGTAGTCGCGCCAGGAGCCGGCGACCTTGGCGAATGACCCGGTGCGGTTGCGCAGGCGCAGCAGCACGTTGCGGTCGTAGATGATGGACAGGTCGTTGTCCTCGAACGTGAAGTTGCGTTCGGCGATGGCCGCACCGCGGATGGTGCCGTCGCCGTCGAGGTCCCAGGTGGCCGCGCGCGAATAGATGGCGCCGTGCACGGTGACCGCGGCATCGAAGTCGACCCGCCCCTCGGTGACGATGAGCACCGGATCGGTGGCCGTGCCGATGGCCGCGCCGATGGTCAGGCGGCCGCCGCCGCTGAGGTAGACAGGCTGGCCCGGTTGGCGCGCGACGGCGGCGTTCACCTCGGTGGCCGTGCAGTCGGCGGCACAGTTGACCACCACCACACCCGGCTGCGCCGTGTAGGTGGCGGGCCAGTTGCCGAAGAAGGCGTTGAACATCCGGTTGCGGCCGTTGTCCGCCGTGGTGACCGGAGGCGCCACCACGTCGGGGAAGGCCAGCGCCGCGTCGGAGCGCCACACCGACAGCGACGCTGGCGTGCCGGGAATGCTGTTCAACTGCAGCGAGCCGATGCCAAACGCCTGGCCGCTGTGAATGGTGATGCCGGTGGATTCGGCGTCCTCGTTGGTCACCGTCGCCGTCTCGCCCCCATCGGAAAACGTGCCGCGCACGGTGAGAGCCGCGGCGGGCAGCGACGGCAGGCCCGAACGCAACGAAACCATGGCCCAGACCGTGGCCAGGCCGTCGCCCGACTCGGCCAGCCGATCGAAGGCCAGGCAGTTCGCGCCCGCGCGGGTGCAGGCATTGACCTGGATGCGCACGATGTGCGGCCGCGCGGGGGTGCCCAGCAGGTTGTGGCGGAACTTGACCCAGAACGCCGGGAAAGGGCCGTTGCCCACATACGCGGCCACCACGGGGGCGGGGGGTCCGGAGGCCGGGCAGTGGCAACTCCAGCCCACGCCGTTGAAGATGCATCCGGCGGCGATCTCGGTGTCCCCGCCGGTGGGCGGCACGGCCGTGATGGCGCCACTGGTCTCGTTGATCGACAGGTAGCGCTCGCGGAACGACGGCTGCGGCGGCGCGGACACGGCCGTTCCCGGGTCGAGTTCGGTGCAGTCGTCGTTCATGCGGCCTTCGTTCAGGCGCGCGATGGCCCACTCCAGGCCGGCCTCGGCGGCCTCGAAGGCCAGCGTCGAGCGGAACTGGTTGGCCGAGGTGCGCTGCTCGAACAGCAGGTTGCGGCTCGTGTAGGCGGCCACCAGCGTGATGATGAAGAACAGGATCATCACCACGATCAGCGTGGCGGCGCCGCGCCGTGGAGCGGCCGGCGGCCCTGGGCGGATGCGATGACGGTTGGCCATGCGTGGTCTTGACGGAGGGAAGCGAGGCGTCGGGTCCGGGGGCGTCGGCAGGCTCGGCTCAGGCGGGGCAGGCCGCCGGCGGGCTGCCGCCGGTGCGGAACTCCATCAGGTCGTTGCGCGCGCGCACCTGGGCACGCACGGTGCGCTGCACCTCGGGTGCGGTGCGAAGGCGCGCGCTGATCTGGACGACGAAATCGCGCACATAGACGGCCGGCCAGCACGCCGTGCCCCCGCCGGGGCACAGCTTCGGACAGGGCACCTCGACGGCCGGTTGGCCAGCCGGCGGGAACCGGTTGACGGTCACGCTGAACTGAGTGACCTCCATCACCGAGCCATCAGTGAGGTCCTGCCAGCCCAGAGAGGCACCGGTGGAGCTGTTGATCACCTGGGTCTTGATGATGCCGTTCTCCAGCTTGAACCCCCACGGGCCCTGCAGGATGCTGGTGCGCTCGTACTTGAAGCTCACGTCGGCCGGGGAGCTGGGCCCGCTGGAGGGTGTGACAACGGCCTGCGCGTTGTGGGCTGCCGGCGTGCTGGCCGAGGCCACCAGGACCTGCGCCTGGATGAGGCCACCACTGCGGCGCAGCTCGCGGGTGATGATGTCGGCGGTGGCGCGCAGGTCCTGCTGCAGCTGGCTCTCCAGCAGCAGCCGGCGGTTTTCACCCAGTTGGCTCGAGACCATCACGGTGGCCGCGGCCACGACGAACAGGCCGACGGCCACGCCGACCATCAGCTCCACGAGGGACAGGCCGCGGGCGCGCAGGCGGCGCATCGGGGTGGTCATGGCACCGCCTTGCAGTTGCCGAGGTTCACGTCGTAGGCCGGGCACAGGGCCACGCCGGGCACCGAGCCGTCGGGCGAGCACTGCGACACCCGGCCGGCGGCCCCCAGCGTGGTGCGCAGCCGCCCGCGCGGCGTGCGCCGCACCTCGACGCAGAACTCGACGTCCTGGAACACCGCCGTGTTGGGGTCGGCGATCACGATCTCGCTGGCGATCGGACTCAACACGACGAAGCCGCGCTGGTCGGGATGGAAGGTGAACTGGATATTGCTGTCGCGCGGCAACTGCACCGTGCGCAGTTCGCGCTGGGTGCCGGTGCACACCGAGCCCACGGCGTTGGTGCAGTTGCACTGGTCCTTGTCGATGCCGCCGATGTTGGGCAGCGACAGCGTGTTGGAGGTGCCCGAGATGATTGAGTAGCAGGTCATCGGCTCGCCGGCCGTGTTGCGCGCCAGGAAACCCATGATCTGGTTGCGCGACACCGACTCGCTGCGCAACGCCTGCATGTCGGTGATCAGCTGGTCGTTGATCGAGCGCAGCCGCTGCATGCCGATCATCTCGGCCATGTTCGGCGCGACCAGCAAGGCGATGATGCCGATGATCGACACCACGATCATCATCTCGACGAGCGTGAAGGCGCGCCGCAGCGCGCGCGCCGATCGGGCCGGCCGGAGGGGGGGCGTGTTCATGGGCGCGGTCGGTGCCTAGCGTGCCCAGCAGCGCTGCGGGTCGGTGTTGGCGGCGCTCCAGTCGATGACGGCACCGGCGCCGTAGCGAACGTTGCCCCCGGCCATGCGCACCGCCAGCACCGTGCACGGCGCGTCGCCCGCCTGCGAAGTGCCGGCCACCGCGGTGGCGGTGGCGATGTAGATGGTGGCGGCAGTGCCGCCGTCGACGGTGATGCTCAGGTCGTAGTAGCCGTTGTTGGTACGTGGGCCCGGCTGCCCGAGCCCCGGAATGGAGGCCGTGGGGGCCGCGGTGAGCAGGTCGGTGTAGGCGGGCCGGGCGCTGCGGTGCCGCTCCTGGGCCTGCTGGATGTTCGACAGCGCGGTCATCGCCTCGACCCGCCGGCCCTTGCGCAGCGAACTCTGGTACGACGGGTAGGCAATGGCCGCGATGATGGCCACCACCGCCATCACGATCATCAACTCGGCGATCGACCAGCCGCGCTGCCTTGACAGGGGCAGCGCGGCAGCGGGGGCGTTCTTCATGGCAGGGGATTCTGGACGCCGCCCGGCCATGGGCCAAACCGCTCGTCGGGCTTCGTGTGCCGGCTGTCCTGCTGCGCTGGCGGACTCCCCCACGAACTTGGGGTGCGGCGCCGGGGGGCTGGGGCTCAGCAGGCGGGCACCCCGGGCATCGAGCCGCCCGGGCTGCACGAGCGCACACGGCCCATCAGATTGACCACCTGATGCACGGCAAACGAGCCGCCCGTCACGCGCAGCGTGCCGGTGGGCGTGACCGTGCCGCGAAGCGGCTCGAACACCATCGAGCGGACGTTGGCTGCGACCGCCACACCCGCGTCGGCCGGGTAGTGGGCAATGCGGTGCGCCTGCACTCCGGCGGTGCATGTCGCGCCGTGCGGCGCGCAGTCGCAGTCGCCGGCGCTGCCGTCGTGCACTATGTAGCAGCTGCCATGCTCGTTGGCGGCGATCTCGAACCGCAGCGTGCGGTTCTGCGCCACGGCCAGGCTGCGCGTGAGCTGCAGGTCGGTCTCCAGCTGCGCGGCGGCGCCTTCCACGCGCCGGCGCTCCAGCGCGCCACCGAACCCCGGCAGCACCGCACCGAGCGTCACGGCCGCCATGGTCATGCAGATCAGGCTCTCGACGAGGGTGACGCCGCGACGGGGCCGGCGCGTCGCGCGGCGGCTGGCCGTCGGCAGGTAGGTGGCGGCGAGCGGGGTGGCTCGGGCAGTGCGGCTCATGGTGTCCTCCGGGTGCGGTGTGGAGGTCACTGTAGGAATCGCCGGCGCCGCGCGCGCCCCTCTGCGGCGGGCGGTGCCGGGGGGTTGGTGCGGGCCCACAGCGGCGTCCCCCCTCGTCGTCCCCCTCGCAGGCCCCCCGGCGGGGGATGGCCGGTCGAGATCGTGCCTGCGCGGCCGGGCCGGCGGGGTCCGGGACCTTCAGATCTCGCGGATCAGCTGCCGGAAGGCGTCGACATCCTCGAATTCGCGGTACACCGACGCGAAGCGCACGTAGGCCACCTTGTCGATGCGCTTGAGCTCGCGCATCACAAGTTCACCCAGCCGCGCACTGGGCACTTCGCGCGCGCCGCTGGCCAGCAGCTTGTCCTGGATGCGTTCCAGCGCCGCATCGACCTGCTCGGTGCTCACCGGCCGCTTGCGCAGCGCCAGCAGCATCGAGGCGCGCAGCTTGGGACCCTGGAACTCGACGCGCGAGCCGTCCTTCTTCACCACCGCCGGCAGCGCGATCTCGCTGCGCTCGTAGGTGGTGAAGCGCTTGTCGCAATGCGAGCAGCGGCGGCGGCGGCGGATGACGTCGCCCTCGTCTGACTCGCGCGTTTCGACCACCGACGTCTCGGTGTGGCTGCAGAAGGGGCAGCGCATGCCGGATGACCTCGTGCGGGTGCCAGCGGCCCTGGCGGGGGCCTCAGCGGTAGACCGGGAAGTCGCGCGTCAGCGCCGCGACCTTGGCGCGCGCGGCGGCAAGGCGATCGGCATCGTGCGGGTGGTCCAGCACGTCGGCGATCAGGTGCGCGGTCTGTCGCGCCTGCTCTTCCTTGAAGCCGCGCGTGGTCATCGCCGGCGTGCCCAGGCGGATGCCGCTGGTGACCATGGGCTTTTGCGGGTCATTCGGGATGCCGTTCTTGTTGCAGGTCATGTGCGCCTGGCCGAGCACCGCTTCGGCTTCCTTGCCGGTCAGGCCCTTGGGGCGCAGGTCGACGAGCATCAGGTGGCTTTGCGTGCCGCCGCTGACGATGCGCAGGCCGCGCGCGATGAGCGTTTCGGCCAGCACTTTCGCATTGGCCGCCACCTGCTGCTGATAGGCCTTGAACTGCGGCTGCAGCGCCTCCTTGAAGGCCACCGCCTTGGCGGCGATCACGTGCATCAGCGGCCCGCCCTGGATGCCGGGGAAGATGGCGCTGTTGATCTTCTTGGCGATCGCTTCGTCGTTCATCAGCACGATGCCGCCGCGCGGGCCGCGCAGGCTCTTGTGCGTGGTGCTGGTCACCACGTCGGCGTGCGGCACCGGGTTCGGATAGACGCCGGCGGCGATGAGCCCGGCGTAATGCGCCATGTCGACCATGAAGATCGCGCCGGCCGCCCGCGCCACGCGCGCGAAGCGCTCGAAGTCGATGTGCAGGCTGTAGGCGCTGGCGCCGGCGATGATGAGCTTGGGCTTCGTTTCGTGCGCGAGCTTCTCCATGGCGTCGTAGTCGATGCGCTCGGCCGCATCGAGCCCGTAACTCACCACCTTGAACCACTTGCCGCTCATGTTCAGCGCCATGCCGTGCGTGAGGTGGCCGCCTTCGGCCAGGCTCATGCCCATGATCGTGTCGCCGGGCGTCAGCAGGCCGAAGAACACCGACTGGTTGGCCTGCGAGCCCGAGTTGGCCTGCACGTTGGCGAACCGCGCGCCGAACAGCTGCTTCAGCCGCTCGATGGCCAGGGTCTCGACCACGTCGACGTTCTCGCAGCCGCCGTAGTAGCGCTTGCCGGGGTAGCCCTCGGCGTACTTGTTGGTGAGCTGCGAGCCCTGGGCGGCCATCACCGCGGGCGACGCATAGTTCTCGCTGGCGATGAGCTCGATGTGCTCTTCCTGCCGGCGGTTCTCGGCCTCGATGGCGGCGAAGACCTCGGGGTCGACGTTGGCGATGGTGGATTGGGTGCGATCGAACATGGCGGGGCGCCGCTGGGGCAGGAAAGAAGTGGGCCTTCGGCGGCGCCAAGGCGCGGCAGGGCGGGAGTGCCTGCCGCACGGCGATCGAGGGCTGCCCAGGCGAACGGCGAGGGACTCGACCGTGCGGCGGTTGCCACGCGGCAAAGACCCGTGCGCGCTTCCCGATGGTGCCCCACCTCGGGCCGGGGCGGCTCGGGCTTCCGAGCCGCCGCGACCCTATCGCCAGTCGCGCGACCTTGGCAGTTTACCGGCAGGGGCCACTTTGCCGGGGCAGCGGACGTGCTGCTCCCCCAGCCGCGCCTTCAGCGCGTGGCCGGCGTCTCGCCCATCCAGAGGGTGGCCACCTTCTCGGCCTGGGCGCCCGCCGGCACGTTGGGCGCGGTGGTCGGCACGCGCTTGCCCTCGGCCACAGCGCGCAGGTGCCCCTGCTCGACGAGCACGCGCGCGGCGTAGCCGCCATCGCTTTCGAGAACCGCTGCGCCGACGTAGTGCCGCAGACCCTCGGCAACGCTGCCGGTGCGTGCGATGCACTCCCTGAGCACCTGCACGCCCACGCGCAGGTTGGTGATCGGGTCGAACGCGGCGTGCGTGCCGCCGAAGGGGCCGTACTTGTCGTCGTGCACCCGGGTCATCACCTGCATCAGACCCTGCGCGCCGACGGGGCTCTGCGCAA
The DNA here is from genome assembly GCA_016789865.1 of Rubrivivax sp. Classification (GTDB taxonomy): domain Bacteria; phylum Pseudomonadota; class Gammaproteobacteria; order Burkholderiales; family Burkholderiaceae_C; genus Rubrivivax. The sequence continues at coordinate 43,823 of JAEUPC010000173.1, forward strand.
ACGGGTTGAAGCTCGACTCGATGGCGATGACAGCCAGGATCAACGTCGGGTCGAGCCCCGCCCGTTGGCCCACGGCCCAGGCCTCCTGCACCAGCGCGGCCACCGGCTCGGTGGCCACGCGGTAGCGGCGGGCCAGCCACTGCGCCACGGCGGCCTGGTCCTTGCTCAGGCTGCCCGGGTCGGTGGCGGTGGCGCGGGTCACCGCGTCCGGCTCGCCGAGCCCAGCCAGCACGTTGCCCGCCGCCAGTTCGCGCTGCTCGTGGCGGGTCTGCAGCCATTCGAGCGCGACAAACTCCGCCTGCTGGCGCAGTTCCGGGCGGCTGAATCCGAACAACGCTGCCGCCACGGCCACCAAGCCAACCAGCGCCAGCGTGTTGTGGCTCACCTCGAGCAGGCCATGGCCGACATCACGCACGAACACGCCCACCGAACGGCAGGTGGCGCGCTGTGCGCGTCGCAGCAGGTCAAGCGCTTGCATCGATCGACTTCTCCTGTGTGTGCGCCTGTGGCGCGGCCCGCTGGGCCGGCCGCAAGGCGCCTTGGGATATCGTCCGCCGGCGTGGCCGCATCGAGTGCGGCGCACATCACCTCTGGCGGGCGACCCTGCGCTGTGGATCCGCGGCCCGGGGAACGTCTAGGCGGGTGCGGCGCTGGTCATCAGGGCGGCGGAGATTATCGGGTAAACCCTAGACGAGCAACCCCGAAGGGCGTCGTGGCAGCCCCCTAACTCGCGTTGCCGGCCGGAATCGACCCGAAAACGAGAACTCGGCCATGAACTACCGGGACCTGCGCGACTTCATCGGCCAGCTTGAGGCGCTGGGGGAACTGCGACGGCTGGCCGATCCGGTATCGCCGCATCTGGAGCTCACGGCCCTGGGCGACGGGTTGCTGCGCGCCGGCGGCCCGGCGGTGGTCGTGGAGCGCCCGTCTGGTGGCCACTTGCCCTGCCTCATCAACCTGTTCGGGACGCCGCGCCGAGTGGCGCTGGGCATGGGCGCGGACTCGGCGGCCGAGCTGCGGCAGGTGGGTGAACTGCTCGCTGCCTTGAAGGAACCCGACCCGCCGCGCGGCCTGAAGGACGCCGGCCGGCTGCTCGACATGGCGCGCGCCGTCTGGTCTATGAAGCCCGAGCGCGTGCGACGTGCCCCCTGCCAGGAGGAAGAGCTCGTCGGCGACGAGGTCGATCTCGGCCGCCTGCCCATCCAGACCTGCTGGCCAGGGGACGCCGGGCCGCTCATCACCTGGGGGCTGGTGGTCACGCGCGGGCCGCAAGCCGTGGCGCGCCCCCGCCTGCGGCAGAACCTGGGCATCTACCGCCAGCAGGTGATCGGGCGCCGCGAGGTGATCATGCGGTGGCTGGCGCACCGCGGCGGAGCGCTGGATTTCAGGGAGTTTGCGCTCGCCAACCCGGGGCGCCCCTTCCCGCTGGCCGTGGCACTGGGCGCGGACCCCGCGACGATGCTCGGCGCGGTGACCCCGGTGCCCGACTCGCTCTCGGAGTACCAGTTCGCCGGCCTGCTGCGCGGCGGGCGCACCGAGGTGGCCGACAGTTCGGTCGGCGAGGGCGCGCTGAAGCTTCAGGTGCCGGCCGGCGCCGAGATCGTGCTGGAGGGCCACATTCCGCCGGCCGCGGCCGGCTACACCGGCCGGTCGGAGTTCGGCGTGCCGCTGGCCGAACGCGGCGGCTATCTGCACGCGCTGGAGGGCCCGTTCGGCGACCACACCGGCTACTACAACGAGCAGGACTGGTTCCCGGTGTTCCGCATCGAGCGCCTGACGCAGCGCGCGAGCCCGATCTACCACACCACCTACACCGGCAAGCCGCCCGATGAGCCGGCCGTGCTCGGCGTGGCGCTGAACGAGGTGTTCGTGCCGATCCTGCGCCGGCAGTTCGCCGAGATCACCGACTTCTACCTGCCGCCCGAGGGCTGCAGCTACCGCCTCGCGGTGGTGTCGATCAAGAAGGCCTACCCGGGGCACGCCAAACGCGTGATGTTCGGGCTGTGGAGCTTCCTGCGCCAGTTCATGTACACCAAGTTCATCGTCGTCACCGACGACGACGTGGACATCCGCGACTGGAAGGAAGTCATCTGGGCGCTGACCACCCGCATGGACCCGGTGCGTGACACCACGCTGGTGGAAAGCACGCCGATCGACTACCTCGACTTCGCCTCGCCGACCAGCGGCCTGGGCGGCAAGATGGGGCTCGATGCCACGAACAAGTGGCCGGGCGAGACCTCGCGCGAGTGGGGCCGGGCGATCACCATGGATGCGGCGGTCAAGGCGCGCATGGCGGAGCTGGTCGGCCGCCTGCTGGCCGAGGCCTGAGTACAACCCGAAACGCCGCGGGGCCGATCGCCACGCCCGCGCGGCGCTGCCCGGTGATCGGTCATGCGGTCGGCGCACCGCGGGGGCATGCCGCGCGGCCCCTGCAAGGCTCAATCCCGCGGCGCCTGTGCGGCGTCACTTGCACCGGCCGCGCGCAAGTCCTATGCTTCAGGCGCCTGCTGATGCAGGCTACTTCGACGGCGCAATACCCGCGCGTCAGGGGCCCCGGACCTCTTTCCTCCGGAGCCCCACCCGGCAGCGAGAGCTGCCCGCCCCTCCCCGCTGGCAACGGCGTGGAGGGGTTGCTGTTTGGCGAGGTTGCTGTGGTTCCCTCTCTCTGACCCACCATCCGCGGCCCTCCGGCCGGCCGATCTGATCGGTCCCTGCCGCTGAGGCCTGACTTGCCGGCGCGCTGCCCCGGGTCCAGCCTGGATCGGGCGCAGGCCCGGCCCGCGTCCCAAGGCGCAGTGTGGCAGGCCACACCCGCCCTTGCGAACCAACGCGCCGCCATGCGCGGCGCGCCAGAGGGAGAGCCCCTGTGTTCCAGCGTTTCGAACGCCTGGTGCATCCGTATCCGGATGCGCTGCCCCCGCCGCCGCCGAAGACCTTCTTCGCCTTCCTCTGGGCCAACGCCCAGGGCGTGCGGCCGTACCTGCTCTGGGTGACGGTCTTCACCGCCGGCATCGGCGCCTTCGAGGCGCTGCTGTTCAGCATGATGGCCCACACCATCGACGTGCTGGCCGAGGTCAAGCCGGCCGAGTTGTGGCAGCGCGAGGGCCGCACGCTCGCGCTGCTGGGCGGCGTGCTGCTGGGCTCCATCGCACTGGCCGCGCTGCAGGCGTTGGTGAAGTACCAGGCCATCTACGGCAACTTTCCGATGCGCCTGCGGTGGAACTTCCATCGGCTGCTGCTGCAGCAGAGCATGAGCTTCTACCAGGACGAGTTCGCCGGCCGCATCGCCACCAAGGTGATGCAGACCTCGCTGGCGGTGCGCGACTGCTGGCTCATCGTCACCGACATCCTCGTCTACGTCGTCATCTACTTCGTCACGATGGTCGGCATCGTCGGCGCGTTCGACCTGATGTTGATCGCGCCGTTCATGGGCTGGCTGGCGCTGTACGTGTGCGTGCTGTGGTTCTTCGTGCCGCGGTTGGGCAAGGTGGCGCAGGCGCAGGCCGACGCACGCTCGCTGATGACCGGCCGCATCACCGATGCCTACACCAACATCGCCACCGTCAAGCTGTTCTCGCACGGCCAGCGCGAGGCCGCGTTCGCGCGCGATGCGATGCAGGAGTTCATGGCCACCGTCAATGCGCAGATGCGCATGGTGACCGCGTTCGAGATCTGCATTCAGGTGCTCTCGGTGGCGTTGATCGCCGCCACGGCCGGGGCCTGCCTGTACGGCTGGACGCAGGGCACGGTGACGGTGGGCGCGGTGGCCGCTGCCACCGCGATGGCGTTCCGCCTGAACGGCATCTCGCACTGGATCATGTGGGAGATGGCGGCGCTGTTCGAGCACATCGGCACCGTGCAGGACGGCATGAACACGCTGGCCAAGGCGCGCAGCGTCGTCGACAGGCCCGGCGCCGTCCAGCTGGCAGTGCCGCGCGGCGAGGTGCGCTTCGAGCACGTGGACTTCGCCTACGGCTCGGGCAAGAAAGTGGTCGAAGACTTCTCGCTCACCATCCGGCCGGGCGAGAAGATCGGGCTGGTCGGCCGCTCGGGGGCCGGCAAGAGCACCATCGTCAACCTGCTGCTGCGCCTGTACGACGTGGACGGCGGACGCATCCTCGTCGACGGCCAGGACATCGCCGGCGTCACGCAGGAAAGCCTGCGTGCGCAGGTTGGCATGGTCACGCAAGACACGTCGCTCTTGCACCGCTCGGTGCGCGACAACATCGTCTACGGCCGCCCCGACGCCACCGAGGACCAGATGCGCCGAGCGGCCGAGCGCGCCGAGGCCGCCGAGTTCATCGTCGGCCTCACCGACCCGAAGGGCCGCCAGGCCTACGACGCGCATGTCGGCGAGCGTGGCGTCAAGCTCTCGGGCGGCCAGCGCCAGCGCATCGCCATCGCGCGCGTGATGCTCAAGGACGCGCCGATCCTGCTGCTGGACGAAGCCACCAGTGCCCTGGACAGCGAAGTCGAGTCGGCCATCCAGCAAAGCCTGTACACGCTGATGGAGGGCAAGACCGTGGTGGCCATCGCGCACCGCCTGTCCACCATTGCCGCGATGGACCGTCTGGTGGTCATGGATGCCGGCCGCATCGTCGAGACGGGTGACCACAAGAGCCTGCTGGCCCAGGGCGGCATCTACGCCCGCCTGTGGGAACACCAGAGTGGCGGCTTCCTCGGCGAGGAGACTGGCGACGAGCCCGGCGTCAGTACCGCGGCGCGGCGCGGCCCGGCGGCCCGGCCGGTGATGGAAGCAGGCGAGTGAGCCCGGCCGGCAGGCTGGCGGTTGGGCAGGCCGGCCGGTGCGCGGTGTGGCACCCGCCCCGGTCGCTGTTCAGTCGAGGGTGAGGTCCAGCATCGTGGGGCGTGGCGCGGTGTTGTCGTCGGCCGCCGGCGCGAAGCGCAGCACCATCGGGCGCGTCTCCGTCCAGCTCAGCTCGCGCCGCGGGGGTTCGGCCGCGACAGCTGCCGGGCCGGTGGCGGGCGAAGCGGTCGCGCCGGGCCCTGGCGGGTCCGCGGCCGAGGCGGCGCCGGCCGGGCCCTCGGTGAGCGGCCGGCTGCCGACCAGCGGCAGCGGCGACGTGGCGGCGTAGACGGCACGGTCGCGCCGCAGCTGGTCGAGCAATTCGCGCTGCCGCAGCAGCTCCCAGCCGGCCACGAGCATGGCCAACGCGACCAGCGCGACGAGGCACACGCCCACCGCCAGGGAAAGAGCCGAGAGCAGGTCCATGGCCGGCTTTCGGCCCGCCGGCCGCCGGGTTGAGTCGCCACGACTGCGCCCGGCCGCCGCGGCGGCGAACTATTGCTCGCCGCCGGCGCCAAGCAGTCGGGCCCGCACGCCGCCCCGGCGCTGACCGGCGCTGACCCGGCGCGGTGGCCTGGGACATCGGCCCGCACCCAGCAGCGGTGCCGCGCGATACTCCAGGTGGACCGCCACGGGGCACCGACACAAGCGGCCGGGCCGAAGCGAGGTGCAGCTGCCGATCGGGTTGCGCCCGACCGGCCCCGCGCCGGCCGGTATCCCGTGCGCATGCGGCGCACCCGCCAACCCAGCCCGTGCCATGCCCGACCCGGCTTCGCTTCTCGCCTTCGTGCAATCTGTCAGCGGCGTGGGCCTGTGCTGGGTCGATGTGGGCACGCGCGCGCTGCACTGCGAGCCTCGGGCCCGGGAGCTCCTGGCCATCGCCGATGCGGCGTCACCGGGCTGGCCGCAGTTGCTGGAACGCCTCGACGAGCAAGCGGGTGCCGCGCTGGAACGCGCCGTCGAAGCGGCGCAGGGTGGCCACGGTCCCGCGTTCGAACTGCAGGCCCGGCTGCACGCCCCGGCAGCGCCCGCACGCATGCTGAAGATCAGTGGTCGATTGACGCGCGACCCACCCGGCCGCGCTGCCGCGGTGCTGCTGGCGATCGAGGAAGAGGCGCCGGCGGCCGGCCCGCTGGTCGAGTACGCGGTGGCGATGGCCGGCATCGGGATGTGGGAGCTCGACCTGGACAGCGGCCGCGAGCGCTGGTGCCCCAAGACGCTGGAGCTGTATGGCCTGCCCCCCGAGGGCCCCGCGCCGACGCGCGAGGAATGGCGCGAGCGCTTCCTGCACCCCGACGATGCCGTGCGGCAGGCGCAGCGCGCCGCCACATTCCTGGCCGGCGGTGGCCAGCCCTACGAGTTGGACTACCGCATCCGGCGCGCCGACGGCGGCCTGCGCTGGCTGCACTCGCGCGCCGCGTTCCTGCCCGGGCCCGCCCGCCGGGTCGTCGGCCTGACGATGGACATCACCGAGCGCAAGGAGGCCGAACTGGGGGCGGCCGAGGCCTGGCAGCTGCTGGACATGTCGGCCGCGCAGGTGGGCTTCGGCTTCGGCTACCGCGACCGCAGCCTGGGCATCGGCCACTGGAGCACCCAGCTGAAGCGGATGTACGGGCTGCCGCCCGCGGCACCCACGCCGTCGCACCAGGAGCTCCTGCAGTGGGTGGTGCCCGAGTCGCGCCCGGTGGTGGCCGGCAACCTGCAGCGCCAGGCCGCGGTGGGCGAGGTGTTCGAATTCCGCCACGACATCCGGCGTGTGAACGACGGCGCACGCCGAACGCTGCTGACAAGGTCGGTGTGGCTGGCCGATGCCGCGGGGCAGCCGTGGCGCATCTGCTTTGCCACCGTGGACATCACCGACCAGTTGGCGCGCGAGCGCCAGGTGAGCGAGGCGCTGCAGCGGCTGCAGATGGCCACGCAGGCGCTGGGCATCGGCACCTGGGAGCGCGACATCGATGCCGAGCGCGGGCGCTGGGACGACACGACGCTGGCGTTGTACGGCCTGCCCCCGGGTGCCCCAGGGCCGAACCTCGACGAGTACCTGCAGCTCATCCATCCGTTGGACCGTGACTGGATGGTCGAGCGCTTCCATCCCAGCCGCACGGCGAAGGCCGGGGACCTCGACTTCACCTTCCGCGTGCTGCGGCCCGATGGCACGGTGCGCTGGCTGCACGTGCTGGGCGGGGGCGAGTTCAACGCCGACGGCCGCGTCGTGCGGCGCGTCGGCATCTGCATGGACGTCACCGAGCGGCGGGCGGCCGAAGAGGCGCTGCACGCCAAGGAGCTGGCCGAGCGCGCCAACCAGGCGAAGACGCAGTTCCTCTCGCGCATGAGCCACGAGCTGCGCACGCCGCTGAACGCCGTGCTCGGCTTCGCGCAGCTGATGGCGCTGGACGAGAACGCGCCGTTGTCCCCCGCGCAGCAGCAGCGGCTGCAGCACGTGCAGGGCGCCGGCTGGCACCTGCTGGCGTTGATCGACGATGTGCTGGACCTGACCAGCGTGGAATCGCGCGAGGCGCCGCTCAAGCCGCAATGGGTTCAGCTGGCCGGGCTCGTCCAGGAGGTGCTGGCGCTCAACGAACCGGCCGCCACGCGTGAGCAGGTCACCCTGCATGTCGACGGCACCGCCGGTGATCTGCGCCTGTGGGTCGACCCCCGCCGGGCCAAGCAGGTGCTGGTCAACCTGGTGTCCAACGCGGTCAAGTACAACCGGCGGGGAGGCCGCGTCGACGTGTCGTGCAGCGCCAACGCCAACGAGCTGACGGTGTGCGTGCGCGACACAGGCGCCGGCATCGCGGCCGAGCGCATGCCCGAGTTGTTCCAGCCTTTCAACCGCCTGGGGCGTGAGAGCGGCGCCGTCGCCGGCACCGGCATCGGCTTGACGCTGTCGCGCCAGCTGGCCGAACTGATGGGCGGGCGCCTGGAGGCGCACAGCCAGCCCGGTGTGGGCAGCGAGTTTCGGCTGGTGCTGCCGGTGCTTGCCGGCCCGGCCGGCGAGGGCTGATCAGCCCCCGTCGGCACCCCCGTCGGGCACGAACTTCAGCGCCACGCCGTTGTTGCAGTAGCGCAGCCCGGTGGGGGCCGGGCCGTCCTCGAAGACATGCCCGTGATGGCCGCCGCAGGTCTTGCAGTGGTACTCGGTGCGCGTCATGAAGAGCTTGCGGTCGGTCTTGGTCTCGAAGGCACCCGGCAGGGTGGCAAAGAAGCTCGGCCAGCCGGTGCCGCTGTCGAACTTCATGCCGCTGTCGAACAACGGTGTGCCGCAGCCGGCGCAGACGAAGGTGCCCTTGCGGTGCTCTTCATACAGCGGGCTCGTCCATGCCCGCTCGGTGCCTTCCTTGCGCAGCACGGCGTAGGCCTCGGGGGCAAGGCGCTGCCGCCATTCGGCGTCGCTCACGTTCGTCGGGTGGGTCGGGTCGCTCATCGGGGGCTCCGGTGGGAGAGGCTGTGCGTCAACGTGGCCTTCGTCGCCGAGGGGTCGGCAGGCTTACGTCGGCGCCGGTTCAGGGCGCGGGGGACAATCCACGCCCTGCCGCGAACTCTGCCATGACCCACGCCGCCGCCGCGCCGCACGCGGCCAAGCCCCTTTCCAGCTGGAAGCCCTTCTGGGCCAAGCGCTTGGGGCCCGCGCCCTTCCTGCCGATGAGCCGCGCCGAGATGGAAGCGCTCGGCTGGGACAGCTGCGACATCGTCATCGTCACCGGCGACGCGTACGTCGACCACCCGAGCTTCGGCATGGCGGTGATCGGCCGTGTGCTGGAAGCGCAGGGCTTTCGCGTCGGCATCATCGCGCAGCCCGATTGGTCCTCGGCTGAGGCCTTCGCCGCGCTCGGCCGCCCCAACCTGTTCTTCGGCGTCGCCGCCGGGAACATGGACTCGATGATCAACCGCTACACGGCCGATCGCAAGATCCGCAGCGACGACGCCTACACACCGGGCGACGTGGGCGGCAAACGGCCCGACCGCGCCACGCTCGTGTACACGCAGCGCTGCAAGGAGGCGTTCGGCGACGTGCCGGTGGTCATCGGCGGCATCGAGGCGAGCCTGCGCCGCATCGCGCACTACGACTACTGGCAGGACAAGGTGCGGCGCTCGATCCTGGTGGACAGCAAGGCCGACTTGCTGGTCTACGGCAACGCCGAGCGCGCCATCGTCGAGGTGGCGCACCGCCTTGCCCGCCGCGAGCCGATCCACTCGCTCACCGACATCCGCGGCACCGCGTTCATGGTGCGCGATGGGCTGGCGCCGCAGGGCTTCATGCAGATCGACAGCACCGAGGTCGACCGGCCCGGGCGCATCGACGAGCACATCAACCCCTACCTCACCACCGAGCAGGTGGCACAGGCCCAGGGCGCGGAGTGTGTGAAGGCCGAAGCCGAGCCCGGCGCGAAGAAGGTGTCCGCAGCGGCCGCCGCGACGGCATCGACGACACCAACGGCAGTGACAGCAGCAGCAGCCGCCACAGCGGGCGTAGCCACGATTTCCATGCCGGTCTCGCGTAAGACGGGTGCGATCGTGATGCCGCCGCGCCAGCAAACGGTCATCCGCCTGCCCGCCTACGAGCAGGTCAAGAGCGACCCCGTGCTTTACGCGCACGCCAACCGCGTGCTGCACCTCGAAACCAACCCCGGCAACGCGCGCGCGCTGGTGCAGCGCTACAGCTTCCACGGCACGGCGCGTGACCTGTGGATCAATCCGCCGCCGATCCCGCTTTCCACGCCCGAGATGGACTGGGTGTTCGGCCTGCCGTATGCGAGGAGCCCGCACCCGAACTATGCCGACGAACACGGCAGCCACGACGGCGCCACCAAGATCCCGGCGTGGGAGATGATCCGCACCAGCGTGAACATCATGCGCGGCTGCTTCGGCGGCTGCACCTTCTGCTCGATCACCGAGCACGAGGGCCGCATCATCCAAAGCCGCAGCGAGGCTTCGATCCTCAAGGAGATCGAGGACATCCGCGATCGGGTGAAGGGCTTCACCGGCGTCATCAGCGATCTTGGCGGCCCTACCGCCAACATGTGGCGCATCGGCTGCAAGAGCACCGAGATCGAGGCCGCGTGCCGCAAGCCGAGCTGCGTGTACCCGGGCATCTGCCCGAACCTGAAGACCGACCACGGCCCGCTGGTGCGCCTGTACCGCAAGGCGCGCGCCATTCCCGGCGTGAAGAAGATCCTCATCGGCTCCGGCCTGCGCTACGACCTGGCGGTGAGGAGCCCCGAGTACATCAAGGAACTGGCCACCCATCACGTCGGCGGTTATTTGAAGATCGCGCCCGAGCACACCGAAGATGGGCCGCTGGCGATGATGATGAAGCCAGGCATCGGCGCCTACGACCGCTTCAAGCAACTCTTCGACGAGGCCAGTGCCGCGGCCGGCAAGCAGCAGTTCCTGGTCCCGTATTTCATCGCCGCGCACCCGGGCACGCGCGACGAGGACATGATGAACCTGGCCGTGTGGTTGAAGAAGAACGGCTTCAAGGCCGACCAGGTGCAGACCTTCTACCCGAGCCCGATGGCCACCGCCACCGCGATGTACCACACGGGCTTGAACCCGCTGCGAGGCATCAGCCGCGACATCGGCGAAGGACAGCGCGCCGAGCGGGTGGACATCGTGCGCGGCGAGCGCCGGCGGCGGCTGCACAAGGCCTTTCTGCGCTGGCACGACCCGGCCAACTGGCCGCTGCTGCGCGAGGCGCTGAAGGACATGGGCCGCGCCGACTTGATCGGCAGCGGCAAGCACCATCTCATCCCGGCGTGGCAACCGGCGCTCGACCAGGGCTACCAGAGTGCGCGGCGCAAGAACTCCACGCTGCCCGGTGAGACGCGCAAGGCCACGGCTGTGAAACGGGGCACGCTGTTCACGCAGCACACCGGCCTGCCGCCGCGGGCGGGTGTGGCGGCGAAGGCTCCGCGGGCAGGCAAGGCGGGGCGGGCCAAGCCGGTTCGCTGAGTCGTGCGGCGATTCCGGTGCGTTTGCTAGATCGCGTGGAGCGCGCGCGCCCGGGTTGAGGGCGAACGAGCCTTGGCGGGCCTTCGGTGGTGTCCGCGACGTGCGGCTCGCCAAGGCCACCGGGCGGTCGGCGCCGCTCATGTCCTTTTTCGACTGCCCAGCTTCGCTGGTCACTCGAATGCATCCTTTACTTCGCTATGCCGACCGCCCGGTGGCCTTGGCGAGCACCCGGGTCGGTCAGTGGGCGCGCGTACTCCACGCCGGCGGCCGGATCGGGCCGCCGGGGTGCCCAGCGCAGTGAAGTAAAGGGTGCATTCGCGTGACCAGCGAAGCTGGGCACTCGAAAAAGGACATGAACGGAGCTGGGCACCCCGCCGGCCCGATCCCGCGCTGCCCTGCGGACGCCACCCAAGTCCCCATCGCGTTCACGCCAATCGCGCGCATCTGGCGGCGGAGAAGCAACTCACTCCGCGGCCCTCACACCCCCGCCTCCGCCAACGCATCACGCAACCGCTCGAGATCGGCCCGCGTGTTGTAGGCCTGCACCGACACGCGCACGAACACCCGCCCGGCGTGCTGCGTCAGTGGCACCTCGATGCGGCGTTCATCGAACAGCCAGCGGCGCAACCCCTCGGCATCGGTGGCACGCACGGGAATCGGCACCATCTGCGCCAGCGCTTCGTCGGGTGCAATCGGCTCCAGGCCATTGCGCGCCAGCACCTCGCGCTGCAGTTCGAGCGCCATCGTGCGGCACTCGGCGCGGCGGCGCGGCCAGTCGTGCGCGGCCTGGAAGTCCAAGGCCGCAGGCACGGTGAGAAAGGCCGAGATGTCGCGCGTGCCCTGCCACTGCAGCCGCCGTTCCAGCGTCGTGCGGCCGGTGTAGGCGTCGAGCCCGGCGTGGCCACTGCGCGCGGCATCGAATTCGCCGTGCTCGGCCTCGGCCTCCTCGGCCACGTAGCCCCAGCTGATGACCGGCGACTCGACCTGCCGCTGATGCTCGGCGCGCACGTGCAGGAACGCGCTGCCCTTGGGCGCGCACAGCCATTTGTGGCAATTGCCGGTGTAGAAATCGGCGCCCAGTGCATCGAGATTGAGCTCGATCTGCCCCGGCGCGTGGGCGCCGTCGATCACGGTGACGATGCCGCGTTCGCGCGCTGCGGCGCACAGCTCGCGCAACGGAAACACCAGCGCGGTGGTCGAGCTGATGTGGCTGACGAACAGCACGCGTGTGCGCTCGGTGAACGCAGCAACCATGCGGCCGGCGAACGACGCCGGCTCGAACGGCAGCGGCACCGGCACCGTGCGATACGAAGCGCCGGCCGCGGCACAGCGCCGCTGCCAGGTGGCCACGCAGGCGCCGTATTCATGGTCGGTGGCCAGCACCTCGTCGCCAGGGTTCAGCGCCAGCGAACGCGCCGCGATGTTCACGCCGGTGGTGGCGTTGGGCACGAACACCAGGTCGTCGCCCGCCGCGCCCAGCAGCCCGGCCAGCCGCTGCCGGGCCTGGGCGAGCAGCTGCGCCGATGCGCGGCCCAGCATCGCCACGGGGTTGCGTTCCATCTCGCGCTGCTTGCGCTGCTGCGCCTCGAGCACCACGCGCGGCGTGGCGCCGAACGAACCGTGGTTGAGAAAGGTGATGCCGGGGTCGAGCAGGAAGTGGTCACGCATCGCGGCGCGATCATCGCACCGTGCCCGAAGCCGCCGCGGGAGATGCCCCCGGGCGACAGCGGCAATCGAGGCCGTCTTCGCCGGCCGCCTGCTCGCCTCAGATCTCCAGCGCCTGGTCGGCCCACTGCGCCAGCAGGTCGTCGAGCTCGTCGTCGTGCAGGCCCAGCCAGTGCAGGCACCCCGCGCCGTGGGAAAGCCACTCGGCCTCCGCGCGATGGCCCTGGTGGCGGCGCACCAGGTGCTCGGCCAGCAGGCCGGCCGCCACCAGCGTCTGCACCTCGGGGTCCAGCCGGCTGTCATCGACGCCGGTGAAGTCGTGGTGCAGCCGGATCGCGCACACCACCGGCGGGGCGAACTCCCACGCCCGGGCGACCATGGCGCCCACCACGCAGTGGTCGGTGCGATGGTTGGCGTTCTCGGTGGCCACCAGGCCGCGATCGATGCGCGCGGCGGCCTCCACCAGCGTGCCGCCATAGCCGCGCACGCACTGCGCCAGCACCGGCATGCCCACGTCGCTGAACAGGCCGAAGCTGTAGGCCAGCTCGGGCGAGAAGCCGGCCAGCCGGCCGGCCACGAGGGCCAGCGCCTGCGAGCGCAGCGCCGCGCGCTCCCAGAAGCCCTGCAGCTGCGGGTGGCGTACCGGCAGTGCATGGCGGGCCAGGAAGCCGGTCATGATGGCCGCCGACGCGTCCAGGCCGAGCCTTGTCATCGCCTGGCCCACGGTGGTGACCGGCTGTCCGGCGGCGAAGCGTGCGCTGTTGGCGTTGCGCACCAGTGTGGCCGCCATCGCCACATCGCGGCCGGCAATGCGCGCGACGGACTGCAGATCGGGCTCGGCGCAGGCCAGGGCCTGCCGCAGTTGCTGCAGCAGTTGCGGGCACGGCGGAATCACGATCTCGCGGTGCGATGCGCTCTTGCGGGCGTGATCGAGTTCGCGGATCACGCGCGCGGTGCGTTCGATGCGTTCGCCTCGCTCGGGCGCAGCGGCGGTGGAGGCCGGGGCAGTCATGGGCATTCGTGCGATATCGGCGTCTCGGCCCGCGGCTGGAGGGCGCCGCTGTCAGAGGTTTTCCGACGTGTTTTTCACCGCATCGCCGACGCCCTTGTCCCCTTGGCTGTCATGGCGCGGCGGCCGATAGCCCTCTACGCTGTCGTCAATCCCTTGCGAGATGGACCCGAGCACCATGAACGCCTTTGCTGTGCAGGCCTCGCGATTCGTGCTTCGCTTCGAATCGCTGTTCGACTCCGGCCGTGGGCTGGCCTTCCCGTGCGACGAGCGCGGCGAGGTGGCGCTGGACGCGCTGTCCGAGCGGGCGCGGCGCAACTACTTCTACGCCCGCGTCGTTGTCGGCCACGAGTTCGCCACGCCGGCGGTGGTGCGCACCGACGACTGACCCCCGGGCACCGCGCCCGCTCGCGCACGCCCGCCGCGGCAGGACGGGCCGGCGCCGCGCGCCATCCGCAGTCGCGGTGCTGCGTTGCGCAGCGGCGCGGCGCGGCCGTGGAGAATGCGGGCCATGGCCGCCGGAAGTCTGCTCGCTCTCCTCGACGACATCGCCACGATCCTCGACGACGTGGCCGTTCTCAGCAAGGTCGCGGTCAAGAAGACCGCCGGCGTGCTGGGCGACGATCTGGCCCTCAACGCGCAGCAGGTGGCCGGCGTGGCCAGCGAGCGCGAGCTGCCGGTGGTGTGGGCGGTGGCCAAGGGCTCGATGGTGAACAAGGCCATCCTGGTGCCGGCCGCGCTGGCCATCAGCGCCTTCGCGCCCTGGCTGGTGACGCCGCTGTTGATGATCGGCGGCGCTTTCCTGTGCTTCGAGGGTGTGGAGAAGCTCGCGCAACGCTTCCTGCACGGCAAGGAGGATGCCGCAGCGCACGCCGCCGAGCTGCACCGCGCCGTGCAGGACCCGCAGGTCGATCTGATGGCGCTGGAGCGCGACAAGATCAAGGGCGCCATCCGCACCGACTTCGTGCTCTCGGCAGAGATCATCGTGATCGCGCTGGGCACGGTCGGAGCGCAGCCGATGGTCACGCGGGTGGGTGTGCTGGTGGGCATCGCGCTGCTGATGACGGTGGGCGTCTACGGGCTGGTCGCCGGCATCGTCAAGCTCGACGACCTCGGCCTGTGGCTGAGCCGGCAGGCCGGCGCCGCGGCGCGCGCGCTGGGCGCGTGGATCGTGCGTGCGGCGCCGTGGTTGATGAAGGCGCTGTCGGTGGCCGGCACGCTGGCGATGTTCCTGGTGGGCGGCGGCATCCTCGTGCACGGTGCGCCGCGGGTGCACCATGCCATCGAATCCTGGGTTGCCGCGATGGGCGGCGGCGTGGGGCCGTGGCTGGCAGGCACCGTGGCCGAGGGGCTGCTCGGCGTGGCTGCCGGTGCCTTGCTGCTGGCCCTGTGGATGCTGGTGCAGCGCCTGCGCGGCGCGAGGGCGGCGTAGCGCCGGCCTCGCTCGTTCAACGCCGGGCGGACCGGCCGTCGGCGGCGGTGGCCGTCAACGCGCGGGCCACTGCGCCGCGTGCGTGCCGGGCGGCATCGAGGGTCTGCGCCAGCGGCACCTCGCACCATCGAAGCGGGCCGCATGCGGGGCGGCGCGCAGTGCGCCGAACCCGCTGGGCTCTTCCTCCAGCGCGCCGTCGAGGTCCGGCTTCGGTGCCAGCGGACCGCCCGCCACGCGGCCCAGGCCTTGCAGCCAGTGCCCCACGCGCGCCAGCGCCACGCGCACGAGCCAGCTGCCGCCATGCTGCCGCTGGCGCAGCAGCGCGGCCGAGGCGCCGAAGGCGAGCAGGAACGCCGCGCCGTAGTCGAGCGCCTGCAACGGCAGCGCCCGCGGCTCGGCCTGGCCGAAGGCGGCGGCTTCGAGCACGTTCAGGCCGGTCGCGCTTTGCACCAGCGAGTCGAAGCCGCGCCGCGCGGACCAGGGCCCTTCGTGCCCGTAGGCCGACAGCGACACGCAGACGATGCCGGGCCGCAGCGCGGCCAGGGCCGCGGGCCCGAAGCCCAGCGCCTCGAGCGCGCCGGGCCGGTAGCCCTGGAGGAACACGTCGCAGCTGCGGACCAGGTCGCGCAGCGTGTCGCGGCCCGCTGCGCTGCGCAGATCGATGTGCGCCGAGAGCTTGCCGCGGCTGGTGTCGGCGATGTTCTCGATGTTGGGCAGGCCCGGGCCGTTGACGAGCATCACCTCCGCTCCGTAGGCGGCCAGCGTGCGGCCCGCCACGGGCCCGGCGAGGACGCGCGTGAGGTCGAGCACGCGCAGCCCCTGCAAGGGCTGCGTGCCGGTGGGTGTGCCCGTGGTTGCCGGCCAGGGCCGGGCCGGCGCGGCGCCCAGCGGTTGCAGGTCGACCAGCGGCAGTGCAGCCACGGCGGCGGCCTGGGGGTGCGCCTGCCAGGCGGCGGGGTCGCGCACGGCGGCCACCACGCCGCCGTGCGCCGTGGCGGCGGTCTCGAAGTCTTCGGCCTTCCGGCCGCGCAAGGCGGCGGCCAGCGCCGCCCGTTCGGTGCCGGGGCCGGCGGGCAGACCCAGCAGGCGCAGCACGGCATCGCGGTGGTGGGCGAAGTTGGCGTGCACGCGCACCCAGCCCGTGTCATCAGCCCCGCAGCGATAGAGCCCGGACAGCTTGTCCCACGGGTCCGGCACGCGGCCGTCCAGCGCAAAACGGCCGGCGCACTCGGCGATGACGTCGGCCATGGCCACCTGCACGCGCGGGCCGTGCGAACCGGCCCCAGCGCGCGCTGCGCCGACCTCCGCCCCGGCGCGCGCCGCGCCGACCACTGCTGCACCCAGCGCAGCGGCACCCACGGCAGCTTGCAGCGCCGTGCCCACCGCGAAGGAGCAGGGCAGGGCCGGCTCGTGGCCCGTGAACTCGACACGCTCCAGTGCCGCGCTCGGCAGGTCGAGCGCTCGCCAGAGGTCTTCCAGCACCGCACCGGCCGGCGCCGGTGCGGCGTTGCGCGGCAGGTGTTCGAGCGGCGTGCTCAGCCCGGCGCCTTGGTGATGCCGAGCAGCTCCACCTCGAACTGCAGCACGGCGTTCGGCGGGATCACGCCGCCGGCACCGCGCTCGCCATAGGCGATGGCCGCCGGGCAGGTGAGCTTGGCCTTGCCGCCGACCTTCATCCTTTGCACGCCTTCGGTCCAGCAGCGGATGACGCGGTTGAGCGGAAAGCTGGTGGGTTGCCCGCGCGAGTAGGAGCTGTCGAACTCGCGCCCGTCGGGGAAGCGGCCGCGGTAGTGCACGCGCACCGTGTCGGCCGCCGCGGGGCTTTCGCCCTGGCCGTCCTGCAGCGAGCGGTAGACGAGGCCGCTGGCGGTGACCTGGGCACCCTTCTCGGCGGCCGCGGCGGCCAGCGCATCCTGGGCCGACGCCGAGGCGGCGGTAGGCTGGGCGTGCGGCACGGCCAGCGGCAATGCCAGCGCCAGGCCGATCGCCAAGGTGCGGGCCTTGCGCGTGAAGGCCAAGGCGGGCAGGGGGGAGGGACAGGCAGGTGACTTCTTCATGCCGGCCATGCTACCGGGTGGCCGCCGGGTCGGCCCGCAGGGTGGGCGCGCAAGGACGGCCGGCGAGGATGTTCGGCGCGGGCGCCCCGGGGTTGCAGCCGCCCGCTCAGCGCGCGCTTTCGACCTGTTCGCGGAACCACTGCGTGAGCAGGCGCTTCTCGTACGGCAGGTCGCTGTCCAATCCGGAGGCCAGGCCCGGGCGGCTGGTGAGGTAGCCCAGGTCGCTGAGGTGCTGCTCGCCCTTCTTCACCGGGCTGCCGGCCTGCTCGAGCGACCAGCGCAGCCGCAGTTGCGGCGCGTCGGCGCTGCCGCGCAGCACGCGCACGTCGTGCCCGCGCCGTGGCCACAGCTCGCCGGCGAGGTCGACGTCGAGCACTTCGACCTTCAAGGTCTGGCCATCGGGCAGCTTGCGAGCCAGCTCCTTCACGTGGGCCGCCAGGCTGGCCAGGGCGCGCTCGCGGTCGATGGCGCTGCGGCCGGCGTCGCTGAAGCGGTCGGGCTCGACGAAGCGCACCTCGGCGCTGCCGGCCGCGTGCGCCGGGCGCGCCAGGGCGACGAGCAAGGCGGCCGACAGCAGCGCCAGGCCGGCGGCCACCAGCGTGGTGCGAAGGGCATGCGACATGGCGATTCTCCTCGGCAAGAACCAGCGCAAGGGAGCGCTCCCAGTGGGCCGGTCACTTGCGCGCAACCGGCGTGCGCCCCGGCTGGGGTGGCGGTGCGCACACTCTACGCCTCGGCCTACGCCCCTGCACGCCACGAGGTCGGCAAAGATGTGTGTCTGCGCCGCTCGCCGGCCAGCCCGCGCCCGCCGCACCGCCAGGGCGCGCCGGCGCGGCGCGCTCAGCCGCCCCAGCTGTCCTTCAGCGTTGTGATGCGGTTGAACACCGGCGCGCCCGCGCGGTGCAGCACGCGGTCGGTGATGAAGTAGCCGTGGCGCTCGAACTGGAAGCGCTGTTCCGGCAAGGCCGATGCCAGGCCGGGCTCGAGCCAGCCGCGCGCCGCAACCAGGCTCTTGGGGTTGAGCGCCTCGCGGAAGTCGCGCTCGCCGGCGTCGGGCTGCGCCAGCGCGAACAGGCGGTCGTACAGGCGCAGCTCGGCCGGCACCGCGTCGTGCCGGCCGACCCAGGTGATGGTGCCCTTGACCTTTACCGCATCGGCGCCCGGCGTGCCGCTCTTCGTGCCGGGCACGACGCGGGCCTGCACGCCGGTCACGTGGCCCGCGGCGTCCGTCTCGCAGCCGGTGCACTCGACCACCATGCCGTACTTCAGCCGCACCTTGTTGCCCGGGAACAGGCGGAAGAAGCCCTTGGGCGGCGTCTGGGCGAAGTCGTCGCGCTCGATCCACACCTGGGCGCCCAGACCGAACTGCCGCGTGCCCAGTTCGGGCCGCTGGGGGTGCGCCGGCGCCTGGCAGGGTTCCACATGCGCGGCACTGCCGAACACCTCGACCCAGTTGGTCAGCGTGAGCGGCAGTGGGTCGAGCACGGCCATCGCGCGCGGCGCCTGCCCTTCCAGGTCGGCACGCAGGTGCGCTTCGAGCACGGCGTACTCCAGCCAGATGTTGGTCTTGCTGGCGCCGGTGCCGTCGGCCATCGCGCGGATGCTCTGCGGCGTGAAGCCGCGCCGGCGCATGCCGAACAGGGTGGGCATGCGCGGATCGTCCCAGCCGTCGACGACCTTGTCTTCCACCAGCTGGCGCAGCTTGCGCTTGCTGGTGACGACGTAGGTCAGGTTCAGCCGGCCGAACTCGTACTGCCGGGGCAACGGGCGCGCCAGCAGGCCGAGATCGGCCAGGTTCTCCAGCAGCCAGTCGTAAAACGGCCGCTGGTCCTCGAACTCCAGCGTGCAGATGCTGTGCGTGATGCGCTCCAGCGCGTCCTCGATCGGGTGCGCGTAGGTGTACATCGGGTAGATGCACCAGCGGTCGCCCGTGTTGTGGTGGGTGGCGCGGCGGATGCGGTACAGCGTCGGGTCGCGCAGGTTGATGTTGGGGCTGGCCAGGTCGATCTTCGCGCGCAGCACCATCGCGCCGTCGGCGTGCCGGCCGTCGCGCATCTCGCGCAGACGAGCCAGGTTCAGCTCGGGCGTGCGGCTGCGGAAGGGGCTTGGCGTGCCGGGCGTGTTGAAGTCACCGCGGTTGGCGCGCATCTGGTCGGCGCCTTGCTCGTCGACGTAGGCCAGGCCCGCACCGACCAACGCCTCGGCGGCGCGGTACATGAAGTCGAAGTAGTCGCTGGCGAAGTACAGGTGGCTGACGGAACCCGCCGGGCCATCGACGTTCCAGTCGAAGCCCAGCCACTTCACGGCCTCTTCGATGGCATCGACGTACTCCTGCTCCTCCCGCTCGGGGTTGGTGTCGTCGAAGCGCAGGTGGCACACGCCGCCGTAGTCGCGCGCCAGGCCGAAGTTCAGGCAGATGCTCTTGGCGTGGCCGACGTGCAGGTAGCCGTTGGGCTCGGGCGGAAAGCGCGTGCGGATGCGCGCCGGGTCGGCCGCGCCCCGCGCGTGGTGCGCCGCGTCGCCGGGGCTGCCGCCGAAAGGCCGGCCGGCGTAGGTGCCCGCCGCGAGGTCGCGTTCGATGATGCCGCGCAGGAAGTTGGCCGCTCGGTTCTCTGCAGGGGCGGCAGCATCGGAAGAGGAGGCAACAGGCTTCATGCGCGCAAGGGAGTGGGGCGATTCATTCTATGGACCGGCAAGGGCCGCCATGGACCGGCCCAAGGGCAGCCGCGGAGGCGACGCGATAATCGGCCATGGTCGTCATGCCCGATCGCCTGCCGGCGACGTCTGAATCTTCCGGCGCCGGGCTGCGCCCGCACACGCCCCTGCCCGAGTACTACGCCGACGAGGCCGAGCATCGGCGCTTCCTGCGTCGCATCTTCGACGAGACGGCCTCCGACTACGACCGCATGGACCGCGTGCTGGCCTTCGGCCGCGGCCGCTGGTACCGGCGCCAGGCCCTGCTGCGCGCCGGGCTGGTGCCGGGCATGCACGTGGTCGATGTCGGCTGCGGCACCGGGTTGCTCGCCCGCGAGGCGCTGCGCCTCACCGGGCCGGCCGGCTCGCTGGTGGGCGTGGACCCGAGCCCGGGCATGATGGCGCAGGCGCACCTGGCCGACGCCGGCCATGCCGAGTTGCTGGAGGGGCGCGCCGAGTGCATCCCCCGGCCCGCGGCCTCGGCCGACTTCCTCAGCCTGGGCTACGCGCTGCGCCACATCGACGACGTCGACGCGGCCCTGACGGAGTTCAAGCGCGTGCTGCGCCCGGGCGGGCGGCTGCTCATCCTGGAGATCACGCGGCCCGCCAGCCGCACCGGTCTGGCGCTGCTGAAGGCCTACATGCACACGGTGGTGCCGCTGCTGGCACGCGTGGTGGCGCGCCGGCAGGACACCGCGCTGCTGTACCGCTACTACTGGGACACCATCGAGGCGTGCATCGAACCGGCGGTGCTGCTGGCCGCGCTGGAACGCCACGGCTTCGCCGAGGTGCGGCGCCATGTCGAGCTGGGCATCTTCACGGAGATCACCGCCAGGGTGCCGCTGCCAGGATGAGCACAGGCTTCGACTGCGACGTCTTCGTCGCCGGCGGTGGACCGGCCGGCGCCACCGTGGCCACGCTGCTGGCCCGGCAAGGCCGGCGCGTGGTGATGGTCGAGAAGGACCGGCACCCGCGCTTCCACATCGGCGAGTCGCTGCTGCCGGCCAACGTCAGGCTGTTCGAGGAGCTCGGCGTGCGTGCCGAGGTCGAACGCATCGGCATGCCCAAGTGGGGCGTGGAATTCGTCTCGCCCCAGCACGAGCAGGCCAGCCTGCTCGAGTTCGCCGAGGCCTGGGACAAGAGCATGCCCATGGCCTGGCAAGTGCGGCGCTCGGAGCTCGACCTGATCCTGTTCCGCCATGCCGCGGCCAGCGGCGCCCAGTGCCACGAAGGCATGCGTGTGCGCTCGGCCGCCTTCGATGCCGAGGGCGTGAGCATCACGGCGATCGATGCCGACGGCGCCGAGCGACGCTGGCGCGCGCGCTACCTGGTCGACGCCAGCGGCCGCGACACGCTGCTGGCCAACCAGCTCGGCATCAAGCGCAAGCACCCGCAGCACAACAGCGCGGCGCTGTTCGGTCACTTCCGCGGCGCCCGCCGGCTCGAAGGCCGGCTCGAGGGCAACATCTCCGTGTTCTGGTTCGCGCACGGCTGGTTCTGGTTCATCCCGCTGGCCGACGGCACCACCAGCGTCGGCGCCGCCTGCTGGCCCTACTACCTGAAGCAGCGCGACAGACCGTTGAAGCAGTACTTCCTCGACACCATTGCGCTGGCGCCCCGGCTGGCCGAGCGCCTGGCCGGTGCCGAGCTGGTCGACGACGCGGTCTACGCCACCGGCAACTACTCATACACCAGTGATCGCTGCGCCGGCCCTCGCTACCAGATGGTGGGCGACGCCTATGCCTTCATCGACCCGGTGTTTTCCTCCGGCGTGTACCTGGCGATGGCCAGTGCCTTCGTCGGCGCCGATCTGGCCGCCGCCACGCTGGACCGTGGCCCGGCCGCCGCCGCGGCCGAGCGCCGCCGCTTCGAGGCCCACATGAAGAAGGGCCCGCGCGAGTTCAGCTGGTTCATCTTCCGCATGACCAACCCGGCCATCCGCGAGCTGTTCATGAGCCCCCGCAACGTGCTGCGCGCCAAAGAGGCGGTGCTGGCGGTGCTGGCCGGCGACATCTTCGGCCGCACGCCATTTCGCGGCTCGCTTCGTTTCTTCAAGGCCGTGTACTACTTCAGCTCGCTGCTGACGCCGCGGCGCACCTGGAACGCCTGGCGTCGCCGCAGCGCCAGCATCCGCGACACCGGCGAGGTGAAGGGCGAGAACGTGATGGCCGGGGCGCGATGAGCGTGTCGCGCAGCGCCTCCACGCGGCCCGCCCGGGCCGCGCTCCTGCCCGCGCTCCTGCCCGCGCTGGTGCTCACCCTGGCCGCAGCCGGGCCGGCCGCTGGCGCCGAGCCGCCACCGCCGCTGTGGGAGCTGGGCGCCGGCGCCACCGTGCTGCGCATGCCGCACTATCGCGGCGCCGAGCAGTCGCGCACCTGGGTGCTGCCCATCCCCTACGCGGTCTACCGCGGCGAGATCCTGCGCGCCGACCGCGAAGGCGCGCGCGCGGTGCTGCTGGATCGCGGCCGCGTCGAGCTCGACCTCAGCGTGGCCGCCAGCGCCCCCACGCGCGACGGCGAGAACCGCGCCCGTGCCGGCATGCCCGCGCTCGAGCCGACGGTGGAGTTCGGTCCCAACCTGAAGATCGACCTCGCTCGCCACGGCGACCTGCGCGTGGTGCTGCACCTGCCGGTGCGCGCGGCCTTCGCGCTGGGCACGACCTGGCGCCATGCCGGCTGGGCGGCCTCGCCCCACTTGGCGCTGGACGGCGCCGCCGGCGCCTGGGACTTCGGTCTGCGTGCCGGTGCGCTGTGGGGCGACCGGCGCCTGCACGGCCTGTTCTACGACGTCGACCCGGCCTATGCCACGGCCACGCGCCCGGCCTATCAGGCCCGCGGCGGCAGCGCCGGCCATCAGTTCACCGTGGGCGGCTCGCGACGCCTCGGGCCGTTTTGGGTGGGCGCCTTCTGGCGCCTGGACAGCGTGGCCGGCGCGGCTTTCGAACCCAGCCCGCTCGTGCGGCGCCAGCACAACCGCATGTTCGGCGTCGGTGTCTCGTGGATCTTCGCCACTTCGTCGCAGCCGGCACCGCACATCGACTGAGCCTTCAGCCCTCGCCCGCAACCGCTGCGAGGACCCGACCTGTGCCGAACCACGCCTCCCTCACCGCACCCCGCCCCGTGCCGCGCGCGCTGGCGCCGCTGGCGTGGCTGGCGCTGCAGGTCCAGCTGCTGGCGCTGGGGCTCACGTCGCTGGCATGGAACCTGTGCGCGTTCTTGCTGTACCCGCTGCTGCCGGCGGCACGTGGCCGCACGCTGGGGCGCGCGGCCATCGCGCGCGGCTACCGCGGCTACTGGGCCTTCACGCGGCCATTCGGCATGCTGCGCCTGCACGGCGAAGCGCTCGACGCACTGGCCGACGAACCCGGCCTGGTGATCGTGGCCAACCACCCGAGCCTGCTGGACGCGATGATGCTGGTGGCCCACCTGCCGCGCAGCGCGTGCGTGATGAAGGCCAGCCTGCTGCGCAACCCCTTCCTCGCTGCCGGTGCGCTGCTGGCACGCTACATCCCCAACGATTCGGCGCACCTGATGATCCGCCGCGCCGTGGCTGATCTGCGCGCCGGCGGCCAGCTCGTGATGTTCCCCGAGGGCACACGCACCACGCGCGCGCCGCTGAACCCGCTGCAGCCCGGCTTCGCGCTCATCGCCAAGCACGCCGGCGTGCCGATCCAGACCGTGTTCATCGACACCGCCTCGCCCTACCTGGGCAAGGGCTGGCCGCTGTGGCGGCTGCCGCCGCTGCCCATCCGGTTTGACGTCCGCCTCGGACAGCGCTTCGAGCCGGGGGCCGACCACGAGGCACTCACGCGTGAGATCGAAGCCTACCTCCACGCCGGCCTGGCCGCAGCGCCGGCGTCATGAGCGCGCCGGGCCGTTCCCAAGCGCTCATCCCGAAGCGCGCAGCGCGCAGGGTAGTGCAGTGATCGCGCCGGGCCGTTCCCAAGCGCTCATCCCGAAGCGCGCAGCGCGCAGGGTAGTGCAGTGATCGCGCCGGGCCGCTCCCAAGCGCTCATCCCGAAGCGCGCAGCGCGCAGGGCCGTCCAATGAGCATGCCACGTCCGCCGGCCGAGGCCTCGCGCAGCCACCTGGTGCTGATCCCGAGCTACGACACCGGCCCCAAGGTCTACGAAACCGTCGCCGCGGCACGCGCGGCCTGGTGCCCGGTGTGGGTGGTGGTGGACGGCAGCACCGACGGCACGGCCGAGGGCCTGCAGGCGCTGGCCGCAAGCGACCCCGGCCTGCAGGCAATGGTGCTGCCGCGCAACCAGGGCAAGGGCGCGGCCGTGCTGCACGGCCTGGAACGTGCCGCCGCGGCCGGTTTCACGCATGTGCTGACGATGGACAGCGACGGCCAGCACCCGGCCGGGCTCATCGGCGAATTCATGCGCCGCTCGGCCGCGCGCCCCGAGGCGATGATCCTCGGCCGCCCGGTGTTCGACGCCAGCGCACCGCTGCTTCGTGTGCGCGGCCGGCGCATCAGCAACGGCTGGACCGACCTGGAGACGCTGTTCGCGGGCATCGGCGACTCGCTGTACGGCTTCCGCGTCTACCCGCTCGCGCCGCTGCTGGCCGTGATGCGCGCCCAGCACTGGATGCGCCGCTTCGACTTCGACACCGAGGCCGTGGTGCGCCTGGCCTGGCGGGGCGTCAAGCCGATCAACCTGGACGCGCCCGTGAAGTACCTCAGCGCCGCCGAGGGTGGCGTCTCGCACTTCCGCTACGGCCGCGACAACGTGCTTCTGACGTGGATGCACACGCGGCTGATGCTGGAGTTCCTGCTGCGGCTGCCTCTGCTGCTCGCGCGCCGGCTGCTGCGGCGTGCGCCGTTCCAGCCCTGAAGCTTGCAAAGCGAGCGGTCCCGAAGTCGGCCAGGGCGGTGGCCGGACACGCCGCGCGTTGGCTTCGAGGGCGCCACCGCCAGCGAAGGCGAGGCGGCCATGGCCCCTGCGGCGGCTTGCCGCCGGGTTCATACGGCTTCGCATTCAACGCGCCAACCGCGTTGCTTCACCTCGCCGTGCGTCAGCACTGTCTTCGGATTCGCGCCTTGTTATCGCATTGAATGCCAAGCCGTATCAGGCCAGGCCGCCATTGATCGAGATCACCTGCCCGGTGATGTAGCCGGCCTCGGGCCCGGCGAGGAAGGCCACCAGCGCCGCCACCTCCTCGGCCGTGCCGGCGCGCCGTGCCGGCACCAGGCGCTTGATGGCTTCGGCGTCGAAGGCCGGCGCGTGGCCGCCCTCGGCTTGTTGTGTCGCCATGGGCGAATCGATGATGCCCGGCGCCACGGCGTTGACCGTGACCCCGCGGCTGGCCAGTTCCAGGGCGAGCGCCTTGGTGGCGCTGTTCAACGCCCCCTTGGCGGCGGCGTAGTTCACCTGGCCGCGGTTGCCGGCCAGCGCGGACACCGAGCTGATGTTGATGATGCGGCCCCAGCGCGTGCGCAGCATCGGCAGCGTCAGCGGCTGGGTGACGCGGAAGAAGCCGTGCAGCGAGACATCGATGACGCGGTGCCACTGCTCGGCACGCATGCCGGGGAAGACGGCGTCGTCGTGGATGCCGGCGTTGTTGACGATGATCTGCACCGGCCCGCCCTGCAGCATGGCGGCGCAGGCGGCAGCGCAGGCGGCGTCGTCGCCGAGGTCGAACGGCACCGGCGCGGCGCGGCCCCCGGCGGCGGTGATCTCGGCGGCCAACGCCTGCAGCGCCGCGGGGCGCGAGTGGCCGTGCAGCAGCAGGCTCGCGCCCTCGGCCGCCAGGCGCAGTGCGATGGCCCGGCCCAGCGCGCCGCTGGCCCCGGTGACGAGCGCGCGTTTGCCTTCGAGCGGCCGTGGCGGGTTCACCACGGTACCTTCACGCCGGAAGCGCTCCGGCATGGGCGCTTGGAGCAGCGGCCCGGCGCGCTCATTCCCGGGGCACCTCCAGCGGCCGGTTCAGCACCACAGCGGCGCGACCCTCCACCAGGCGCCGGCCCTCGCCGTCATCGAGCGTGAAGCGGTACAGCGCCTGCTCGGCGTCGCCGGCCTGGCGCTGCACGGTCACCAACAGCGGCGCGACAGCGTCGTCCAGCCTCGTCACGTGCAGGCGCACGCCGCGCGCGCTGGCCAGGAAGCCCGGCAGCGGCCGCGCGCCGGGGTCGGCGGCCTCGGCCCGCAGGCCGCCGTGCAAGGCCATCGCCTGGGCGGCGTACTCGATGGCGGCGGTGGCCGGAAGGCCGTCGCGGCCGCGCAGCGGGTGGTCGGGGTCGGCGTGGCCGCTGGCGCTGCAGCGCAGCCCGTCGGCGTTCCAGCCGAGCAGGCGGTCGAGCAGGGCCATGCGCCCGGTGTGCGGGATGCGCGCGGCGATGCCGGCATGGTCAAGTGTGGCGGGCGCGGCCATGTGCCAAGCCTACAGGGCGTCAAGGTTGATTCGTATCGGCCAGCCTTCGGCCGCCTCGATCACCACCTCGGCGGCCCCGGGCCGCGCCAGGGCCGCCAGCAGCGGCAGCGCGCGCGCCGCCGGGATGCCGCGGCGCACCGCCTCCAGGCCGGCGTGCTCGCACGGCGTGGCCACCGTGCCGGCGCCGGGCTGCAGCGTGATGCACCGGCTCCAGCCCGCAGCCGGTGGCGCCTGCGGCCACAGCACCAGCGCGGCGGCGAACAGGTCGGGCAGCGGCCGCAGGGCATGCAGCGGCTCGGGATAGGGCTGGTCGCTGGCCACCAGCAGCAGCGGTGCGGCACGTTGCGTGCACTGCACCGCCGCCTCCAGCAGCCCGGCGCCGAAGCTGGCGTCGAAGGCCGCCAGGCTGGTGCTGGGCTGCATCGACTGCGTGGCGATGTGCCAGTAGCCCGCCGGCGCGTTGTGCACCGAGTTCGTGAAGCGCGTGGGCGACACCAGCCGCTCGGGCAGGGCCAGTGCCTCGCACAGGGCGTGGCAGGTGCCGGGGTCGCCGCTGGACGAGGTGAAGACGGTGGCGAGCGCACGCGGGTCAAGCCCGCTGGCCGCCACCGCCTGGTCGGCGACCGCGACAGCGGCCTTGACCACCGGGCCGGCGCGCCGGCGCTCGGTGGCAGGCAGGCGCGCCGGCGCGGGCACCAGCGTGGTCCGCGGCGCCCAGGTGGCGGGGTCGGCCAGCCGGGCGGCGCCGCCGGCCCAGTCGTCCAGGCCGGGGCCGAGCAGGCCGACCCCGGTGACGTGCAGCGTGAGGCGGCTCAAACCGCACCCCCGAATACCAGGCAGGCGTTGCTGCCGCCGAAGCCGAAGGAGTTGCTGGCGGCCACCCGCACCGCGGCCAGGCGCGGCGCGCGCAGCACCCGCAGTTGCAGTGCCGGATCGGGCGCGAGCAGGTTGGCGTTGGCCGGCCGCAGGCCATGCTCGATGGCCAAGAGCGTGATCGCCGCCTCCACCCCGCCGGCCGCGCCCAGCGTGTGGCCGGTGAGGCCCTTGGTGCTGCTGCAGTCCGGCGGCGTGCCGAAGACGCTGCACACCGCGAGGTCCTCGGCACTGTCGTTGTTGGGCGTGGCGGTGCCATGCAGGTTGAGGTAGTCCACCTGCGCCGGCTCCAAGCCGGCCTGATGCAGCGCCTGGCGCATCGCGGCGGCGGCGCCGGCGCCCTCGGGGTGCGGGGCGCTCATGTGATGGCCGTCGCTGCTCTCGCCGCAGCCCAGCAGGTGCAGCGCGGCGCCGGCATCGTCGCGCTCCAGCAGCGCGAAGCCCGCGCCCTCGCCCAGCGACAGGCCGCGGCGCGCCGCATCCCAGGGCCGGCAGATGTCGGGCGAGACCAGCTCGAGCGCGCGAAAGCCGTACAGCGTGGTCATGCACAGGCTGTCCACGCCGCCCACCACCGCCGCGTCGACGATGCCGGCGGCCAGCATGCGCTGCGCCGTGGCGAAGACCTTGGCACCCGACGAGCAGGCCGTGCTCACCACCTGCGCCGGCCCCGCCAGGCCCAGCGCCGCGCGCACATAACGCGCCAACGAGTAGGTGTCGTGCGTGTGCGCGTAGTCCAGCCAGGCCGGCAGCGCGCCGTTGGCGGGGTCGCGCTGGCGGTAGGCCACCTCGGTGCTCAGGATGCCCGAGGTGCTGGTGCCGAGGAACACGCCGACGCGGGCCGCGCCATGGCGCGCGGCGGCGGCCCGCACGGCGTCGCCGAAGCCGTCGGCGCGCAGGCCGAGCTCGGCCAGGCGGTTGTTGCGGCAGTCGAAGGCGGAGAGTCCGGGGGGCAGACAGGGCGCGTCGGCGGCATCGACCACGCCCAGCCACGTGCCGAGCTCGGCGGTCTCGAAACCACGCTGGCGCAGCCCGCTGGCGTTGGCCTGCAGGGCCCGCAGCGTGGCGGCTCGGCCCGCGCCCAGCGCCGTCACCAGCGTGTAGGCGCTGACGGCCAGCGGCGCCAGGCGGGGCGTGTTCGTCATCGGCCGCTCTCGACAGCCGGGCCGCCCGACGCAGCGCTCGCCAGGTCGGCCACCAGCAGTACGTTGGCAAAGGGCGTGCCCTCGCTCATCGGCAGCGGCTCGACCTCGAACCCCAGCGAAGCCAGCAGATGCGTCCATTGCGCCACGGTGCGACCCCAGGTGGGCGGCACGCGGTGCCCGCGCAGACCGGTGACGATGCGGTCGACCCACTGGCTCGCCGCAAAGCCGCGGCGGCTGGCGGCATCACCCACGCGCAGCAGCAGGCGGCGCGGCGACGCGCCCGTGCCGGCGCGCAGCGCATCGCGAACGCGCGCCAGCAGGGCCTGCTGGGCTTCGTGATCGACGTAGTGCAGCACGTCGAGAATGATCACCAGATCGCAAGGCGGCAGCGCGGCGGCGCGCATGTCCGCACAGGTGAACTGCGGCATCGGCAGGCCGGGACCCGGCGCGCCGGATGCGGCCGGTGCGGCCGGTGAGGACTGGGCGGCCCGGGCGGTCTGGGCGGCCTGGGCGCGCGCCACGTCGCGCGCCATCAGTTCGATGCCGTGGTATGCGTGCAGCTGCGGCAGTGCGGGCCAGGCGGCCGGCCAGAGGCCGCGCGCGAACGCAGCGCCGCAGGCCTGCAGCAGGCTGGCCATCAGGCCCTGGCCGCAGCCGATGTCGACCACCGTGCGCGTGCCCGCGCCGAGCAGGCCGCGCTCGAGCAAGGAGCGGAACACCGGATCGTGGCTCAGCTTGCCGCGCGCGAAGTGATAGGCGAAGCGGCCGGCGCCGCGATAGGGCGCACTGGCCGCGTCGAGCAGCGCCGACCAGGCCGCAGCGGCGTCGGCCGCAGGGTCGTGGCCGGCCTGCGCCGCACTCATGGGGCGGGCGTGCATGCTGCGCGCTCCGGCATGAGCGCTCGGGAACGCCCCGGCGCGCTCACTGTTGGAATACCTTCGCGCTTGAAGCGCTGCGGTGTGAGCGCTTGGGAGCGGCCCGGCGCGCTCATGCCCTGCCGCCTTCGGCGGCATGGCGCGGCGGCACGGCTTCGGTCAGCGTCACCAGGCGCAGGCCGGCGGCCTTGCAGCGTTGCAGCAGGCGGGGCAGCACGTCCAGCACCACGGCGTGGCCGGCACCGCCGCCGCTGCGGCCGTGGCCGTCGTGCAGCAGCAGGATGTCGCCGCCGGCCAGGTCGCGCGTCAGCCGCGCCAGCACGCGCGTGGCGTCGCCATCGCGGGTGTCGAAGCCGCGGCGCGTCCAGCTCACCAGGTGCAGGTTCAGCCGATGCAGCACGGGGTCCAGCAGCGGGTTGCGCAGGCCGGCCGGGGCGCGGAAGCAATGCGGCTGGGTGCCGGTCAGGTCGGCCAGCAGAGTCTGTGCGCGGCCGACCTCGCGCTCGAAGCCGGCCGGCCCGAGCAGCGAGAAGTGATGGCGGTGCGTGGCGCTGTGGTTCTGCACGCTGTGGCCGCGTTCGACCATGCGGCGCACGAGTGCCGGGTGGCGGCGTGCGCGTTCGGCGATGCAGAAGAAGGTGGCGCGCGCGCCGGCCGCGTCCAGCAGGTCCAGCACCTGTGGCGTGATGGCTGGGTCCGGGCCGTCGTCCAGCGTGAGGGCGACGGCCTGCCGGTGGGCTTCGGTGGCAGGCAGCCGGTGCAGATTGGGGCCGAGCAGCCCGCTGCGGGGCCACAGGCCGGCGCCGGTGAGCACCGCGTGATTCAGCGCCACCGCGCTCAGGGCCCAGGCCTCGGCGCCGGGCAAGACCACCGCCGCGGCGCCGGCGGCCGCATGCACGCCCATGCTCGCGTGCACGAAACGCGGGCGCGGCCAGCGGCTGGGCGGGCGGTACGGTGGCAGGGGGCTGGAGGGCATCGAGGACGGTCAAAATTCTGTCACACGGTCCTGGGGTCGCCGGCCACTGCGTCCAGAGCGGGCTGCTGCCGCTGTCGGCGGCCTCGCCTCGGCCGCTAGCGGCCGTCGCCTCCACGCCGTTGCGGCGAGGCAAATGCGGCCGCCAGCAGCAGCGCCAGCAGTGCACCGGGGGCGACCACGAGGCCGATGGCCGAGAGTGCCGGAATGGCCGAGAACGCGAGCAGCCCGAAAGAGAACACGGTCGTCAGGTTGGCCAGCAGCAGGCTGGCCAGGGTGTCGGGGTCGGCGCTGGCGCCACCAGCGCTGTGGTCGGCGCCGCGATCCGTGCCGCTGCCTCCCACGCGATCGAAGAACAGCGCGTAGTTCGAGCCCACGGCCACCACCAGCAGCATGCCCACCAGGTGCAGGATGCCCAGGGTTACGCCCAGGGCCGCCAGCGCGCCCAGCACCAGCAGCACGGCCAGCACCAGCGGCTGCACCACTGCGAGCACGCGCCGGGGCCGCCGCAGCGAGCCGGCGATCAGCGCCAGCACCGCCAGCGCGCCGAGCGCCGATTGCCACAAGGCCTCGTCGACATAGCGCTGGTACAGCGCGTCGAGCTCGTGCTTGATGTCGAGCAGCTGCGTGCCCGCCAGCCCCGCCAGCACCGCGCGCACGGCGCCGGTATCGAGGGTCTCGCCCACCGGGTGCAGCGGCAGCAGCGCCGCGTGGCTGCCGTCGCGGCGGGCCAGCAGCAGCGCATCGACCATCGGCGCCAGCGGCGTGCCGCGCAGCGTGGCCGCGGTGAGGGGCGCGGCGTGGCGCGCGGCCTCGACCTCGGCCACGAAGGGCGCCAGCCGCGCCGGCGACAGCGGCGTGCCGCGCGTGGCCTCGGCCAGCGCCGACTGCAGCGCCGCGGGCTCGGGCAGGCTGGTGCGGCGGGCCTGCTGCGTGGCCTGGCTGGGCAGCAGGTGCGTGACGCTGTCGAAGCCGCCCAGGCGACGCTGCTGCACCAACGACTCCAGTCTGGCCGCGGTGGCCTCGGCACGCTGCAGCGTCGTCTCGGCATCGGGGCCTTGCACCACCACCAGCGCGCGCGCGTCGCTGGTGCCGAGGCCGGCGCGCAGGTCGCGATCCAGCGCCAGCATCTCCGGTGCCAGCGGGCTCAGCGCCGTGAGGTCGGCGCGCCACAGCTCGGTGCGCTGCGCCACCAGCAGCGCCGCAGCCAGGCCGGCAGCCAGCAGCGGCCAGCGCAGGCGCGGCAGCAGGCGCACGAGCGCGGCCGCAAGCGCGCCCAGCCAGCGCCGCGCGCCTTCACCGCTGGCACCGTCGGGCAGCCAGGCTGGCAGCAGGAAGCGCGTGGTCAGCGCCGCCGCCAGCAGCCCCGCGATCGAGAACACCCCGAGCTGCGCCAGCCCCGGGAAGCCGGAGAACACGAGCGCGCCGAAGCCCGCGATCGAGGTCCACAGGCCCAGGCGCACTGTGGGCCAGCCGGTGGCCAGCCAGCCACGCCAGCCGGCGCCGGGCTGCACCGCCGCCGCTGCGCGCGCCTGCACGAGGTAGTAGATGGCGTAGTCCACCGCCTCGCCGATGAGCGTGGCGCCGAATCCCAGCGTCAGGCCGTGCACCTGGCCGAAACCGGCGCCCACGGCCGCGATGCCGGCCAGCACCCCGGTGCCCACCGGCACCAGTGCCACCGCCAGCGCGCGCGGGCTGGCGAAGGCCAGCAGCAACAACGCGCTCATCGCCAGCGTGCCGGCAACGGCCAGCCACTGCACCTCGCGCTCGATGCGCTCGCGGCTCGTCACGGCGAACAGCGGCGCCCCACTGAGCTCGAGGTTGAGTTCGCGCGCGCCCAGCGCCGCGAAGGCGCCGCGGAGCTCAACGATGGCGGCCTGTTGGCCATCGAGATCGGCGCCCGGCGCGCGCGTGGTCGCCAGCAGCAGCGCGCGGCCACCCTCGCGCGCCGCCCACACGCCTTGCTCCAGGCGTGGCGACCGGGCCGGGATCAGCGCTTCGGCGATGCGCTGCACTTCGCCGCTGGGGTCGCGCTCCAGCAGCGACCTGACGGCGCCGCCGGCCGGCGTGCCCAGCAGCGACAGCGTCTCGGCCAGCGCTTCGGACAGGCCAGCGGCCGTGAAGCGCGCCGGCTCCACCGCGGGGCTCAACGCATAGCGATGGTCGGCGATCCAGCGCCCGGCCTCGGCCCACGCCTCGCGCTCGCCGTTGAGCACCTGCTCGAAGCGTGCGCTGGCGCGCAAGGTGCGGGCCAGCGCGCGCGAGGCCTCGGCACGTGCCTCGGCCGTGCCGCCGCGCACGCCCACCAGCAGCGTGCGCGAAGGGGTGCCGCTTTCCAACTGCTCGATGAGCATGCGCTGCTGCGCGTCGGGGCTGCGCGGCAGGAAGGCTGACATGTCCGCGCTGAAGGGCGTGCGCACCACCAGCAGCAGCGCCAGCGCGCAGCCGGCCAGCCAGGCCAGCGTGATGCCCAGGCGGCGCGGCGCGGCGGCCCGCGGCGGCGCGGTCATCGGACGGCGACCCATGCTGCGCGCTACGGGATGAGCGCTTGGGAGCGGCCCGGCGCGTTCACTGGAGTACCTTCGCGCCTGAAGCGCTTCGGAATGAGCGCTTGGGAGCGGCCCGGCGCGCTCATGGCCGCACGCGGCCGGCTGACGGCGCGGTGAGGGGCTCGATCTGCATCAGCGAGCGGTCGCCGCCCGCCATCTGCAGTTCCACGCTGCGCAGATCGGCCCCGGCGCCGGCGATGTGAATCTGTGCCACCTGCCGCGCCAGCGCAGCGTCGCGCGGCGTGAGCGAGAGCGTCCAGCGCGCGGCGTTGCCCGCGATACGTGCCTCGAAGTGGCGCCGCAGCAGCACGCCGTTGCCGCCCAGCGTGCCGCGCACCGCCTCGACCAGCACGCCAAGTTCGGGCACGGCATCCAGTGCCATCTGGCGCGTGCGGCCGCCACGCTTGAGCAGCACCTGGTTGCCGTCGACCTCCATCGATTCCGGCCGCGGCTCCAGCGTGTGGCGCGCGAAGCGGTCGGGTGCCTGGAAGCTCAGCGTGCCGCTGGAACGCAGCGGGCTGTCGAAGCCGGCGACCTGGCGCTCCTCGGTGAAGCGGGCCTCGCCGGCGCGGCGCGTGGCCAGCAGGGTCATCAGGGCGTCGAGGTCGAAGCCGGCTGAGAGCGCCGGCGCGGCCGCCCAGGCCAGGGCCGCGCCCAGCAGCAACTGCCGGCGCGCGTGCAGGCCCTCAGTGCGCGGCGTCCTCGTGCCAGAAGTCATGGAAGTTGAACCAGTTGTACGGCGCCTCGCGCACCAGCGCCTCCAGCCGCGCGACGTAGGCGTGCAGCGCTTCGTGCAGGCGGCGTTCGCGCTCGGCCGCGTCGGCGATGGGCTCGCGGAAGTCCGCGAGCTCCTCGAAGCGCAGGTCGTAGCGGCGGCCGCCCAGGTACAGGCCGACCATGAAGATCACGCGCCGGCGCAGCAGCATGGCCAGGCGCAACGGACCATCGGTGAACGGCGCCGGCTTGCCTAGGAAGGGGATGTCCACCGTGCCGTGGCGGGCTGCGGCGGCCCGGCCGGCATCGGCCACGGCCACGGCCACGAATCGGTCACCCAGCAGGCCGGCCAGGCCGCCGGCGTCGAGCCAGTCACGGATCGCCAGCGTCGAGCCGGGTCGGCCGATGGCGATGACGCGCAGCGGGAAGTCAGGGGCCACCTGCGCCAGAACGTCGTGGATCATGCGCGCGTTGTCCGGGTACATGACCATCGCCACGCGCAGCGCCGGGCGGCTGGCGCCCACCGCGTGCAGGGCCTCGAAGCTGCCCACGTGGGCACCGAGCAGGAAGGCGCCGCGGCCCTCGGCCAGCGTGGTGTCCACCACCTCGTCGCCGCGCATCGCCAGCTCGAACGCCTGCATCTGGCCGCGCACGAAAAACAGACGATCCAGCACGACGGAGGCGAAGGCGTGGAAGTGGCGGTAGCGCTCGGCCAGCGTCGGGCGGTGGCCGAGGGCGCGTTCGAGATAACGCGCGGAGTGACGGCGCGCCGCCGGGGAGAAAGCCAGGAAGTACAGCGTGATCGGGCGCAGCACCCAGCGCGCCACTCGGCGCCCGAGCGTGAGGGCGATCCACACCATCAAGCGCATCGTCGCGAGGTTGCTGCGCTCGCGTTGCGAGCTCCAGCCGGGTGTGTCGTCGGCCGCTGCGCCGGCGCTCTCGCTCATCGCCTTGCTCACTCCAGGGCTCATGGCGACGAGTCCGTGCCGCCTCGAACGACCAGCCCGCGTGCCACCTCGCGCGCAGACTCGCACGCACCCGTGCTGGCGACAAACTCGACCCCCCGTGTGGCCGCCTGCAGGCGCAGCTGCACCGCCTGCCCCGGGCCCACGGGAGCGACGAACTTGACCTGCTCCAGCGTGGGTGTGGGGCCCGCGCGCGCCGCGAGCCCCGGCGTGTCGTGCAGCAGCTCCAGCACCCAGCCCAGCAGCACCACGCCGGGCAGCACCGGCCGGCCCGGAAAGTGCCCGTCGAAGGCCGGGTGATCGGCCGCGACCTCGAGGCTTCGCGTGGCCGTGGTCGCCAGCCACCGCGCGGCGAAGTCGCGCAGCGTCGCGGTGGTGAGCTTGCCCGTGGCCTCGCGCGGCAGCGCCGGCACATGCACCACGCGCCGCGGCACGAAGGCGGCCTCCAGGCGAGCGCGCAGCTCTTCGATCACTGCCGCGGCCGAGAGCCCGGGCGCCACCACGAAGGCCACGGGCCGCACCACGGCCTCGGTGTCGGTGCCGGGCTCGGGCAGCCAGAAGGCGCCGTCGTCGACGCCGGGGATGCGGTTGAGGTGGTAGTTCAGGTGCGCCAGCGAGCTGCGCTTGCCGGCCACGTGGATGAGGTCATTGGCGCGCCCCAGCAGCTGGAAGCGCCGCTCGTCGTGCAGCACCAGCACGTCGGCCAGCGGCGTCGGTTGGGCCACATGGCCGCCGTGCACGACGAAGCGCCCGGCGGCTTCGCCCTGCGCACCTGCGCTCGCCTCCTGGTGGATGCGCAGCTCGCCGAGCGTGGTCCAGGTCTCCCCGGCCGTGGTGCGCCGCGCCGCCACCTGGCCGGCCTCGGTGCAGCCGTAGATCTCCACCAGGCGTGCTCCCAGGTCGGCCTCGGCCTGCGCCGCCAGCTGCGGCGAGAGCGGAGCCGTGGCCGACAGCACCAGGTCCACCGGCGGCAGCGGCACGCCGGCACCCAGCAGCGCCTTCAGGTGGAAGGGCGTGGTCACCAGTGCCCGCGGCCGCGGCACGGTGGCCAGGGCCGCGGCGATATCGGCCGGGTAGAACGGGCGGCCGGCGTCGAAGGCGGCGCCGCCCAGCAGCGCCAGCAGCACGCTGGATTCCAGCCCGTAGCTGTGCTGCGCCGGCACCGTGGCCACCAGGGTCAGGCCGGCGAGGTCGGGGCGGTCGATCAATTCGGCCAGCCGCGCGGCCTCGGCCGCGATGTTCAGCACCAGTGCGCCCCAGCGCTTGCCGTGGGGCTGCGGAGCGCCGGTGGAGCCCGAAGTCAGCAGGCACACGGCCTGAAGGCCCGCAGGGATCGCCGGCACAAGGGCTTGCCCTGGTGGGCCGGGTTCCAGGTCGACCGCGATGGCCGGCAGGCCGGCGGCGGCGCCCTCCGGGTCCGCGTGGCCACGGGGGTCAGCATGATCGCCGGGGACGTCGACCAGCGTGTACAGCCCGCCTGCGTCTGCCGGCAGTTGCGCCAGCGTGTCCGGCAGCGTGTTGGGCGGCATGAGGCTCGTGTGGCCGCGCAACAGTGCCGCGGCCAGGCCGAGCGCGAAGTGCAGGCGGTCCTGGCACAGGTTGATCGCGCTTCCCTTGGCCGGCAGGCGCTCGGCCAGGCGCACAGCGGCAGTCACGAAGCGTGCTGCGGTGACCGGTTGGCCGCG
The DNA here is from genome assembly GCA_016789865.1 of Rubrivivax sp. Classification (GTDB taxonomy): domain Bacteria; phylum Pseudomonadota; class Gammaproteobacteria; order Burkholderiales; family Burkholderiaceae_C; genus Rubrivivax. The sequence goes on from JAEUPC010000173.1 coordinate 79,592, forward strand.
GCGCCAGGCCAGCACCGACTCGGGTGGCCGCGGGGCCAGCAGCGGCAGGCCGATGGCCGGTTCGACGCCTGCCGACGCAGGCGGCGAGGCGACGGGGCGCTCAGCGGCCATGGCGTCGCTCGCGCCAGGCCTGCGCCACGCGTGCCAGCGTGACGCGTTCGAACTCGGGGTGGCGCCAGCGCCGCCACAGGTGCTCGCCGGCGAACAGCGTCAGCGCCGCCAGCGGTGTGAGCAGGTTGCCGAACATCGACCACCAGCCCCAGGGTGCCAGCCCGTACAACAGCCACGACAAGGCGATCATGGCCAGGAAGTAGGCGGCCCACAGCCGCGTGAGCGCGCCGGTGTATTCGCGCAACGCCGGCGTGAACACGTGGTGCACGCGCTGGGCCATGGTGGTGATCAGCGGTGTGCCGCCCTCACGCAGCGTGGAGGCGAAGGCCCAGGCCAGCGCCGCGTGGATGGCGCTGTGCTGCAAGACGTAGAGCAGCTGGATGTCGCCGATGCCGCCGCGTGCGACCACCGCCGCCGTGGCCGCGGCGGCCCCGGCCATCGCGACCAGCAGGCCATGCTGGCGCCGGCGCCACGCGCCCGCCGTCGCCACGGCCCACAGCGGGCCAAGCAGCACCGCCACGGCCCAAGGCTGGCCGGGCGCATGCAGCATCAGCGCGTGCGACAGCAAAGCGTAGACGGCCACGCCGGCCACGGCCAGCAGGGCCCAGGGCACGGCCGTGCCCGAGGCCAGGGGTGCCGCGGCCGGACGACTCGACGGCATCGGCAGGGGCGGCGCTTCAGCGCGTGCGCTGTTGCGCCACGTGGGCGGCCAGGCTGCGCAGGTTCTGGAAGATCCTGTGGTTGTTCTCGTCGTCGGAGCGCAGCTGGAAGCCGTAGCGCTGCGAGATCTCGAGCGCAACCTCGAGGATGTCGATCGAGTCCAGGCCCAGGCCGTCGCCGAACAGCGGCGCCGTGGGGTCGATGGCCTCGGGCGTGGTCTCCAGATTGAGGGCCTCCACGAACAGAGCCGCCAGCTCGCGTTCGAGCGCGGCGGGGTCGGCGGCGGTCGTGGTAGGCGTCGTCACGTCAGCATCCTCGTGCCAATGCGCAAGGCGAGGGGGCGCCTCAGCGCCCGGAACCGCGCATTGTAGGTCGCCAGGTGAAGACGGCGGCCTGGCGCCGGTCGCGGTTTGCCGCCTACAGCACCGCGGCCGCCTCGGGCACCGCGCCGCGCAGGAAGATCAGCGCGCCGCCCGGGCTCGTCAGGCGGTCGTGCAGCACCCCCTTGCGGCCCAGGTGGTAGCCGCCGGCCGGAATGGCGAGTTCGCCGATGCGCATCTCGCCTTCGAGCACGAGGCACTCCTCGTCCTGCGGATGGCGGTGCGCCGGCAGCGCGGCGCCCGGCGCCAGGCGAAGCAGGTAGGACAGGGTGTCGCCGTCGCGGTGCAGCACCTTCATCGTGATGCCGGCCCCGAACGGCAGCCAGGGTCCCTCGGCGGGTGCCAACGTCGCATGGCGCGGCGTGCTGTCGGCGGCGATGCGTCTGAGCAGCCGCTTTTTCACGCGGGCGGCCGCCGCGGCGTCGGGCGGCTCGGGCGAGACGGCTTGGTCGAGCCAGGCCAGCACGTCGGCGTCGAGCTCGGACTCGCGGGTGGCGCGGCCGTCGCTGGCGGGGTCGGGGTCGAAAGGGGTGTTCATCGTGGATGCCTTGGTGTGCGCCTCATGCCGCGGCCGGGCCTGCGAGGACACTGCCGAGCACCGTGCGCAGCTTGTTCTGGGCCCGCAGGGCGTGCGACTTCACAGTGCCCAGCGGCAAGCCGGTGCAGCGGGCGATCTCGCCATGCGACAGCTCGCGCAGGTAGGCCAGCCCCAGCACCCAGCGCTCGGCCGGCGTGAGGGTGGCCAGCGCCGCATGCAGCTCGGCGCCGGCCTGCTGGCGCCACAGCCGCTCGGCGGGGTCGGCCAGGTCGGTGCCTGCGGCCGGGTCAGCGAGTTCGGCGCCGGCGTCATCTTCCGCGGCGGCCCCGCCGGGCGCATGCCCGGGCCGCGCGGCGGCGGCACGCAACGCATCCAGCCCGCGGCTGCGCACCAGCGTCAGCAACCAGGTCACGGGGCTGCCGCGCAGGGGGTCGAAGCGGCCGGCCTTCCGCCAGGCTTCGAAGTAGCAGTCGGCCAGCAGGTCTTCGACCTCGGCGCTGTCGCGCAACAGCCGGCGCGCCACCGTGCGGGCGTGGCCGAAGGTCGCTTCGTAGAACGACTCGAAGGCCGCGGCATCGCCGGCGGCGGCGCCGGCCAGCCAAGCGGCGAGCTGGCGGTCGCGCGCCTCGCGTCGATCGTCGGAACCGGGCAGCCCCGCGGCCAAGCTGCCCGCTGCGCCAACAGGGGCAGGCGGCTCGCGTGGCGTCTGGGCGGCACCGGGCATGCGGCGTACGTGGGCGGTCTGGTGGCCGATTCGGTGGCCGATTATCTGCAGCCATCGGCGGCTACGCGGTGCCCGTGGCCTGCCCCAGCTGCCAGCGCCCAACGCGGGCAGCGGGCCGGCCGTGGCAGGGCCGGCATCAGGCGGCCGCGGGGCGGACCATGGGGTGGGCAGGACAAGGGTGCTCATGGCGACGGGCGCAATCCCAGTGCTTCGGGTCTACGGGGCGAACCCACACCCGGATGCACTGAAGTCGCACCGGGTCCTTGCCGGTAGCGGCCGTTGCATCCAGACCGGAGCGGCCCACGTAGAGGTGCCACCGACCCTTCGACCCCCGGGAGACACCCATGCCCCAATTTGCCGAAGTCAGCCACGACGAGTGGATCGCCGCGCCCGAGGCCACGGTGCGCAGCCAGTTCGCCGACCTGGAGCATCACATCGCGGCCAAGGTGCACCCCAAGCTCTCGTTCAGGATCCTGGCGCAGGGGCCGCAGGGCGCCCGCTACGAGCAGCGCGTGAAGCTGCTGGGCATCACCCAGCGCGACGTCTTCGAGCGCCGCTTCACGGCCGACGGGCGCATGGTGGACACCTCGGTCGAGGGGTTCAACCGCGGCGGCTCGCTGAGCTTCGAGTTCAAGCCGCAGCCCCGGCACGGCGTCGAAGGCACGCTGGTGCGCATCACCATCGGGCTGCCGCTGCCGCCGCTGGTGGGGCCGCTCATCCGCCCGCTGCTGCAGGCCCAGGTGCGCAAGGAGCTGGCCGCCGCTGCGGCCGAGGACAAGCGCGACCTGGAGTCCGGCGGCTACCGGCCTGGGCAGGCCGGCCGCAGCGACCTGGCCGCCGCCGTGGCGCCGCGGCCATTCGCGGCCGCAGCCTGACAGCCAGGAAACGCGCCCGCCTTCAGCCGGCGCCGGCCGCCGGCGGCGCAGCCAGGCGAGTGCGCAACGCCTCGACGCGTGCGCGGTTCATGCCGAAGTCCTTGCGCCCGACGCGCGATGACGAGCGCACCTGGATCACGGCGCCGCCGCGGTCGAGCCAGAACTCGGCGTCGTCGGCGAAGCCCATCCAGCGCGTCGTGAACTGCGCGTAGAGGTAGTCGCCTTCCACCCGCACGATGCGGGCGCCGGGCGTCGCGGCGATCACCTGCTGCAGCCGCGCCCAGGCGGCGCCCGCATCGCCCGAGAAGGCCAGCGGCGCGATGCGCGCGTACTCGCGTTGCGGGTGATCAGGCCACAGGTCGGCCTGGCTGCTGACGCTGTTGGGTGTCTTGGAGGGCGGCTTGAACTTGCCTTCGGTGAACCCCAGCCGGGACGGCGGGCGCCCGCTGAAGGCCCCCAGCCGCCCGGCCACCAGCACGGCGGCGAGCACGATGCCGATCATCAGCAGCCAGCGCATGGCCCTTCTCCTCATCGTCGTGTTGTGGTGTCGAGGCCGGCCACCGTGCCGGGCGGCAGACGCCGGCCGCCGCCCTGCCGCCGCCGGCCTCTATCGCCGCCGGCCGCCGCCGAGGATCGAGCCGAGCACGCCGCGGATGATCTCGCGGCCCACCGCCGAGCCGATGCTGCGCACGGCCGACGAGGCGGCCTTCTCCATCAGGCCCGGGTGGCGCCCGCCACGCGGGCCGGTGGTGCCGAGCACCGCGTCCTTGAGCATGCCGCCCAGGCCCCCGCCGGCCGGAGCTGGGGCCGGCCCGCCGGGCATCGGCAGGCCCTCCATGCCGGGGGCGGAGCGTGCGGCGCCCCCGTTGCCGGCCGGGCCGGGGGGCGCATCGGCACTGGCCGCGGCACGCCCCTTGAGCTTCTCGTAGGCCGACTCGCGGTCGACCATCTTCTCGTAGGTGCCGGCGACCAGCGAATTGGCGATCAAGGCCTTGCGCTGCTCGGGCGTGATGGGGCCGATCTGGCTGCCGGGCGGGTGCACGTAGACGCGCTCGGTGACGCTCGGGCGGCCCTTCTCGTCGAGGAAGCTGATGAGCGCTTCGCCCACCGCGAGCTCGGTGATGGCGGTGGCCATGTCGCCGATCTTCGGGTTGGCGCGCATCGTCTCGGCGGCGCTCTTCACCGCCTTCTGGTCGCGCGGGGTGAAGGCGCGCAGCGCGTGCTGCACCCGGTTGCCCAGCTGGGCGAGCACGGTGTCGGGCACGTCCAGCGGGTTCTGCGTCACGAAGTACACGCCCACGCCCTTGCTGCGCACCAGGCGCACGACGAGTTCGATGCGCTCCACCAGCGCCTTGGGCGCGTCGTTGAACAGCAGGTGCGCCTCGTCGAAGAAGAACACGAGCTTGGGCTTGTCGAGGTCGCCCACCTCGGGCAACGTCTCGAACAGCTCGCTGAGCATCCACAGCAGGAACGTCGCGTACAGCCGCGGCGCATTCATCAGCTTGTCGGCGGTGAGGATGTTGACCACCCCTTTGCCGTCGATGGTCTGCATGAAGTCGCCGATGTCGAGCATCGGCTCGCCGAAGAACCTGTCGCCGCCTTGCTCTTCGATCTGCAGCAGGCCGCGCTGGATGGCGCCGACGCTGGCCGCGCTGATGTTGCCGTACTCGGTGGTGAAGTCCTTCGCGTTGTCGCCCGTGAACTGCAGCATCGCGCGCAGGTCCTTCATGTCCAGCAGCGCCAGGCCGTTGTCGTCGGCGATCTTGAACACGAGGTTGAGCACGCCTTGCTGCGTCTCGTTCAGCGCCAGCATGCGGGCCAGGAGCAGCGGGCCCATGTCGCTGACGGTGGCGCGCACGGGATGACCGTGTTCACCGAACACGTCCCACAGCGTCGCAGGGCAGGCCACCGAGGCCGGCTCGGGCAGGCCGCGGTCTTTCAGGATGCCGGCCAGCTTGGCGCTCACCGCGCCCTTGTGCGCGATGCCGGTGAGGTCGCCCTTCACGTCGGCCAGGAACACGGGCACACCGATGGCGCTGAAGCTCTCGGCCAGCTTCTGCAGCGTGATCGTCTTGCCGGTGCCGGTGGCACCGGTGACCAGGCCGTGTCGGTTGGCCAGCGCGGGCAGCAGGTGGCACGTCACATCGCCGTGTTGGGCGACGAGGATGGGCTCGGGCATGGAGGTGCTCCGCGGTGGGTGAGGCGAGTGGCCGCGCAGTCTAGAGCAGGCTTCGAAGGGACCTGCCCGACCTCGGCAGCGGCATGTCGATCCCGCGCCTGAGGGGTAGGGTATGGGGTAACCCCGAGAGCCTGGGTCGACTTCGGCCCTTAGCGTGCAACCTCTCGTAACGGTTCCGTGACGTTGCTGCAATCCAGCCCCGTCTTCGCGAACCGTCGTTCAACCCCATTCGGAGAGAAACCACATGGCGATTCGTCGATTCACGCATGGTGCCGTGGCGGCCGCTGCCCTGTTGGGCATGGGCTGTGCCCTGGCCAAGGACTTCGTCCTGTCTGCCAACTCGTGGGGCGCGGCGCAGAACGCGGCCGTGGCCGCCGCCGGCGGCACCGTGCGCTACAGCCACGCCACGGGCCTGGCGCTGGTCTCATCGGACCGCGCCACCTTCCTGGCCGACGTGCTGGCTGGAGGCGCAGTCCAGCGCGGAGCGGCGGACATCGCCGTGCAGCAGGCGCCGGTGCGCACGCTGGACATGGCCCCCGAACTGCAGGCGGTGCCGGCCACCCCGAATGACAGCTTCTTCCAGTTCATCCAGTGGGCGCCACAGTCGATCGGTGCGCCGGCCGCCTGGGCCGCCGGCTACACGGGCAAAGGCGTGCGCGTGGCGGTGATCGACGGCGGGGTCTACGGCGCCCATGCCGATCTCGCCGGCGCGCTCGACACCGCCGCGGCGCGATCGTTCGTGCCTGGGGCTGCCGGCAGCTGCCAGGTGAGGTGGGACTGCGACACCGGCACCTTCTGGCACGGCACGCATGTCACCGGCATCGTCGCGGCGCGGGCCAACAACGGCCTGGGCGTGGCCGGCATCGCACCCGAGGCCACGGTGGTGCCGGTGAAGGCGCTGCACGCCGGCACGGGCAGCTTCGGCTCGGTGATCGCGGCCATCCTGTACGCCGCCACCGAGGGCAAGGCCCACATCATCAACATGAGTCTGGGGGCGGCCTTCACCCGCGGCGGAGGCCAGGCCAATGACGCCCAGGGCGCCGCTGAACTGGTGTCTGCGATGAACCGCGCAGTGAACTTCGCCGGCTCGAAGGGGGTGCTGGTGATCTCTTCGGCGGGCAACGACGCCACCGACTTCGACCATACCGGCAGCCTGATCGACACCCCGGCGCAAAGCGGCAACGGCCTGGCCGTCTCGGCCACCGGGCCAATGGGCTTTGCGCTCGGAGCGACCAACTTCGCGCGCTTCTCGAGCTACTCGAACTACGGCCAGTCGATCGTCTCGCTGGCCGCGCCGGGTGGTGACTTCGCGCTGCCGGGCGAAGCGCCCTGCACCCTGGCGCGCAACCCCAGCGGAAGCGTGACCCTCCCTTGCTGGGCCTTCGACATGGTGCTGTCGACGTCTCGCGGCACGGCTGCCGCCGGCGGCTACACCTGGGCTGCCGGCACCTCGATGGCCGCGCCGGCCGCTGCCGCCGTGGCCGCCCTCATCAAGCAGAAGAACCCGAACATCTCGGTCGGCGCCCTGAAGAACAAGCTGATGAACTCGGCCGATGATCTGGGCAAGCCGGGCAGCGACCCCTTCTACGGCCGCGGCTACCTGAACGCCGCGCGCGCCGTGGCCAACTGACCCCATCACCCCTCCGGCGGGCCGCACCCTGAGGCCCGCCGGTGGGGGCCACTGCCGCAGCGGCACGGGCCCGCGCCAGTGCCCGCGCCAGTGCCCGCGTCCAGCGGCCCGGCGCTCAGCGCTCAGCGCTCGCCGAGGGTGGGCGCCAGTCGGCTCAGCCGTTCCAGGCTCGGCCGGCACCACGCCTGGTCGGCCTGCTCCAGGCGGTCGAACGCCGACTTCATGTCCTGGATCGCGCGCAGGGCCGCGGGCCCGTTGTTCAAACCCCGTTCGACCAACGCCAGCGCCTCGAACCCGAAGAACCACTCCAGCGCCGGCGCGTCGTGCTCGCGCACGACGTCCAGGCACTTGCGCGCGTGTCGGCGTGCGGCGCTCAGGTCGGGCGCCTTGAGCCAGCTGATCGCCAGGCGGTACTCGGCGCGCTCCACCTCGAGCCAGGTGCCGGCGCGCGCCCAGAAGTCGCGCGCCAGGCGCGCGGCCAGCAGCATCAGGTCGCGCTCGGCGTCGGTGCGCACCAGCTTCTCGCCCAGCGTGGCGGCGATGTCGTTGCCGTTGATCGCGATGGCACGGCAGGCCGGGTCCTTGTGCGGCAGTTCCTGCGTGTCGACCTCCAGCGCCGCCTCGCGCAGCAGCGAGGCCGAGCGCGGTGGGTCGCGTTCGGCCAGCGCGCCGGCGGCGTGCGCGCCGACGCGCACGCGGTCCGAGGCGGTCATCGGGCCGCGCAGGTCTTCCATGCCACCGGCCAATGCCAGGCTGGCGTCGAAGATGCGCATCGCCGCGCCAGTGGCCGGGCCTGCGGGGTCGCTGGTGCCGATGTGGAACAGCAGTTGCCGCCCTTCGGTCCAGCGGCCGAGGTGGTCGCCCATCAGGTGGTGCGCCAGGCGCGCCAGCGCCGCGGCCTGCGCGTCTGTTCGCGCCAGCGAAAGCCCCTCGGTGCCGATGCGCGCGGCCACGGCGGCCGCTTGCCCTGCGTGGTCTTGCCAGGCCTGGTTCAGCCAAGCGTCGAATGGCATCGACTCGATCTCCCCTGGTGCGGCGACTGCCGCAACCTTAGCGCCCGGCCGCGGGCGTGCCAAGACGGAACCTCGCGTGATTTGGTGACAGCCCCATACAGAGGTTGAGCAGCGATGGGTGCAGCCAAGGGTGTCGAGTGGGGCGCCGAATAGAATTGCACGCTGCAATTGCAGCGAGGGAACCACGATCCATGGCCGGTCATTCCAAGTGGGCCAATATCCAGCACCGCAAAGGCCGCCAGGACGAAAAGCGCGGCAAGGCCTGGACACGCGTCATTCGCGAGATCATGGTCGCCGCGCGCCAGGGCGGCGGTGATCCGGCGGCCAACCCGCGCCTGCGGCTGGCCGTGGACAAGGCCAAGGCGGTGAACCTGCCGGCCGACACCGTCAAGCGCAACATCGACAAGGCCACCGGCAACCTCGAAGGCGTGCACTACGAGGAGATTCGCTACGAAGGCTACGGCATCGGCGGCGCGGCGATCATCGTCGACTGCATGACCGACAACCGCGTGCGCACCGTGGCCGAGGTGCGCCACGCCTTCAGCAAGTTCGGCGGCAACCTCGGCACCGAAGGTTCGGTGGCCTTCCAGTTCAAGCACTGCGCGCAGTTCGTCTTCGCGCCCGGTGCCAGCGAGGACAAGGTGATGGAGGTGGCGCTGGAGGCCGGCGCCGACGATGTCGTCACCGGCGACGACGGCTCGATCGAGGTCCTGAGCGCCCCGGCGCAGTTCGAGGCCGTGAAGGCCGCGCTCGAAGCGGCGGGGCTGAAGCCCGAGATCGCCGAAGTGACGATGCGCCCCGAAAACACGGTGGCGCTGGCCGGCGACGACGCCGAACGCATGCAGAAGCTGCTGGACGTGATCGAGGACCTCGACGACGTCCAGGACGTCTATCACAACGGGGAACTGTGAGCCCCGGGATCGTGAGCCCCCACGCTCCCTGCCGGTCGCTGCCTCGCGGCATGCAGGCCGCGAGGCGTTCGCCAGCCGCTCGCCAGCGCGCCGGCGCTTGCTCGGCGCGGGCTCACCCCCGCAGGGGGGCTCTTGCAGCGCAGCGGCGAAGCCGCATCCGCGCAAGGCGCCTGGCTGTGTGCCGCAGCGGGTGCCCCAGACCGTGAGGGTTCTTGTGGTTGGTGGTGGTGGGCGCGAGCACGCGCTGGCCTGGCGCCTGTCGCAAAGCGCGCGGGTGCAGACGGTGTTCGTGGCGCCGGGCAATGGCGGCACGGCGCTCGATGCTTGCGGGTTGAAGAACCTGCCGGTCACACAGCCCGAGGCGCTGGCGGACTTCGCCGCGGCCGAGAAGATCGCGCTCACCGTCGTCGGGCCCGAGGCGCCGCTGGCCGCGGGTCTGGTGGACCTGTTCCGTGCGCGCGGGTTGCCGGTGTTCGGGCCGACGAAGGCGGCCGCCCAGCTGGAAAGCTCCAAGGCCTTCGCCAAGGCGTTCATGCAGCGCCACCGCATTCCCACTGCGCGCCACGCCACATTCGCCGATGCGGCCGAGGCGCACGCGCACGTGCAGGCCCACGGCGCGCCGATCGTCATCAAGGCCGACGGTCTGGCCGCCGGCAAGGGCGTGGTGGTGGCGATGACGGCCGCCGAGGCCCATGCGGCGATCGACGACATGCTCGGCTCGAACTCGCTGGGCGTGGTGCACAACGACGAAGGCGCGCGCGTCGTCATCGAGGAGTTCATGGCCGGCGAGGAGGCCAGCTTCATCGTCATCGCCGACGGCCAGAGCGTGGTGCCGCTGGCCACCAGCCAGGATCACAAGCGCATCGGCACCGGTGACACCGGCCCGAACACCGGCGGCATGGGCGCCTACAGCCCGGCGCCGGTGGTCACGCCCAACGTGCACGCGCGCGTGATGCACGAAATCATCCAGCCCACGCTGGCCGGCATGGCCGCCGAGGGCCTGCCGTTCACCGGCTTCCTCTATGCCGGCCTGATGATCGACGCCGAGGGCCGCCCGCGCACGGTGGAGTTCAACTGCCGGCTTGGCGACCCCGAGGCGCAGCCGATCCTCATGCGGCTGAAGAGCGACCTGTTCGAGGTGCTGCTGCACGCCGCCGAGGGCACGCTCGGGCGAGTGGAGCTGCAGTGGGACCGGCGGTGTGCGCTGGGCGTGGTGATGGCCAGCGCCGGCTACCCGGCCCGGCCGCGCACCGGCGACGTGATCACCGGGCTGCCGGCCGACGAGGCCGACCTCAAGGTCTTCCACGCCGGCACGCGCCTGGAAGATGGCCGGCTCGTCACCAGCGGCGGCCGGGTGCTGTGCGCCACGGCGCTCGGCGAGTCGGTGCGCATGGCGCAGACGCGCGCGCTGGCCGCCGTGCGCGCCATTCACTTCGAGGGCGCGCAGTGGCGGCCCGACATCGGCCACCGTGCCCTCAAGCACTGAAGGCGCGGTGGGCCCACCGGCCGTCCCGCTGATGCTGCGCGAGCGCCCGATCCAGCTGCGCGGCAGCCGCCTGGCGCGCGCGGTGCTGCGGCTGCTCGGGTGGCGGCTGCAGTTCGACGGCCTGGCGGCGCCGCAGGGCGTGATCGTGGCCTACCCGCACACCTCGAACTGGGACTTCCCGCTGGCGATGCTGGCCAAGTGGGGCATCGGCATCCCGGTCACCTTCTGGGGCAAGGACGCGCTGTTCCGCGTGCCGGGGTTCGGCCGCTGGCTGCGCTGGCTGGGCGGCCGGCCGGTGGCGCGGCACACGCCGCAGGGTGCGGTGGGGCAGATGATCGAGGCGATGCGCGCGGCGCGCGCCGAGGGCCGCTTCATGTGGCTGGCGCTGGCCCCCGAAGGCACGCGTTCGCGCGGCGAGGGTTGGCGCATGGGCTTCTACCGCGTCGCGCGCGAGGCCGAAGTGCCGGTGGCGCTGATGTTCATGGACTTCGGCCGGCGGGCGATCGGCGTGGACAGCTTCTGGCGGCTGTCGGGCGACATCACGTCGGACTTCGCGGTGTTCGCCGAGCGGCTGAAGGATGTCCGCGGCATGCGGCCGGGCCTGGCGGCGCCGGTGCGGCCGCTGTGAGGGGCAGCACGCCCTGCCCGCGCGACGAGGAGAACCAGGCATGAGCGAAGTGGCTGCGGTGCGCGCCTACCTGCTGGACCTGCAGGAGAGCATCGTCGAGGCCTTCGAGCTGCTCGAGGTCGAAACCGGCGGGCCGCGCTTTCTGCGCGACGCCTGGCAGCGCCCGGCCGGCGGTGCCCTCGAAGGCGACGGATGCAGCCAGCTCGTCGAGCAGGGCGCGGTGCTCGAACGTGGCGGCTGCAACTTCAGCCACGTGCGCGGCCAGGCCCTGCCGCCGTCGGCCACGCAGCACCGGCCAGAGCTGGCCGGCGCACCGTTCGAAGCCCTGGGCGTGTCGCTGGTGATGCACCCGCTCAACCCCTACGTGCCCACGGTGCACATGAACGTGCGCATGCTCAGCGCGCGCGCGTCAGGCGCCGAGCCGGTGAGCTGGTTCGGCGGCGGCATGGACCTCACGCCGTACTACGGCTTCGAGGACGACGCGCGCCACTTCCACCGCACCTGCGCCGACGCGCTGGCAGAGTTCCCGGGGGACCTTCACGCGCGCTTCAAGCCCTGGTGCGACGAGTACTTCTTCCTCAAGCACCGCAACGAGCCGCGCGGCGTGGGCGGCATCTTCTTCGACGACTTCGCCGAGGGCGGTTTCGAGCGCGGCTTTGCGCTCATGCGCGCCACCGGCGACGCCTTCCTGCGCGCCTACCTGCCGATCGTGCAGCGCCGGCGCGGCACGCCGTACGGCGAGCGCGAGCGCGACTTCCAGGCCTACCGGCGCGGCCGGTACGTCGAGTTCAACCTCGTGTGGGACCGCGGCACGCACTTCGGGCTGCACGGTGGCGGGCGCACCGAAAGCATCCTGATGAGCATGCCGCCGGTGGTGAAGTGGCGCTACGACTGGAAGCCCGAGCCCGGCACCCCCGAAGCGCGGCTGGCCAGCGACTTCCTGCGCCCGCGCGACTGGCTGCGTGAATGACGGCCGACGGCACGCCCGCCGCCGCGCCGCCCGCCGCCGGCGCCCTGCCCGGACCTGGGGCGCCGCGCAGCGCCATCTTCGGCGGCACCTTCGACCCGCCGCACAACGCCCACCTCGCGCTGGCGCATGCGGCGCTGGCCACGCTGGCGCTGGACGACGTGCGCTGGGTGCCGGCGGGCCGGCCGTGGCAGAAGGTGGGAGCCGGCGATGCGCACGCGGTCACTGCCGTAGCGCACCGCGTGGCGATGGTCGAGCAGGTGATCGCCGGCGAGCCGCGCTTTCGCCTCGAGCGCCTCGAGGTCGAGCGCAGCGGCCCGAGCTACATGATCGATACGGTCGAGGCGCTGGCCGCGCGCGAGCCCGGGCGTGCGTGGGTGCTGCTCGTCGGCCAGGACCAGTATGCCCGCCTGCATACCTGGCACCGCTGGCGCGAGCTGCTGGCGCGCGTGACGCTGGCGGTGGCCAACCGCCCCGGCGCGCCCGCGGCGCCGGCGCCCGAGGTGGCCGCGGTGCTGGCCGCCGCGCCGCAGTGTGCCGTGCCGCTGCCGATGCTCGACATCTGCGCCACCGACATCCGTGCACGCATCGCCGCCGGCCGCGACGTGGCCGCGCTGGTGCCTGCCGAAGTGGCCGGCTATATTGCCCGCCACGGGCTGTATCGCGGCTGAGCGCCTTGGACGCCGGCCGCGCGCATCAAGCCATCAACCCCCGAGGTCACCGAGGAGCCGCACCCTGGACATCCGCAAGCTGCAACGCGCCATCGTCGATGGGCTGGAAGACGTCAAGGCCCACGACATCGTGGTCTTCAACACCGAGGCGCTGTCGCCGCTGTTCGAGCGGGTGATCA
>JAEUPC010000191.1 GCA_016789865.1 Rubrivivax sp.
CACCATGGGCCGCGCCGCCGTGCCCAGTGGCGCTTCCACCGGCAGCCGCGAGGCCATCGAGCTGCGCGACGGCGACAAGGCCCGCTACGGCGGCAAGGGCGTGCTGCGCGCGGTGGAGCACATCAACACCGAGATCAGCGAGGCGGTGATGGGCCTCGATAGTTCCGAGCAGGCCTTCCTCGACAAGACGCTCATCGACCTGGACGGCACCGACAACAAGCAGCGCCTGGGCGCCAACGCGACGCTGGCGGTGAGCATGGCCGTGGCGCGCGCCGCGGCAGAGGAGTCCGGCCTGCCGCTGTACCGCTACTTCGGCGGCATGGGCCGCATGCAGATGCCAGTGCCGATGATGAACGTCATCAACGGCGGGGCGCACGCCAACAACAACCTCGACCTGCAGGAGTTCATGATCCTGCCGGTGGGCGCGCCCACGTTTCGCGAGGCGGTGCGCTACGGCGCCGAGGTGTTCCATGCGCTGAAGAAGCTCATCGACAGCCGCGGCATGAGCACCGCCGTGGGCGACGAAGGCGGCTTTGCGCCCAACGTGCCCGGCCACGAGGCGGCCATCCAGCTCATCCTCGAGGCCATCGAGAAGGCCGGCTACACCACCGAGCAGGTGGCCATCGGCCTGGATTGCGCCGCCAGCGAGTTCTGCAAGGAAGGCCCCGACGGCAAGCGCTACCACCTCGAAGGTGAGGGCGAAGGTGGCAAGATCCTCACCGCCGCCGAGTGGACCGACACGCTGGCCACCTGGTGCAGCAAGTACCCCATCGTCAGCATCGAAGATGGCATGCACGAGGGCGACTGGGAAGGCTGGGCGCACCTGACGCAGGCGCTGGGCAAGAAGGTGCAGCTGGTGGGCGACGACCTGTTCGTCACCAACACCAAGATCTTGAAGGAAGGCATCGACAAGGGCATCGCCAACTCGATCCTCATCAAGATCAACCAGATCGGCACCTTGAGCGAAACCTTCGCCGCCATCGAGATGGCCAAGCGCGCCGGCTACACCGCCGTCATCAGCCACCGCAGCGGCGAGACCGAAGACAGCACCATCGCCGACATCGCCGTGGGCACCAACGCGCTGCAGATCAAGACCGGCTCGATGAGCCGCAGCGACCGCATCGCCAAGTACAACCAGCTGCTGCGCATCGAGGAAGACCTCGGCGACGTGGCCAGCTACCCCGGCAGGAGCGCGTTCTACAACCTGCGCTCGGGCGGGTAGAACGCGACCGCGGCCCACGCTGCCCCACCCCGTTCGGGACTCCGAGCATGCCGCTGCCGCGCTGGCCCTGGGCGACCCTGGCGCTTACGGCCGCGATCGTCGCGGTGCAGGCCGACCTGTGGCTCAACCGCAGCAACCTGCAGCAGGTGGTGGCGCTGCGCGGCCAGCTCACCGAGCAGTTGGCGGCCAATCGCACCGCCGAAGAACGCAACCAGCGCGCCGCGGCCGAGCTGGCCGACCTGAAGGAAGGCCTGGAAATGGTCGAGGAGAAGGCGCGGCGCGAGCTGGGCATGGTGCGCGCCGACGAGGTCCTGGTGCAGTACACCACGCGCAGCGGCCCCGCGCCCGGGCCGCTGGGCACGATGGCGCCGGCGCCCGCCGCCCCGGCTGCACCGGCGGCCGCGTCGTCGACCCCGCGGCCCTGATCCCGCAGTACGGGCCCGCCGCGCGCACCCCCCTGGCGCCCTGAGTGCCGCCCGACTCCCCGCAAGCGCTGCTGCACGCCGCGCAACCGCTGCTCGCCGCCGCCTTCACGCTGTGGGGCAGCCCCGTCACGTGGGTGGAGGTCGTCGCCTTCGTGCTCTCGCTGGCCATGGTGGCGGCCAACATGCGTGTGCATCCGGTGGCCTGGCCGCTGGCCATCGTGGCTTCGGCGCTCTACGCGCTGGTGTTCGCCGGCAGCAAGCTGTACGGCGAAGCCGCGCTGCAGTTGTTCTTCATCGTCGTGGCGCTGTGGGGCTGGTGGCAGTGGCTGCGCGGGCACGGTGACGACGGCGCCTCGCTGCGCGTGCACCGCCTGTCACGGCGCGGCGCCGGCGCCGCGCTGGCTGGCACGCTCATCGCCTGGCCGCTGGCCGGCCTGCTGCTGGCCCGCACCACCGACAGCGATGTGCCGATGCTCGACGCGCTGGCCACCGTGGGCAGCGTGTGCGGGCAGCTGCTGCTCGGACGCAAGGTGCTGGAGAACTGGCTCGTCTGGCTCGCGGTCAACGTGTTCAGCGTCGGCCTGTTCGCCCTGAAGGGGTTGTGGCTGACGGCGCTGCTGTACGTGCTGTTCGCCGCGCTGTCGGTGGCCGGATGGCGGGCGTGGCGCAGGCACCTGCTCAGCGCCGGCGCGCGGCCGGTGCCGATCGGCCCGCCGCTCTAGCCGGCTCGGGGCCCGCGAGCAGCGGGCCGATGCCGGCGGCCACGTGCGCGGCCACGCCACGCAGCAGCGCGGCCGCGGCTTCGCCGGGCGCCAGCACGCGGGCCAGCGACACCGCGCCGATGGCCATGCCGGCCAGCGCTGCGGCGCGCTCGCGGCGCGCGCCGGGCGCAGCGGCGTAGGCGGCCAGCGCCTCCTGGCCGGGGCCGCGCAGCACCTCGCCCACCAAGCGCTCCCAGGCCTGGCGGTACCCGGCACGCACCGGCTCGGCGGCACGCGCCGCGTCGCCGGTGAGCGCGGCGAAGCTGCAGCCGGCGCCCACCTCGGCCAGGTGGTCGGGGTGCAGGTAGTCGGCGAACACGCGCGCGGTCTGCGCCCGCCACTTCGGCAGCGGCGCCGGCGTGCGGCGGGCCAGCAGCCGGATGAAGCCGTGGTCGTGCGTCAGCACCTCGCGCAGCAAGTCCTGCTTGGACGCGAAGTGCGCATAGAAGCCGCCGTGCGTGAGCCCGGCGTCGGCCATCACCGCGGCCACGCTCGCTTCCTGCGCGCCGCGGGCGCGGAACACCCGCCCGGCGCTGGCCACGATGCGCTCGCGCGTGGCGGCCTTGTGCTGCTTGGAAAGGGGCATCTGGCGTCATATGATAGTCGTCATACAACAGGCACGGCCCCCCGCTCGGTCTGGCGGCGGGCTGTCGGCAACGCCCGGCGCGGTGCGGGCCTCAGGCGGAGAGCCACTCGTGATCGAACTGCTGCAGTTCCGCTACTCGCCCTACAACGAAAAGGTGCGCTGGGCGCTGGACTTCAAGCGCGTGCCGCACCGGCGCACCGCGGTGCTGCCCGGCCCGCACATGCCGCGCATCAAGAAGCTCACCGGCGGCGCCACCTCCGCCACCCCGGTGCTGGTGCACGACGGCCAGCCGCTGTGGGAGTCGACCGCCATCCTCGACTGGCTGGAGGCGCAGCACCCCACGCCGCCGCTCGTGCCGGCCGATGCGGCGCAGGCTGCCGAAGCGCGCGCCATCGCCGCGCGCTTCGACACCGACATCGGTCCGCGCGGCCGGCGCGCTGTGCTGGCCGCGCTGATGCGCACGCCGCGCTACTTCGCCGCGGTGTTCGGCGCCGGCCACGGCGCGCTGGCGCAGGCAGCCTACGCGCTCACCGTGCCCCTGGCCGCGCCGATGGTGCGCAAGGGCAACGGCATCACCGGCGAGGCCGCCATCGCCGACGGCCACACGGCCTTCGACGAGGGCCTGGCCTACGTCGCCCAGTGCGCCGCAGCCACCGGCTATCTCGTGGGCTCCACCTTCACGCTGGCCGACCTCACAGCGGCCTCGATGCTGGCGATGTGCGTCGACCCGCCGGCCTCGCCGATGGCCCGCCCGCAGCCGATGGCCGCACCGTTCGCGGCGCTGGTGCAGCGCCATGCGCGCCACCCCGGCGCCGACTGGGTGCGCGGCATCTACGCGCGGCACCGGCACGCGCTGACCGACTTCAACGGCGAAAGCGCCGCGGCCTGATCACCAGGCGCCTGAACTTCGCGCACGGCCCGCTCCCATCCACCGCCATCCAAGACGGAACGACCATGGCCACCTGGAAGAAGTCGCCCCCGGAACTGATCGCCGCGTTCGACGCCGCGCTGGCCTCGCAACCGCATGCCGAACGCCGGCAGATGTTCGGCTACCCCTGCGCTTTCGTGAACGGCAACATGGCCGTCGGCCTGCACGAAGACCGGGTCATCGCCCGCGTGCCCGACGAAGCCGCGCGCTGGCCGTGCGTCATCCTCGGCCGGCGCATGAAGGACTACGCGGCCGTCGACTTCGACAGCGCGATGCAAGTCGCCGCCCTGCAAGGCTGGGTGGCCCGCGCCGTGGCGCACACGGCCACCTTGCCGGCGAAGGCGGCCAAGAAGGCGGCCGCAGCCGTGAAGCCCGCCAAGCCGGCGAAGGCCGCTCGGGCCACAAAGACCGCGCAGACACCAAAGATCGCGAAGACCGCGAAGACCTCGAAATCAGCCCCGGCCACCCCAAAGGCCCGCGCGCCCAAAGCTGCGACCGCGCCCCGCGCCGCGAAGGCCGCTGCACCGGTGAAGAAGGCGCCCGCCGCGCCAGCGAGGGAACGCTCTGCGCCTTCGGCCGCGCGAGCCGGGAAGGCCGCGGCGCGCGCCAAGCGCGCGCGCTGAGAGCCCGCCCGTTGTCGGCGATCTGTGCCCCGGCAGCCGCTTCGCCGCGGCCGCCGGGGCACGCCTTAGCATGGCCGGCCGCGAGCCCATCCCATGCCTCCTGCGAATCCCCCTGCGCTTTGCATCGCCATCGTCGGCGCCGAGAGCACCGGCAAGACCACCCTGGCGCAGGCGCTGGCCCGTTCACTCGGCGCCCCTGGGTCCACCGGGGAGCGCTCGCGCAGCGGCCCCGGGCTGCGCGTGGCCTGGGTGCCCGAGGTGCTGCGCGAGTGGTGTGATGCGCAGGGCCGCACGCCGCGTGCCGACGAGCAGCTGGCCATCGCGCTGGAGCAGCACCGGCGCGTCCGCATCGCGGCCGCCCGGCACGAGATCGTCGTCAGCGACACCACCGCGCTGATGACCGCGGTCTACAGCCGGCTGGTGTTCGACGACTGCACGCTGGAGCAGCCTGCCGTGGCGCTGCATCGTGAGATGCACTTCACGCTGCTGACCGCGCTGGACCTGCCCTGGGTGCCCGACGGGCTGCAGCGCGATGGCCCGCACGTGCGCGAGCCCGTGGACGACGCGTTGCGCCAGCTGCTGCATGCGCATGGTCTGCCCTACGCCGTGGTGGCCGGTCGCGGCGCGCAGCGGCTGGCCCAGGCGCACGCCGCCGTGCAGGCGGCGGCCACGGCCGCCATGCGCCGCGGCGCCTGAAGGTGCAGCCCGTGCCGGCGCCGGGCCGCGTCATGCGGCTTCGCATTCAATGCGCTGACCGCGTTGTTTCGCCTCGCCGTGCGTCAGCACTGTCTTCGGCTTCGCGCCATGTTGCCGCATTGAATGCGAAGCCGCATCAGAACAGCGCGGCCACGGCGATGACCACGACACCGAGCACCGCGTTCACTGCCACCCAGCGCCGGATGACCCCCAGCGCCGCCGCAGCAGCGGGCAAGTCGGCGCCCGCCAGGGCCTGCACGAATCGCCGATAGGGCACGGTGCGGATGAACACGAAGATCAGTGCCATGCCGATGCCCAGCACCGTCATCGCCACCCAGTCGGGCGGCCACGTGAAGGCCGCGCCCGACCCGGCCAGCGCACGCGCGGTGCGCCCCACCATCCACAGCCCCGAGCCCACCAGCACCACCAGCGCCACGGCCACCGCCGTGAAGAACCGCCGCAGCACCTCGCGCATCAGCTTCAGCCGCTCGGGGGGTGCCAGCTGATCGAGCGCCGGGCGCAGGAACAGCAGCACGAACACCATGCCGCCCACCCACAGCACGACAGCCAGCAGGTGGAGGGTCTTCAAGGTGGCGTACAACATGCACAGGCTCCTTCGTCATTGCACCGCGCGCGAGCCCGGCGGCTGGTCGCGCCCCGGCGTGAAAAGCTCGCCCACGTCCACCGGGTCGAAACGGTACTGCGCGCCGCAGAACTCGCAGCCGATCTCGACCTCGCCGCGCTCGGCGACGATGCTGTCCACCTCCTCGCGCCCCAGGCTGCGCAGCATGCCGCACACGCGCTCGCGCGAGCAGGTGCAGGCAAAACGCGGCGACTGCGGCTCGAACACGCGCAGCGTCTCCTCCCAGAACAGGCGGTGCAGCACGCGCTCGGCCGGCAACGCAAGCAGTTCCTCGCGCGTCAGCGTGGCCGCCAGCATGGCGATGCGGTTGAAGGCCTCGGACAGGCCGATGTCGTCTTCGTTGCGGCGTGCCGGCGCCCCTTCGAGGTTGGCTTCGCCCTGAACCGGCAGGCGCTGGATCAGCAGGCCCGCGGCCAGCTCGTCGTTGGCCGCCAGCACCAGCCGCGTGTCCAGCTGCTCGCTTTGCAGCATGTAGTGCTCGATCACCTGCTGCAGGCGCTGCAGCGGCTCGCGGCGCGGGCCGTGGGCGCCTAGCGAAAGAGGCACGATGCCCTGATAGGGCTGCTGCCCGGGCAGCCGGTCACGCGGGTCCAGCGTGATCGCGCAGCGCCCCTTGCCGTGCGCGTTGACCAGCGCCTCCAGTTGCGCGTCGATGGACACCTCGCCCACCAGCTTGGCGGTGACGCGGAACGCCAGGTCGCTTTGCACCTCGGCCACCGCCAGCTTGACCGGCCCGTCGCCATGCACCTGCAGCACCAGCGCGCCGTTGAACTTGATGTTGGCCTGCATCAGCACGGCGGCGGCGGCCATCTCGCCCAGCAGCTCGCGCACCGGCAGCGGGTAGGGCGTGCCCCCGGCGGCGGCACGCCGGCGCAGCACCTCGCACCAGCTGTCGCTCAGCCGCACGAGCATGCCGCGCACCGGCAGCCCTTCGAACAGGAACTTGGTCAGCTCGCTCACGCGATGCGCTTGGCCAGCCGCCGGTGCAAAGCGGTCTTCTCGGTGTAGCTGGCCGCGGCGCTGCGCGCGATCTCCACCTGCGCCGGCGTCAGCGGCCGCACCGCCTTGGCCGGCGTGCCGATGATCAGCCAGCCGTCCTCGAACACCTTGCCCTCGGGCACCAGCGCGCCGGCGGCCACCAGGCAGCCCTTGCCGATGCGCGCCCCGTTGAGCACCACGGCCCCCATGCCGACGAGCGCGCCGTCACCGACGGTGCAGCCGTGCAGCATCACCTGGTGGCCGATCGTGCAGCCATCGCCGATCACCAGGGGAAAGCCCATGTCGGTGTGCAGCACCGCGCCGTCCTGCACGTTGCTGCCCGCGCCGATGCGGATCCACTCGTTGTCGCCGCGCAGCACCGCGCCGTACCACACGCTGGCGCCGGCGCAGAGCTCGACTCGGCCGATGACCTGGGCGCTTTCGGCCACCCAGGCCGTGGGCGCGATGCGCGGCGCATCGTCGCCGTACTGGAAGATCGCCAAAGCGGGCGCTCCGCGGAAAATGAGATGGTGATGATTCTAGGCAGCGGGTCCACCGACCACCGGACGCACGAGTTGCAGCCCGAGTTGCGGCATGAAGCGCTGCGCCTGCTGGCGCTGCCCTCGCCTGCCGACAAGGCGGCAGCCACGCGCGGGCTGCTGGGCGCGGAAGCTGACCTGCCCGTCGACCCCACCGCGGTGCTGGCCCCGGCCGCCCCGCTGCCCGGCCGGCCGGCGCGGCCGCGCCTGGTGAACCCCGCGCTCGTGCCGCGCCGCACGCCCTTCACGCCGGCCGGCCGCGCCGCGCTGCTGCACGCCGTGGCGCACATCGAGTTCAACGCCATCAACCTCGCGCTCGATGCGATCTGGCGTTTCCCGGGCCTGCCCGAGGCCTTCTACCGCGACTGGCAGCGCGTGGCGGCCGATGAGGCGCTGCACTTCTCGCTGGTGGCCGCGTTGCTGGCCGAGCGCGGCCATGCCTACGGCGAATTCGACGCCCACGACGGCCTGTGGGCAATGTGCGAGAAGACCGCCGGCAACCCCATCGCGCGCATGGCGCTGGTGCCGCGCACGCTGGAAGCGCGTGGCCTGGACGCCACGCCGCCGATGCGCGCCAAGTTCGCGCGCGCCGGCGATGCGCAGGCTTGCGAGGTGCTGGACATCATCCTGCGCGACGAGGTCGGCCACGTGGCCGTGGGCAACCGCTGGTACCGGTGGCTGTGCGCGCGCGAAGGGCTCGACCCGGTGACGCACTACGCGGTGCTGGCGGCGCGGCACGGCGCGCCGCGCCTCAAGGGGCCGTTCAACCTCGAGGCACGACGCGCCGCCGGGTTCGATGAAGCCGAGATAGCGGCATTGACGCGGTGACGCACCGGCGCACCCGGCGGGCCGGCGGGCGCTGACGCAGGCGTCGCCGCGGCCGGTGGATCCAAGCCGGTGGGCGGCCGCGATGGCCGCGGCCGGCTTGCCGCCCCGCCCCGCGGCACCGCTGCGGGTTCTCCACCGCTGTACGAGCCCCGACGCGGTGCTATCTTGCCGCGCATCGTGTCCAAGCCCGACCTGTTCAACTACGCGCAGCCCGACAGCGCGCTGCCGCAAGGCGACGAGAGCGTCATCCTGCGCGGCTTGAGCAACGCCGAGTGGGACACCTTCGTCAGCTTCGGTGAGCCGCACCGCTTCGCCCCTGGCGAGCGCATCGTGCAGGCGGGCGAAACCGGCCGCGCCATCTACATCATCCGCGCCGGCCATGTGCGCGGCGAGCTGGCGGTGGGCAAGAAGAAGACCGCCACCGCGCCGATGGGCCCGGGCACCGTGTTCGGCGAGCTCGCCTTCTTCGACGGCAAGCCGCGCTCGGCCACGCTGTGGGCCGAAGACGCGGTGGACCTGCTGTGCCTGCCCTTCGCGGCGTTCGAGCGGCTGGCCGCCTGGCACCCGCGCATCGCGCGCGAGCTGCTGCTGGACCTGGGCCGCGTGCTCAGCCAGCGGCTGCGCCGCGCCGAGGCGCGCGGCTAGAAGCGGCGGCGAGTCGCCTTCCCCACGCCAACGGCGCTGATGACCACCACGCCCTGGGTTCCCGGCGGCAGCCCCGCGGCCCTGTTCGCCAACTACACGCAGCGGCCCCGCCAGGGCCCCCAGGCGCTGTGGTGGGCGCTGCGCCTGCTGGTGCTGGCGCTGGCCGTTGGCGAGATTGCGTTGCTGTTCGTTCGGCCGCAGCTCGGCCTGGCCCTGTTCTGGACCGTGGCCGTGCCTTGCCTGCCCGCGCTGTGGGCCATCGCGCCGGGCCTGTGGCGGCAGGTGTGCCCGATGGCGCTGGTCAACCAGCTGCCGCGCACGCTGGGCATCGGCGCGGCGCGCGCGCTGCCCAAGGGGGCCGAAGCCGCCTCGTACCTGCTGGCCGTGGCGCTGCTGGTGGCCATGGTGGCGCTGCGCCGGCCGCTGCTCAACCAAGAAGGCTGGGCCACCGGCGCGATGTGCGCCGCGGCGCTGGGCCTGGCGCTGGCCGGCGGCCTGGTGTTCAAGGGCCGCAGCGGCTGGTGCGGCACCTTCTGCCCGCTCTCGCCGGTGCAGCGCTCGCACGGCCAGGCGCCCATCGTGGTGGTGCGCAACGGCTACTGCCCCACCTGCGTGGGCTGCCAGAAGAACTGCCTGGACTTCAACCCGCGCGCGGCCATCCACGGCGACCTGGCCGATGCCGGCTCGCGCGGCGCGATGCAGAAGCTGTGGTTCATGGCGATGCTGCCCGGGCTCATCGTCGGCTACTACACGCTGGGCGGCGTGCTGCAGCAAGGCGGGCCCGGCCGCTACTTCGCGGCGCTGGCGGCGGGGCTGCTGGCCAGCGCGGGCCTGTTTCTGTTGCTGCGCGCGGTGTTCGCCACCACGGCGTACCGCATGGCCAGCGTGTTCGGCGTGCTGGCGCTGCTGCTGTACTACGTGTGGGCCGGCCCGGTACTGGTGGCCGGCGTGGCCGGGCTGGCGGGCGCCGTGCCCGACGAGTGGCTCGTGGACGCCAGCCGCATCATCGGCGTGCCCATCGTGATGGGCGTGTGGCGCGCGTCGCTGGCCGGCGAACGCGCCTACCAGGCGCTGGAGCGCGGCGACACGGTGCGCATCGACGACAGCCGGCTCGCCAGCGCCGGGCGCGGCGCCGCGCAGGAGGGTCGACCGGTCAGCATCGAGATCCTCGAGCGCCGTTCGGGCCGCCGCTTCGCCGCGGCGCCGGGCAAGACGCTGCTCGATTCGATGCAGGCCGCCGGCGTGCCCATCGACTTCGGCTGCCGCTCGGGCCTGTGCGGCGCCGACGCGGTGGGCATCGTCGAGGGGCACGACAACCTCGACGAGCCGGGGGCCGACGAGGCCGCCACGCTGAAGCGCCTGGGCCTCACGGGCTGCGCGCGGCTGGCCTGCAGCGCCCGCGCGCGCGGGCCGGTGACCATCGACTGCGACGCACGCAGCGTGCCGCCGCGCGAGCCGCTGCAGCCCGCGGCGCCCAGGGAAGACCGGGCGCTGGCCAGCGGCGTGCGCCGCGTGGTGATCATCGGCAACGGTGCGGCCGGCATGAGCGCGGCCGAGACGCTGCGCGAGGCCAGCCCCTCGGTGGCCATCGACGTGATCGCCGGCGAGCCGCACCCCTTCTACAACCGCATGGCGCTCGGGCGCGTGGTCTACAGCCCGCAGGGCATGAACGGTCTGTACCTGCTGCCCGAGGCCTGGTACCCCGAGCACCGCGTCAACGTGCATCTCAACGCGGTGGCCGTGCGCATCGCGCGCGACGACCGCTGCGTGCACCTGAGCAACGGCGACACGCTGCCCTACGACCGCCTGGTGCTGGCCACCGGTGCACGCGCCACGCTGCCCTCGCCGCGCTACAAGGAGTGCAAGAACGCCTTCGTGCTGCGCAGCGCCGCGCACGCGCAGGCCATCCGTGCCGCCGTGCAGGCGCAGGGGCTGCGCCACGCGGTGGTCATCGGTGGCGGCGTGCTCGGCGTGGAAGCCGCCGAGGCGCTGCACCACCTGGGGCTGCGCGTCACCGTGCTGCACCGGCGCGACCGGCTGATGGAGCGCCAGCTCGACGCCGAAGGCGCGCAGCGCCTGGCCGGCTACCTCGAGAACCACGGCATCGAGGTGCTGACCGACGCGCGCATCGAGCACTTCGAGATCGACGAAGGGCCGCCGGTGCGGCTGGCGACCATTCAGCTCGACGACGGCCGGCGCGTCGCCGGCGACCTGTTCGTCGCCTGCGCCGGCGTGAAGCCGAATGTCTCGCTGGCCGCCGACGCCGGGCTGGAACTGGGCAAGAAGGGCGTGCGCGTCGACGAGCGCATGGCCACGGCCGACGCTGCCGTCTTCGCGGTGGGCGACGCTGCCGAGCCGCCCGCCGGCAGCCCCTTCGGCGCCACCGGCCTGTGGCCGGTGGCCGTGCAGCATGGCCGCATCGCCGCCGCTGCGCTGCTGGGCGAAGCGCCGCCCGCCCCTTCACCCGAGGCCACGCGCCTGGTGCTGCAGCTCAAGAGCGAAGGCATCGACCTGCGCAGCTTCGGCGACACGGCCGCCGTGCCCGAAGGCGCCGAGGTGCTCACCGCCGACCCGGCCGATATCGCCTGGTGGCGCCTCGTCGTGCACCAAGGTCGCATCGCCGCCGGCGTCTACGTCGGCCCCCCGGGCACCGCGCACGAGGTGACGCGGGCGATGCAGACCGGCGCCGACCTCGGCACGTGCCTGGCCGCGCTGAGGCAGCGGCGGCTGGAGCTGGCAGAGATGGCGCAACGCTGAGGCTGCGGCGGGTGCGTGGGGTGTGAGACCCCACGCGTCGGGGGGATGGCTAACCCTGAGACTACAGGGTCACCTCAGAGGCGGCGCATGCCCGGATGGAAGATCATCCCCTGGACGCACTCGCACGTCCGAAAAGGGGAGAGTCCAGTGTTCAACAGTCCACTTCGCCAGATGGCTCGGGCATCGCAGGTCAAGATGCCCGTGATTGGTGCGGGGCCGTGCCTGGCTGGCAGCCGCCGGCCTCGCCGCCTTCATGGCGCTGGTGGGCACGCCACCCGCCCAGGCACAGGCGCGAGACCCGAAGCTGCCACCTGTTCCAGAGTATCGAATTGCAGAGAACGGCTTTGCGCCTTACCAGTGGGGGTTCACCACCCCTGAAGCCGCGGGCAGCTTTGTCGAAGCCTGGCACCTGACCCTGTCCTGGGGCTGGGGCGGGCCGCCGTTCCACTGCCCCGCGGCGGCCGAGCGCTTCACGACGGCCGACTTCGTGGCGGAAACCCCGCGATCGGGCTGGTCGAAGCAGACCGTGCTGCGGCCGATCACACGCCAGTGGGCCGGCTGCACGGCCTTCGACAGCGGTGGCACCTGTGTGGCGGTGGGGTGCGTCACCGACCCCACCACCCACCACTACGGCATGCGCGCCATCTGTGCCAACGGCGCGATGATCTTCGAGACGGCTGGCGGCGCACCGCGTTGCGAGTGCCCGTCCGGCCAGGAACTGGAGCGCAATGCGGCGGGTGAGTGGCGCTGCGCCTACCCATGCACGGCCAGCATCTTCACCGCCAGCTGCTACCGGGACGACGGCAGTTGCCCGGCAGCCAACCCGGTGCTGGCGGGCATCGCCGCCAAGGTGCAGACCGAGATCGACTACGAAGGCGCCGGCGCCCACCCGCTGTCGTTCACACGCAGCTTCCGCTCGCATGGCGCGCGCCCGTTCGTCGAGCCCGGGGCCTGGAGCCACTGGGTGCACAACTGGGCCCGGCGCATCGACGTCAACCCCGAGCCCGGCTACCGCGGCCGCGCCTTCGTCATCCGCGACGATGCGAGCCAGCGCATCTACTGGTCTGGCGGCAGCGGCACGTGGCTGGCTCAGACCTCCGGTGACCGCAATTCCCTCACCGAACAACGCGACGTCACCGGCGCCCGCACCGGCTTCCAGTACAAGCTCTGGGCCGACGACAGCGTCGAGCACTACGACCCCACCGGCCGCCTGCTGCGTGTGGTGCAGCGCAACGGCTGGACGAACACGCTGACCTACAGCGACGCCGCCACGCCTGCCAGCATCGCGCCGCGCCCGGGCCTCTTGATCTCGGTGCGCAACCACTTCGGCCGGGAACTGCGCTTCACCTACGACGCCGCCGGCCGCCTGGCCGAGCTGCTGCCGCCCGGCGCCATGAGCGGCACCGCCCCGGGCAGCGCCGCCAGCCCCATCCGCTACGTCCACAACGAGCCCACGGGCCTGGGCAGCGGCGTGCCGGCGCTGAACCAGCCCACCAGCGTGGTGTGGCAAGACGGCCACGTGCGCCGGTACCACTACGAGAACACCCAGTTCCCGCAGTGGCTCACCGGCCGCACCGATGAGCAGGGCGTGCGCATCGGCTCCTACACCTACAACACCAGCGGCCAACTCGTGCGCAGCGCGGGCCCCAACGGCCTGAACGTGGTGGACTTTGCGTACGGCGGCAACACCACGCAGGTCACCGACCACAGCGGCGCGGCGCCGGTGACCAGCGTCTACACCTACGAGGCCGTGGCCGGCGCGGTGCGGCCGGTGAGCGTCTCGGCGCCGTGCTCGCAGTGCAGCAGCACCAGCGCGCGCACGGCCTACACCAGCGCCGGCGACGTGGCCCGGCGCGTGGAGCACGACGGGCGCATCACGTTCCACGCCTATGACGCCAAGGGGCGCGAGACCGAACGGGCGACGTATCCAGCGGCCTACAACACGGCCACCACGCGGCCGGCGCTGAACCTGGCCCAGCGGGTGGTGAGCACGAGGTGGCACTCGACGTGGAACCTGCCCACGCAGGTGGCCGAGCCGCAGAAGAGCACCGCGTACACGTACGGCACTGGAGGGAGGCTGACCGGGGAGAGCTGGACGGCGACGACCGATGCGACGGGGGCGGCGAAGTTCGGTGCGCGGAAGACGGGCACTACGTACGCGACGGGCTATGGATACGCCGCCAGCGGCTTCACGACATCGGCAGTGGAGAGGGAAACGCCCGAGGGCGCCCCCGCGCCAGTCGAGACCGCCAGGCGCTCGTACACGTTCGATGCCCTCGGCAACGTTCAGATCACGCGAGATGGGTCATCCATGGTTCTCGGCAGGGCAGGATCGTACGACGCCTCGGGTCGACTCCTGCGCGAGACCGACGTCATCGGTTACGTCGATCGGACTTACTCACCTCGCGGGCTCATCGTCAGACAGAGTACAGAGTCGGAGACCATCGACTTCACCTACGACGGTCGCGGCAAGCTCAATTCGGTTCTGTCGTCAAATGGCGGGCGCTTCGACTTCCTCTACTCTCCTCTTGGGCAGCTCATCGATGTGCAACTCAATGGGACATCGATCGCCTCGCCGACGGTCGCCGCCCTGCGCAGCAGCGCGACAACGGCTGGAACCGGGACAGCTCCGGTACCCGGTGGACGCGCAGGTCCGCTTCCCGGCTCACGCGGAGGTCGGCTCATCCTCATCACCGAACTCGCGAAGGCGCTGCGCGAGGTCATCAGAAGGTGCCACTGCCCTGAGGGCTACAGTTCGATCTATCGAGTCGTAGGGGCCGTTGAGTATGCGGTCATACAGGCTTCGAATGCATACTCACTTCAGAGTGGAGGCTACGAGCAGAAGCTGTTCTGGCTCAATGCAGGCGACGCCGACTGGTTCGCTGCCAACGAACTCCTGATAGACCCCGACAAGAAGTATGAGAGTCGATTCATCGTCACGTCGCGGGTCTGCAATTCAACGCTGCGCAAGGGCCATCCGGGAAGCGATGTTGGTCACCCGTTCGTTGCATTCGGCCCCGATCTGCTGCCTCGAGTCAACGTAGACGCTGACCTCATGGGAGGCATCCAAGCGACCCGCCTTATTCCCGCCCTTCCTAGGCCAAGCCCATGACTACCTTGTCGAGCCCTTACCGACTCAGCTGCAGCGTAGGCTTCGAGAGCCCAAGTGACTGCAGGGAGCCGCAGGTCGGCTTCAAGCCGAACATCTGGCTTGAGGGGGGAGGCGAACACTTCCTCATCGGAAGGATTGACGCCGTAAGGCCCGCATCGGACGGTGAGCGCCGACGATTCGCGCTCGACATGACTGTGATAGGGATTGAGGAGCTAGGCATTGTTGGCACGAAGGGTCTCTCCGTGCGCCTCTTTCGGGGGGGCTGGGAGTCACCGTGGCTTGCCGGTTCGACAACGAGTCTTGCCAAGATGCGCTAATGTGGTGCGCCGCGCTGTTGTGCACTTATGTTGAAGCTGCCACCAAGGCGGCCTTGGCCCGAGTGACCTTGGCCAGGATGTCCGAGGCGCTCGCGGTCCAGATGAAGGGCTTTGGTTCGAGGTTGTGTTGAGCGACGTACAGGTCGATCGCCAACTCGAGCTCGGGCACGCTGGTGAAGCTGTCGCGGCGGATGCGCTTTTCGGTGATGTCGCGGAAGAAGCGCTCGACCATGTTCAGCCACGACGCGCCGGTCGGAGTGAAGTGCATAACGAAGCGCGGGTGCTTGGCCAGCCAGGCCTGAACCTCGGGGTGGTTGTGCGTGGCGTAGTTGTCCACCACCAGATGCAGCGTCAGGCCTCTTGGCGTCTTGCGATCGATCAGGCGCAGGAACTTCAGCCACTCGGCGTGGCGGTGCCTCGGCTGGCACATCGAGATCACGCGGCCATCGAGCGTGTTGAGCGCTGCGAAGAGCGTCGTCGTCCCGTGGCGCTTGTAGTCATGGGTGGCGGTGCCCGCTCGTCCGGCCTTCATCGGCAAGCCCGGCTGGGTGCGGTTCAAGGCCTGGATCTGGCTCTTCTCGTCGCAGCTGAGCACCAGGGCGTGTTCGGGCGGGTTCAGGTACAGCCCCACCACGTCCAGCAGCTTGTCCTCGAAGCGAGGATCTCGCGAGACCTTGAACGTGCGGCTCAAATGCGGCTTCAGGCCGTTGTTGCGCCAGGCGGTTCGCACCGTGGTCGCGCCCACGCCCAGGTGCTCGGCCAACGTGCGCGTGCTCCAGTGCGTGGCGTTGACTGGCTTGTCGTGCAACGTGGCCTGCACGATGCGCGACTCCATCTGGGCCATCACGCTGGCCGGGCGGCCGGAGCGGGGGGCATCCTTGCGCAGCGCGTCGATGCCACCGTCCAGGAACCGCTCGCGCCACAGCGCCACTTGCCGCCGGTCCAGTCCGACCTCGACAGCGATGTCCTTGTTCTGCATGCCCTTGGCGGCCAGCAGCACGATGCGCGCACGCTGCTGAAGCCGAACCTCGATGCGCTTGCGCTGGGACAGAACCCGAAGCTCCCGCTCCGTCCGCGCGTCCAACTCGATCGTCTTGGCAACCCGCATCGCCCACCTCCTGGGCGGTTGGAGTATGCCGGCGCCATTAAGTTCTGCGACTTGGCGCGCACTACACTAGACTCCCATAGTCAATAGCTCGTCGTAGTTGCTGTACCCCTGTGACGCCTTTCAAGAAACACGCGCTAAGTAGTTGATTTGCAAGGACTGGCGAATGTCGGGTGAACCCGAGTATCGACTCAACGGCACACCCCTTTTGCGCGTGTTTCTTCTGCCCGATTCGCGGCCACCGGCCGAGTTGCCGCCTAACCCCTCGCTCAACCCCCGACCCGCTACGGCAGGCTGTGTAAGCCGGTCCTGCGCCACTCGGTATATCGTCGCAGGCCCGGCTTGCACATCCTGCCTCCGCGGTCGGGGTTAGTTCGCACGTTAGGCGTCACGAGAACCACCATTCCCACTACGCACAGCTCCGCGCGATGCAATCCGAGCCGCCGCTTCAACCGCTCCGAATTCCAACCGCTTGGCGCGTGAGTTTCAACGTCTGGCTTGAAGTGGATCCCGACTCTGAGGGATCGGAGGATCATCTCAGTGAAGACCTCCTTCAACTTGAGCACGCCGACTGCAACCTCCTGGTAGACGTGGGCTGGTACGGCAGCGGTCCCAACGCAACGTTCGGAGCCGTGGTCTATCGCGGCGACTTCCATGGCTTGCTCCTGGCGCATTTCGAGTCACGCAGTCGCCGCGACGTTGTGGCAACGGTCGAGCGGTGGCTTCAGAATCCGTGGGCCTTCCGCGACCCACCGACGAGCACCACATCCGAGGCTTGATAAGTGCGCAACCGAACTGAGAGCCGAGTCCTGAGGAGTCCTGAGGCACATTCGCAGCCAGCGAAGCGAGGTGCGCCGTGACGCCTAACCCCTCGCTCGAGAGGCGACCCCACGAGGCGTGGCGCCCGTGAGCCCCGCACGGCAGTCGCGGGCGCCCATGTCCTGCGCGGCGCCAGGGCGCCACCCCTCGCGGGTCGCCTCAGCTCGCACGTTAGGCGTCACGAGAACCCCGATCACCACACTCCGAGGGCAGGAGAGCCGCATCGCTCGGGGCAGCCAGCGCTCCATGCCAAGCGCTCAATACAATGACCACACCCCTTCTCGGAGGCTCGTCATGAGGCATCTTCGCGCGGTCGTTCTCGCAGCCATCCTCGGCTCTGCCTTCGGCCTCTCTCTTGCACAGCCACGGAACGAGTCACCCTCTTCCCATGAGTCCGCCTCTGAAGCGCTGGCGCGTCTTGAGCGGGCGCT
>JAEUPC010000009.1 GCA_016789865.1 Rubrivivax sp.
GAAGGCGACGCCGCGCAGTCGCTCATCAACCAGGGCGCCGACGTGCTGCTGCAGAACACCGACAGCTCGGCCGTGCTGCAGACCGCCGCCAAGAACAAGAAGTTCGCCTTCGGCTGGGACAGCGACATGAGCGCCGTGGCACCCGAGGCGCACCTGGCCTCCAACATGGTCTACTGGGGCCCCTACTACAAGCAGGCCGTGAAGGCCGTGATGGACGGCAGCTGGAAGGGCGGCCAGCGCACCATCTGGGGCAAGCCCGAGGGTGCCAACGACGTCATCAAGATCAACGCGACGGCCGTGCCGGAACCCATCCGCAAGAAGGCCGAAGAGGCCGCTGCGGGGCTGAAGGCCGGCACGCTCGACCCCTTCACCGGCCCGGTCATCGACAGCACCGGCAAGGAGCGCCTGGCCAAGGGCACCGCCGTCACGCAGGAGTGGAAGGACAAGGTCGACTTCTACGTCAAGGGCGTGGAAGGCAAGATCCCCGCCGGCAAGTGACGACGATGCCGTGAGCGCCGACGCGGCCGCCTGCCCGCCCTGGTGGGTGCCCGCGGCCGATGCGCAGTCGCTCGGCGGCGGCGCACCCCTGGCGGTGCGCGCCTTCGGCGAAGACCTCGTGCTGTGGCGCGCCAGCGATGGCGCGCCACAGTGCTTTGTGGACCGCTGCCCGCACCGCGGCGCGCGGCTTTCGCTGGGGCGGGTGCATGGCGATGTACTCGAATGCCCCTACCACGGCTGGCGGTTCGCCGCCGCGGGCCGCGATACCGACACCGCGGTCCGCGCCGCCCCGGCGGGCCGCTGCGTCGCCATCCCGGCCCTGGCCGGCTTCACGCCGCCGGCGACGCACTGCGCAATCGCCTGGCCCGCACTGGAGCGGCACGGCCTGCTCTGGGTGGCTCCGCCCGGCACGCCCGGACACGCCCCGCCCGCCCCCGAACCGCTGGCCGAACTCGCGCCGCGCCGCGTGCTGTGCGGCCCGTTCGACGCCGCCACCAGCGCGCCGCGCGTGGTGGAGAACTTTCTCGACACCGCGCATTTCGGTCTCGTGCACGACGGGTGGCTCGGCAGCCGCAGCGAGCTCACGGTGCCCGACTACCGCGTCGAGCCCGATGCCCTGGGCCGGCCGGGCGTGGCCCGCTACCGCGCCTGGCAGCCGCGCGCCAGCACCGCCGCCGAAGGCGGGGCCTGGGTCGATTACCGCTACCAGGTGCTGGGCCCGTACTCCGCGCTGCTCGTCAAGAAGGCCGCGGCTGCCACCGCACCGCGCGAGGCGTATGTGCTGTGGGCCTGCCCGCTGGACGAAGAGACCACCCGCGTGTGGTTCACGCTGGCCACCGACGACACCACGCGCAGCGATGCCGAACTGCAGGCCTTCCAGGCCACCATCTTCGGCCAGGACGCGCCGATCATCGAGTCGCAGCGCCCCCGCCGCTTGCCGCTGGCACCCGCCGCCACCGGTGGCGAACTGCACAACGCCGCTGACCGGCTGAGCGCAGCCTACCGGCGCTGGCTGCTCGAGCAGCAGGTCACTTTCGGCACCTGCTGAGCGCCCCGGCCGGCGGCGGGCCACCCATGGCCCGAACAGCCCCGCCCTTCCCCCGGAGTTCACCCGATCGGCCGCCGCGCCGCCGGCCGACACTCGAACTCGCCATGCCCGCCTTCCAGCTCTTCGACGTCATCCGCGACCTCGGCCTGCCCGGCCCGCAGGGCGTGCTCCAGGTGGGCGCCAGCTACGGCCAGGAGATGGACTGGTTCGTCGCCAACGGCATCCGCGCCGGCGTGTTCATCGAACCGCTGCCGCAGCCCTTCCAGGTGCTGTCGCAAAGCTGCCTGAAACGCCCGCACTTCGTCGCCGTCAACGCGCTGTGCGCCGAGACCAGCGGCGAGCAGGTCACCTTCCACGTCGCCAGCAACGGCGGCATGAGCAGCAGCATGCTCGCGCCGGCCAACCACCTGCAGGAGTTCGACTTCGTGAAATTCGAGCAGCAGGTGGAGCTCACCACGCACCGGCTCGACCACGTCGTGGCCTTCCTGAATCAGCACGGCCACGGCGCCGCCTGCGAGGCGCTGGACCTGCTGTACATGGACACCCAGGGCGCCGAGCTGCGCGTGCTGCGCGGCGCCGGCGGCGTGCTGGAGCGCATCAACTTCGTCCTCACCGAGGTCACGCGCAACCGCATGTACGACGGCGCGCCGGACCTCGCCGAGCTGATGGCCTTCCTCACCCCCCTGGGCTTCACGCTGAACAATGTGAACTTCGATCGCCACCACCACGGCGACGCGTTGTTCGTGCGCACGCGCGCGCTGCGCATCCACTGAAGCGCCGGCGGCGCGCCGCAGCCTGCCCGCCCAGAGCGCCGACGCGATGGCCGCCCCCAAGACGTTGCGCGCGTTCTGCATCGGCCACGTCATGCCGGTGTTCGCACCGACGCTGCCGTACACGATGCTCACGCCGCGGCCGCTCGGCCTGCGCGGCGAGATCGTGCTCGCCGACCAGCGCTTCGGCCCCGGCATCCACGGCGCGGCGCTGGCCGAGTACTCGCAGCTGTTCGGCCTGCAAGACCTGCTCGAGGCCGGCGACCTCGTCGCCGACCGCCTCTACCTGTTCCAGTACCGCAAGTTCATCGGCCTGCGCGAAGGCGGCCTGCCGGCCACGGCGCCATGGCTGCGCATCGCGCCGCCGGCGCAGGCGCGCGCACTCATGCCCACCGAGGCCGAGCTGCACGCCGTGACGATGCCGGTGGTGGTGGGTTCGATGCTTGCGCTGGGCAACTCGGTGGCGCAGAACTACGCGCGCGTGCACGTCATCGACGACCTCGTCACGTTTGCTGCCTGCCTGGGCGCCGCGGGCTTCGATGCCGCCGCGGTGCGCCGCTTCGCGTCGTTCCAGGGCCTGCTGCCTTCGCCGGCGCTGTGCCTGGTGGACACGCCGCTGTTCCTCGCCCACCTGCGCACGTTGCGCGCCGCCTGGACCGCCTTCACCCGCGGCAGCACTGCCGTGCGCCGCGAGGGCTACCAGATGCGCGTGGCCGGCTACCTGCTGGAGCGCCTGCACAGCCACCTGCTGTGCCAGGGCCTGGCCGACGGCACTCAGCCGCACGTGGGTCTCGGCCACCGCTACGTCGTCATGGACCCGGCCGCCCCGGCCGCGCAGTCCAAGGCCCCCTCGCCCGCTGCAGAAGAACCGGCACTCCCATGAGCACGCGCATCGGCCTCGTCTCGATCCAGAAGAACCGCGCCCCGTGGCTGCACGAGTGGGTGGCGTTCCATCACCTCGTCGGCTTCTCCAAGTTCTACATCTACGCCCACAACTGCACCGACCACAGCGACAGCGTGCTCAACCAGCTTTCCAGCGTCTACGACCTGAAGGCGTTCCGCGTCGGCACCCACGAGAACCAGGTGCAGCTCAAGGCCTATCAGCACGCCTACGAGCAGTTCGGCCACGAGTGCGACTGGCTGGCCTTCATCGACGGCGACGAGTTCCTGTTCCCCACCGCGGCGCTGAGCATCAATGAGGCGCTGGCCGAGTACGACCACGTGCGCACCTCGGCCATCGGCGCGTACTGGGTGTGCTTCGGCAGCGGCGGCCATGTCGAGGAGCCGAGCGGTCTCGTGATCCAGAACTACCGCCGCCGGCCGAGCCTGGCCTTCGAGATCAACCGCCACGTCAAGAGCATCGTGCGCGGCCGCCAGGCCACGCGCGTAGGCCCCAACTCGCACACCTTCGTCACGCCCTGGGGCACGCAGGACGAACTCGGCCGGCCCATCGACTTCGGTCTGACGCAATACGAACCGTCGTACACGCGCTTTCGCATCAACCACTACGTGACACAGAGTCTGCAGTTCTTCAAGCAGTTCAAGCAGACATCGGGTGCGGCCGACGCCGGCGCCAACTATGTTCGGCCCGATTCGTGGTGGGCCAAGCACGACCACAACGACGAGCTGGATTCATCGCTGGTGCATCTGGTGGAGCCGCTTCGGCGCGAAATGGCAAGGGTGGAGATCGCCGGGGCCGGCGTGCTGGCCGAGCCGGTCGCGGCGTAGGGCCAAGCCGCAGCCACAAGCAGGCAGCCCCGTCCGGCTCGACGGCTTCACTCGCGCATCGACCATCAAGACCGTCCTCTTCTTGATCGCTGGCTTCGCCGCGATGATCTTGAGCTGGCCGCCGCAGTTCGGGCGCAAACACGCGACCAGCCAGCCACGGCTGCGGCCGGCGGCGTTCAGCGGCCGTGGCGCAGGTAAAGGTGCAGTGCCTGCACGTCGACGTCATTCAAGCGCGCCAACGACTCGAAGGGCATCACCGCGACGCGGCTGCCGTCGGGGCGCAGGCCGGTGCGGAAGAGCTTGCGCAGGCTGTCGGCATCGGGGTAGTTCGCCATCACGCTGCCGGGTCCGGGCGCGAGCCGCGCCGCCGGGGGCCAGTGCGGCGGGTTGCCGGGGACGCGGCCGCCTTCGAGCCCGGCGCCATGGCAGCCCACGCACATCGAGGCCACGTAGGCACCGTGCTCGGCGGTCACCGCCTCGGCCACGGGCTGCGCCGGCGGCAGGCCGTGGTCCACGCGCTCGGGCGCGTCTCGCATGAGGCCGAAGCCGTAGGCCACCCAGACGACGAAGGGCAGACGGATGCGGGCCTCGCCGCCCGAGCGCTCGGGCATCTGGCGCAGGTAGGCGACGATGGCGGCCAGGTCGGCGTCGGTGAGGCGCGTGTAGTCCTCGCTGGGCATTGCCAGCAGGGGCCGTCCGCCGGGGGCCACGCCGTGGCGCACCGAGCGCGCCCAGTCGCGGCCTTCGTAGCGTGCCACCACGCCGCTGCGCGTGAGGTTGGGTGCCGCGAGCTCCATGCCGCGGCCGTCGTTCACGAACGCGCGCCCGCCGGCATCCGGGCCATGGCAGTTGGCGCAGCCGCGCGACTCGAAGAGGTAGCGCCCGCGTTGCACGGCGGTGGCGCCTTCGAGTGTCGGCAGATCGGCGGCGGCAACGGCAACGTTGACGACACGCTCGCGCTTGTGCATGGCCCACAGCCGGCCGCCCAGGGCCAGCGCACCCACAAGCACGATCAGCGCCGCGAGCAGCAGGCCCGCGCCCTTGAGCAGGCGCTTCATGCGTCGCTCCCGCTCGCCGCGACAGACCCGGCCGCGCCGCGGGCGCGCGCAGGGCGAAAGTCCCGCCGGTTCTGTCGGTCCTGCCAGGCCTGCGGAGGACCGGCGGCGCGCGTCAACCGACCAGCAGCCCCCAGGTCCAGCGCATTGCGATCGCCAGTTGCACGCAGAAGGCCGCAAAGCGAAGGTTCACGGCGGGCACGCTGGTCGAGGCCAGGTGCACGCTGGACTGCAGCACACGCGCCGCCAGCAGCCACGGCGCGAGCGTGTCGGTGACGCCGGTTCGCTGCGTGGCCAGCGCCAGCAGCAGCAGGCCGCCGAAGAGCGGCAGCCCCTCGATGCAGTTGGCGTGTGCACGCGCCAGCCGTTGCATGAAGGGCGACAGGTTGGCGTTGTCGGGGCGGAACTCGTTGGGCGCCACGCGCCCGCGCGCCACCCACACCACGCGCAGCACTTCCATCGCCAGCAGCAGCAGCAGGGTCCAGCCCAGCAGGCCGGCCAGGGCCGCTTGCGAGGGTGTGGCAGTCAGTGCATTCATGCGGTGGCTTCCTCGGGTCGGCTAGAGCGGCGTCACGGGCAGGAACAGCTCGCACTCGATGCGGCCGGTGGCCGGGTCGTACAGGCTGCTCGGCGGATAGTGCTCGAAGGTCGGCCGGTCGTCGAGTTGCAGGCCGCTGTCGGGCAGCCACACGCGCAGCATCCAACGCCAGGCTTGGTTGATGGCCGCGTTGTCGCCGCACAGCGACGCCACGGCGTAGCGGCCCCCCGCCAGCGTGGTGGCGAAGGCGCGCCGGTCGGCCGCGTCGCGCAACGCCTGCCCGGGCTCGATGCGCACGCAGGCGTCGTAGCGGCAGCGAGCCGCGGGCACGATGTCCGGGTCGTCGTGACTGACGCCGTACAGCGAGCGCCCCTTCAGGCCGTTGGCGGCCAGCCAGGGCGTCACGGTGGCCACCCAGAACCGCGTCGTCTCGGGTCCGTAGGAGCCATGACACCGCAAGTAGGCCACCGGCACCGCCGGCAGCTCGACGAGCGAGACCCGCAATCCGGCGGGCGACGGTTCGTTGGGCGAAGGCAGGCATGGGGCGGCATCGTCGGGCGCCCGCGTTCTCGCGGCCTGATCCAGATTGCTCTTCGCGCCCGTGGCATTCCCGGCCCCGGCCCGCCATCGGGCGCGCCAACCGCTCGGCGAGCAGCCGAACTGCTCCTTGAAGGCGCGCGCGAAAGCCTCGCCGGAACCGAAGCCCACGCCGATGGCCACGTCCAGCACCGACGCGCGCGGCTGCGAGGCCAGGCGCGTGGCGGCGCGCTCCAGGCGCCGTCGGCGCACGTAGTCGCCCAGCGTCTGCCCGGTCCAGGCGGCAAACAGCCGGTGGAAGTGGTACGGGGAGAAGTGAGCCACGGCCGCGAGGTCGGGCAGCGCCAGCTGTTCCGACAGGCGCGCGTCGATGTGGGCCTGCACACGGTGCAGGCGTGCCTCGTAGATGCCCCGGCTGTTCGGGCCGCTCATGGGCCCGATGCTAGTGGCGCTGCACCCGCCGCGAGCCTCCCGTGCCGTTTGCCGTCGCGCCGCCGGGGCCGGGAGCGCTTTACCCAGCCTCCGTCGTTGGGGCGCTTGAAGCAGCTCAAGGTACCGTGATGCCCGGCGGTCCAGTCCTCAGTCTGGGCGGTGCATCACCGCCACCGCTTGGAGATGGCCATGACGATCCACCGTCGCGCGTCGTTGCTTGCCGTGGCGTTCAAGCAGACATCGGGTGCGGCCGACGCCGGCGCCAACGATGCTCGGCCGATTCGTGGTGGGCCAAGCACGACCACAACGACGAGCTGGATTCATCGCTGGTGCATCTGGTGGAGCCGCTTCGGCGGGAGATGGCTCGCTTGGAGATCGCGGGGGCGGGAGTACTGGCTGAGGCTGTGCCGATGTAGTTCGCGATCGGTTGCCTGGTTCGCTTCTTCGCGTTCGTCGGGTTGCGGCGGCAAGCGCGCAACCGGGCTCGGCCCGCGCCCCGGTGTGCCTTTGCCGCCACCGCCCACCGGACGCGGGCAACGAGGACCGCCAACCATCGCTCAACTCCCCAGGCAAGCAGCCCCGTTCAGCAAGAAGCCAAACGGGGCCGCCCTACCGAGCAGCAAGCCCAAGAAGGGCAGGCCACCCGGAAACCAGCTTCGTCAGATCAACGGCGTGTTGTTCCTCGCCAGCTCCTCGTCCAGGCTGCGGTTCGGGATGAACACCACCGCAGTGCGCTCGGCCTGAGCCGCCGGCACGCTGGCCGGTGAGCCCGAAGCGCCCGCCCCGCCACCCAGCACATCCCCGGCCGGGCCGGCCAGCAAGTCGCCCAGCTGCGGCGCCGGCTGCTGTGCCTCGCGGGCAAACCACACGTCGGCCATCGCATGCGTTCCGCCGTCTGCCG
Organism: Rubrivivax sp.; assembly: GCA_016789865.1. Classification (GTDB taxonomy): domain Bacteria; phylum Pseudomonadota; class Gammaproteobacteria; order Burkholderiales; family Burkholderiaceae_C; genus Rubrivivax. The sequence continues at coordinate 7,508 of JAEUPC010000009.1, forward strand.
CCGTCCAGCTGCTGGTCAGGCCATGCAGGTTGCCGTTCGCATCCGCCGCGGTGCCGCGCACGGCATCGAGGTTCAGCTCGGCCACACCCATGTCCACCAGGCCGCGCAGCTCGCCGGCATCGGTGCGGCCGTCGCCGTTGGCGTCCACCCACAGGCGCAGCTCGTCGAAGGCCGCGTCGCCCTGGCCGATGCGGCCGTCGCGGTTGCTGTCCAGCTCGGCCAGCGCCCGGTAGCCGTCGCCGGCGCGCTGGCCGTTCTCCAGCTGCGTGGCGCCGCCGAAGAGCTCGCGGCCGTCGTTGATGCGGCCGTCGCCGTTCAGGTCACGCACCAGCAGCGCGTCGCCCTGGCCCACCCAAGCGGTGCGGCTGTCGCGGCCGCTGGCATCGATGTCGAAGCCCACGCCGCCGGCCACGCTGGTGGTGCTGACGCCATTGCCGTCGAGGTCCAGCACGATCGGCGTGACGCCCGACAGCGCCGCGAACTGCGCCGTGCTCATGGCCGCCCAGTCCTCGCCCTCGAAGGCGTTGTACTGGGTCATCGTCATCGCCGCCAGGTCACGCGTCTCGAACGCCGCCACGTGCGCGGTGGTGAGCGCCTCGATCTGGTCGGCCGTCAGCGCACGCGCCTGCGCAGTGGTGAACGCTTCGATGTCCGAGGTGGACAGGCCCTCGATCTGCGAGGAGGACAGCGAGACGATCTGCGCCGTGGTCAACGCCGCGAACTGCGCCGTGGTCAGCGCCGCCAGTTCGGCGGTGTCGAACGAGGCCAGTTGCGTTGTCGTCAGCGCCGCCACCTGTGCGGTGGTGAGCTCGCCGATCTGAGTGGTGGTGAAGGCGTCGATCTGCGCCGTGGTCAACGCGGCCAGCTGCTGCGTGGTGAGCGCCTGCAGGTGCACCGAGTCGAGCGCGGCCACATCCGCCGTCTCCATCGCCCGCAGCTGAGCGGTGCTCAGCGCCGCCATCTGCGTGGTGGTCAACGCCGCGAACTGCGAGGTGCCAAGCGCGGCGATCGTCTCCGTATCCAGCGCGCGCAGTTGCGCGGTGCTGAACGCCGCCAAGTCTTCGGTGGCCAGGGCGTTGAGCTGCGCCGACGTGAGGCCGCCCACCTGCGCGGTGGACAGCGCCGCGATGCGCGCCGCGTCGAAGGCCGACAGCTCGGCGCCCGACAGCACGCCCAGCTGGTCGCTCGTCAACGACGCCACCTGCTGGGTGGTGAGGTTGGCGAGCTGGCCGGTGGCCAGCGCATCGATCTGCGCCGTGCTCAGCGAGGCCAGCACGCTGGCGTTCATGGCCGCCACGTCCTGCGTCTGCATCTGCGCGATGTCGGCCACGTCGATGGCGCGGGCCTGCGTGGCCGTCAGCGCCGCCACCTGCGCGGTGGACAGCGCGGCCAGCGCATCCGTGCTGAGCGCGTTGATCGCCGCAGTGGTGAACGCGCGCACCTGCGCCGTGCCGAGGGCGGCGATGTCGGCCGTCTCCAGCCCCGCGGCCTGCGTGGCGTTGATGGCCGCCACCTGCGCCGTGGTCAGCGCCGCGAACTGCTCGGTGGTGAGCGAGGCCAGGTCACCGGCACTCAGCGCGTTCACCTGCCCGATCGACAGCGCCTGCACCTGCCGCGTGGTCAGGCCTTGCAGCTGGCCGGCGGTCATCGCGCCGAGCTGGTCGCCGGTGAAGGCGGCCACCTGGCTCACGCTCATCGCCGCCAGGTCGGCGGTCTCCAGCGCGTCGATGCTGCCGGTGGCGATGGCGCGCACCTGCTGCGTCGTCAGCGCCAGCACCTGGGCACTGGTGAGCGCCTCGATGGCGCCGTCACCCATCGCACCGATGCCGGCGGTGGTGAAGCCGCGCACCTGCGCCGTGCCCAGCGCCGCGAGGTCGGTGGTGGCGAGCCCGGCCACCTGCGCGGTGCTCAGGCTGGCGATCTGGCCGCTGGTCAGCGCCGCGAACTGCTCGGTGGTGAGCGTATTCAGCCGGTCGCTGGCGATGCTGCCGATCTGCGCCGTGCCGATGGCCGCCACCTGCGCCGTGCCCAGGTTGCTGAGCTGGTCGGTGGTCAGCGCCGCCATCTGGGCACTCGTCAGCGCGCGGATCTGCGCGGTGGTCAGCGCGGCGATGTCGGCGGTCTGCATCGCCGCCAGGTCGGCCACCTCGATGGCGGCGATCTGGCTGGTGCGCAGGCCGGCCACCTGCTCGGTGGTCAGCGACTGCAACTGGCCGGCGCTCATCGCGGCGATGGCCGCGGTGCCGAAGGCGCGCACCTGGTCGGCGCTCAGTGCCGCGAGGTCGCTCGTCTCCAGCGCCGCCACGTGGCCGGTGGTCAGGCCGCCGATCTGCGCCGTGGCCAGCGCCTGGAACTGCGCCGAGTCGAGCGCATTCAGCGTCGTCGTCGAAAGCGCGTTCAGTTGCGCCGTCGACAGGGCCGCGAGCTGCGTGTTGGTGAGGTTGGTGAACTGCGCCGTCGTCAGCGCCGCCATCTGGCCGGTGGATAGGCCCGGCAGCTGAATCGCGGCGAGCGCGGCCAGGTCCTCGGTCTGCATCGCCGCGAGATCCGCGGTCTCGATGGCGCGGATCTGCGCCGTCGACAGGCCCGCCACCTGGTCGGTGGTCAGCGCCTGCAGCTGCGCCGCGCTCAGCGCCGCGATGCCGGCGGTGCTGAAGCCGCGCACCTGCGTGGCGGTGAGCGACGCCAGGTCCTCGGTCTCCATCGCCGCCACCTGGGCGGTGGTGAGCGCACCCAGTTGCGTGGCGCTCAGGTTGGCGAAGTCATCGGTGCCCAGCGCCGCCAGACGGGCCGGGGCGATGGCCGTCAGCTGCGCCGTGCCCATGGCGCTGAGCAGCGTGCCGCTCAGGTTGCTCAGCTGGTCGGTGGTGAGCGCGGCGATCTGCGCGGTGGTCAGCGCGCCGAACTGCGTGCCGGTGAGCGCGTTCAGGTCATCGCTGGCCAGCGCCGCCACCACGGTGGTGGTGAGTGCGCGCAGCTGCGTGTTGGTCAGCGCCTGCAACTGTGCCGAGTCAAGCGCATCCACGAGGCTCGTGCTCAGCGCCGCGATGGCCGCGGTAGACAACGCCGCCACCTGCGAGGCCTGCAGCGCCGCCATGTCCTCGGTCTGCATCGCCGCCACATGCGTGGCCGACAGGCCCGTCACCTGCGTGGCGGTGAGCGCACGCACCTGGTCGGTGGTCAGCGCCGCCAGGTTGGCCGCGCTGATGGCGTTGAGCTGCGCGGTCGACAGCGCCACCAGCTGGTCGGTGCCGAGCTGGCTGAGCTGGTCGGTGGTGAGCGCGGCCACTTGGCTGTTGGCCAGCGCGGCCACCTGGCGGCTGGAGAGCACGTTCAGGTCGTCGGTCTCCAGCGCCGCGATGGCGTTGTTGCCCAGCGCCCGCAGTTGCGCCGTGGTGAGACCGGCCACCTGCTGCGTGCTGAGCGCCGCCACCACCGAGGTGGAAAGCGCCGCGATCGCCGCGGTGCCGATGGCCGCCACCTGCGCGGTGGACAGCAAGCCCAGGTCGTCGCTGCCCAGCGCCGCGGCGTGGCCGGCGGTCAGCGACGGCAGCTGCGCCGTGGTGAGCGCGGCAAACTGGTCGCTGGTCATCGCCGCCAGGTCGTCGGCCTCCATCGCCCCGATCTGCACGCTGGTCAGCGCCTGCACCTGCGCCGTGGTCAGCGAAGCCACCGCGGCCGAGGTCAACGCGACGATGTGGTTGGTCGTCAGCGCCTGCAGTTGCGCGTTGCTCAGCACGCGCAGGTCGTCGCTCTCGAACGCCGCCACCTGCTCGGCGGCCAGGCGCGAGACCTGCGTGGTCGTCAGCGCCGCCACCTGCGCGGTGGTGAGCGCGGCAAAGTCACCCGGCTCCAGCGCGGCGATCTGGCGCGTGCCCATGGCCTGGATCTGCGCCGTGGTCAGCGCCGCCACCGCCGAGGTGCCCAGCGCCGCGATCGCCGCGGTGCCGAGCGAACCGATGGTGGTGGTGCCCAGCGCCACGATGTCGGCGGTCTCCAGCGCCGCGGCCTGGTTGTCGGTGATGGCCGCCACCTGCGCGGCCGTCAGCGCGGCGAACTGCGCCGTGCCCATCGCCGCCAGGTCGGCCGCTTCGAGCGCGGCGATCTGGTTCGTGGCCAGGTCACGCACCTGCTGCGTGGTGAGCGCCGCCACCGCCGAGGTGGTGAGCGCGGCCAGTTGGTCGTTGGACAGCGCGCGCAGCTGCCTGGAGGTGAGTGCCGCCACGTCGGCGGTTTCCAGCGCGGCGATCTGGTCGCCGCTCATCGCCGCCACCTGCGCCGTGGTGAGCGCGGCGAATTGCGCGGTGCCGAGCGCGGCCAGGCTGGTGGCGGCCAGGTTGCCGATCTGCGTGGGCGTCATCGCCGCGGCCTGCGTGGCCGTGAGCGCGGCGAACTGCGAGGTGCCCAGCGCCGAGAGCTGGTCGCCGGTGAGCGCGGCCACCTGCGCGGTGGTGAGCGCCGCCACGCTGGCGGTAGGCATGGCGCCCAGCGCGTCTTGCGCAATCGCCGCCACCTGTGCCGTGCTCAGCGCCGCCAGCTGCGAGGTGGTGAGCGCGGCCACGGCGGCCGAGCTGAGGTTGGCCATTGCATCGCCGCCGAGTGCGCGCACCTGCGCCGTGCCGAGCGCGGCGATGTCGGCCGTCTGCATCACGGCGATCTTGTCGCCAGCCAGGCTCGCCACCTGCGCGGTGGTGAGTGCGGCGAACTGCGCGGTGGTCATGCCGACGAAGTCGTCGGCTTCCATCGCGGCCAGTTGCTGCGTGGCCAGCGCCGCCACCTGCCCGGTGCCCAGGCGCGAGACCTGGTCGCTGGTGAGCGCGGCGATCTGCCCGTCGGCCAGCGCGCGCAGCTGCGCCGAGCCGAGCGCGGCGAGGTCGGCCGTCTGCAGGCCGGCCACCTGCGACTCGGTGAGCGCGGCGATCTGCGCCGTGGTCATCGCGGCGAACTGCGCGGTTCCGAAGGCGTTCAGGCGGTCGCTGGCCATGCCGGCCACCATGCCGTCCGTCAGGCCGGCCACCTGGCGCGTGGTGAGCGCGGCCAGCTGGCTGGTGCTCAGCGCCGCCAGGCCCTCGTCACCCAGCGCGTTGAGCTGCTGCGTGCCCCAGGCGGCGATGTCGGCCGTCTGCATCGCGGCGAGGTGGTCGCGGTTGATGGCGGCGATCTGCCCGGCGGTGAGCGCCGCCGCCTGGGCGGTGGTCAGCGCCACCAGCGCATCGGTGGTGAGCGCGGCCATCGTGTCGTTGCTGAACGCGCGCACCTGCGCGGTGGACAGCGCGGCCACGTCGGCCGTCTGCAGCGCGGCGGCCTGGTCGGCCGTGAGCGCGGCGATCTGCGCGGTGGTCATCGCGGCGAACTGCGCGGTGCCCATCGCGGCCAGGTCAGGGGCGTCGAGCCCGGCCACCTGACCGGCGCTGAGCGCGGCCACCTGGCGCGTGGTGAGCGCGGCCAGCTGCGCGGTGCCGAGCATGTTCAGCTGCTCGGCCGACAGCGCCCCCAGTTGCGCCGTGGTGAGCGCGGCCACGTCGTCGGTGGCCAGCGCCTGCAGCGTGGTCTCGGCCAGGCCCGCCACCTGGGTGGTGGTGAGTGCGGCCACCTGCGCGGTGGTCAGCGCCTGCACCGCGGCGGAAGACAGCGCCGCCAGCGCATCGCTGCCGAACGCCCGCACCTGCGCCGTGCTGAGCACACTGACGATGGTGGTGCCGAGTGCCGCCACCTGGTCGGCGGTGAGCGCGGCGATCTGCGCCGTGCTCATCGCACGGTACTGGTCGCTGCCCAGTGCGGCCTGCGTGGCCGGGTCGATGGCGGCCAGTTGCTCCACGCTGAGGGTGCGGAACTGCTGGCTGGTCATGGCCAGCAGCTGGTCGCTGGACAGTGCCGCCACCTGCTCGGTGCCGAGCGCGGCGACTTGCGCCGTGCCGAGCGCGCGCATGTCGTCGGTGGCGATGGCCGCCACCTGGGAAGCGGACAGCCGGCCCAGCTGCTGCGTGGTGAGCGCGGCCACCTGCGCCGTGGTGAGCGCGGCGATCTGCGCGTCGCCCAGTGCGGCCAGGCCCTCGCTGGCCAGCGCGCGCACCTGCGCCGTGCCCAGCGCAGCCAGGTCGTCCGTCTCCATCGCCGCCATCTGCTCGGCGGTCAACGCGGCGGCCTGCGCAGTGGTCAGCGCCCGGAACTGCGCCGTGCCCATCGCGGCCAGGCGGTCGGCGTCGATCACCGCCACCTGGTCGGCCGACAGCGCGGCCACCTGGCGCGTGGTGAGCGCGGCGAGTTGATCGGTGGTGAGCTGGTCGATGCCGCTCGTGCCGAGTGCGGCCAGCTGCGCGGTGCTCATCGCGGCCAGGTCG
>JAEUPC010000012.1 GCA_016789865.1 Rubrivivax sp.
GATCGGCCCGACGATGGCCGACGAGCAGGTCACGGCGCTGGCGAACGCGGGCTTGAAGCCCTTGTCCTTCATCGCGTCGATCTCGATGCGGCCGATGCCGCCGATGTCGGCCAGCGCCGAGCCGGACATGCCGGCGAAGACCATGCTGCCGAAGATGTTCACCTGCGCCAGGCCGCCGGGCAGGCGGCCCACGGCCGTGTCGGCGAAGCGGTAGATGTGGCGCGAGATGCCGGCCGAGTTCATCAGGCTGCCGACGAAGACGAACACCGGCACCGCCACGAGCGGGAACGAGTCCATCGCGTACAGCGAGCGCTGCGCGATGAGATCGAGCGGCAGGCCGTTGAGCAGCAGGTACGCGACGCTCGGGATGCCGATCGCCAGCACCACCGGGAAGCCGAGCAGGAAGAGGGCGAGGAAACCACCCACGACGGCGAGGCCGGCCATGTCAGGCGCTTCCGGTGTAACTCATGACAGCACCGTGTGCTTGTCTTCGGCGCGCCCGCGCCGCCACGTGTGCGCCAGACGCACCGCCGTCTCCAGCGACAGCAGCGACATGCCCACCACCAGCGGCGCCATGAACAGCCAGAACGGCATCTCCAGCGTCGCCGTGCGGTTGTTCAGGTTGTTGCCGATGGTCACCACCGCGGCCACGGCCATGAGCGCGAAGAAGGCGATGCCGGCCAGCTCGATGAACATCTGCAGCCACCAGCGCGGCCGCGCCGGCACCAGCGCCTGCACCTCCTCCATGGCGATCTGCCCGCCCTCGAAGGTCACCAGCGGCGCGGCCACGAAGACGGCGCAGATCAGGAAGTAGCGCGTCAGCTCCTCCGCGCCGCTCATCGGCACGTTGAACACCGAGCGCATGACGATCTGCGCCAGCGGCGTGGCCACCAGCAGCGCCAGCAGCGCGAAGCTCAGCCCGCGCAGGCCCGCGCGCAGCGCCGGCAGCAGTGCCGTCATCGCGGCCCGCCTGCGGGGGCGCGCGGGCGCGCCGTCACTTGACGGCCTGGATCTGCGCGATCAGCGGCTTCCAGTCGGGGAAGTCCTTGTCCACCTGCGCCAGCACGGCCTTCTGGAAGGCGGCGATGTCCAGGCCGTCCTTGGCCTCGACGAAGGTCATGCCCTTGGCCTCGAGGTCACGGCGGTACTTCGCGAAGGTTTCCTTGTCCCAGGCCAGCGTGCGGGCGCTGACCTCGGCCATCGTGTCCTCGATGATCTTGCGGTCGGCGGCCGGCACGCCCTGCCAGATGCGCTCGTTGACGAACACCGACAGCACGCTTTGCATGTGGCCGGTGAGCATGACGAACTTCTGCACCTCGTACAGCTTGAGGTTGAAGATGTTCGGCAGCGGGTTCTCCTGGCCGACGACGAGGCCGGTGGCCAGCGCCGTGGCCAGCTCGCTCACCTCCACTGGCGTGGCCACGGCGCCCATGCCGGTAAGCATGGTGGACCACAGCTTCACGGGCACGCCGCGGTACTTCTTGCCGGCCATGTCCTTGGGGCTGAGCACCTTCTCCTTCGAAGTCAGGTGGCGCGTGCCCTGGAACAGGTTGCCGACGATGCGCATGCCGCCGGCGGCGACGAGCTGCTTGTTCACCTCTTGCAGCGCGGCGCTGGTGCGTGGGTCGGTGGCGCGCAGCGCGTGGTCGGCGTCGCGGTAGGCGAACGGCGTGTTGAACACCGCCGTCGCCGGCAGAATGCGCCCGAGCGAGGCGAAATCGTGATGGCCCAGGGCGATCGCGCCCGATTTGACGCCGTCCACCATCTCGGCGACGCCGCCGAGCTGCGAATTGGCGAAGACCTGAATCTCGATGCGCCCCTGCGTGCGCTCCTTGACGAGCTTGGCCACCTCGTCGGCATAGAGCGTCTGCGGCGCGTTGGCGACGCCGACATGCGCATAGCGCAGTTTCGTCTGCGCCTGCGCGCCGCTCGCCAGCAGCGCCAGCAGCGTCGCGGCCGAACCGGCCATGATGAGGTTCTTCAGTCGCATGTCGTCGTCCTCCCGTGTCCGGCCGTTGCGGCCGCGTTGCGCCTCAGGCTTCAGGCCTGTCGGTCGTAGATCGTGGCGATCGCCGTCGT
>JAEUPC010000013.1 GCA_016789865.1 Rubrivivax sp.
GGCTGCGCACCCCGCCGCCGCCCAGCCGCAGCACATGCGTGTAGATCATCGTCGTGCTCACGTCGATGTGGCCGAGCAGTTCCTGCACGGTGCGGATGTCGTAGCCGCCTTGCAGCAGGTGCGTGGCGAACGAGTGCCGCAGCGTGTGCGGCGAGGCGGGCTTGGCGATGGCGGCGCGTTCCAGCGCGTTGCGAAAGGCCCGCTGGTAGGTGCCTTCGTAGAGGTGGTGGCGGCGCTGCACGCCGCTGCGTGGGTCGGTCGAGCAGGTGCTCTGCGGGAACACCCAGTGCCAGCTCCACGACAGGCCCGCGCGCGGGTACTTGCGCTCCAGCGCGAAGGGCACCTGCACGCCGGGCAGGCCTTGCGCGCGGTCGGCCGCCCACAGCGCGTGCGAGCGCGACAGCTGCTCGCGCAGCGGCGCTTCCAGGGCCTCGGGCAGCATCACCACGCGGTCCTTGCCGCCCTTGCCATGGCGCACGACGACGGCGCGGCGGTCGAAGTCGATGTCCTTCACGCGCAGCCGCACGCCTTCGAGCAGGCGCATGCCGGTGCCGTAGAGCAGCCGTGTCAGCAACGCGTGCGGCAGCGGCGGCTCCAGACCCTTGCGCACGTTGGGCGAAGGCGCGGTGTCGTCCAGCGCAGCGAACAGGCGCGCGAGCTCGTTGCCGCTGAGCACCACCGGCAGCCGCCGCACGGTGCGCGGGCGGCCGATCTCGGCCACCCACGGCAGGTTCAGCCGCAGCACCTTCTGGTACAGGAACAGCAGCGCCGACAGCGCCTGCTTGTGCGTGGAGGCCGCCGCCTGCCGCTCGGTGGCCAGCCAGGTGAGGTAGGCCTCGACATCGGCATGGCCGAGGTCGGCCGGGTGCTTGAGGCCGTGGAAGTGGATGAACGAGCGCACCCAGTACTCGTAGGCCTCCTCGGTGCGACGGCTGTAGTGCAGATAGCGGATGTGCTGGCGCAGTTGCTCGATGAGGCGCGGCGGGTGCGGGTGGTCGCGGCCGGCACCGTGAACGTCGTCGTCAGGCAGGTGAGAGGAAGACATCGTCATCCGAGGCCTCCGTGGCGAAGCTGTATGTTCATACAGTATCACAAAGGCGGGGGCTGTGCTCGCTTGTTCGGTCCCTCGTCGGGGCCCCTCGTGCGGGTCGCCGTGCGGGTCGCCGTGCGGGTCGCCATGCAGGTCTCCGTACAGGTCGCCATGCAGATCTCCGTACGGGTTGCCGCTCGGATGCTCCTTCGGTCCCCGGTCGGGTCCGCGATCAGGTCCGCCGCCACCGAGCCTGTTGAAATAGCCTTCCAAGGAGCAAGCACACGATGAAGATCACCATCCTGGGCGGCGGCCATGGCTGCTACGCCGCCGCGGCCGACCTGGCCGAGCAAGGCCACGAGGTGCGGCTGTGGCGGCGCGACGCCGCGTTGCTGCACGACGTGCAGCGCGAGGGCATCGTGCTGAAGGACGCCCAGGCCAGCCGCACGGTGCGTGTGGCCCGGGCCACCGGCGACATCGGCGCGGCGCTGGCCGGCACCGAGCTCGTGCTGATGCCGACGCCAGCCACCGCGCAGGCCGACATCGCCCGCGCGATGGCGCCGCACCTGAGCGATGGCCAGGTGGTGTTCGCGCCGCCAGGCACCTTCGGCAGCTTCGTCATGGCGCGGCTTGCGCGCGCGGCCGGGAACCGCGCCGAAGTGACCTGGGCCGAGACCGGCACCCTGCCCTACCTCGCGCGCAAGCATGGCCCGCGCGAGGTGAACGTGACGATCCGCGCCATCCACCTGCCCACGGGCGTGTACCCGGCGAAGCGGGCGGACCACGCGCTGGAAGTGATCCGCCGCGCCTACCCGGCCGCGCACGGCTGCGGTGATGCGCTCTCGGGTGCGCTGATGAACGCCGGCCCCATCATCCACCCACCGCTGATGGTGATGAACGCCGCGCCGCTGCAGCACTTTGCGAAGTGGGACATCCACACCGAAGGCACGCAGCCCTCGGTGCGTGCGGTGACCGACCGCCTCGACCTGGAGCGCGTGGCCGTGCGCGAGGCGCTGGGGTACAGCGCGCCGCACTACCCGCTTTCGGACCACTACAACAACGACCGCTGGATGTACGGCGACGCGCACAAGAAGCTGCAGAAGAGCGGTGACTGGCGCGAGCACATCGACCTGCACACGCACCGCTACATCGTCGAAGACACCGAGCTGGGCTTGGCGTTGCTGGCCAGCGTGGCGCGCTTTGCGGGCGCCGGCGCGCCCATTGCCGAGGGCCTCCTCGCGATGGTGGGGGCGTTCCTCGGGCGCGAGCTGCGGCACGGCGAGCGCACGCTCGAGGCGCTGGGCCTGGCCGCCATGAGCCGCGCGCAGCTGCAGCAGTTGCTGCACGATGGGGAGTAAGGCCATGAGCAACGCCTCGGGTTCAAGCGCAGGTACAGGCACGGGTCCGAGCCCAGCCGCAGGATCGGCAGCGCGGCCGGCCCTGCGCGCCGCGCGCACCGACGCCGAGCCCCCCGCGCGCGGTGCGCGCTTCGCCGCCGTGGGTGCCGGCCGCATGGGCCGCGGCATCGCCATCGCGTTTGCCTACGCCGGGCACCGCATCGCACTCGTCGACTTGCTGCCGCGCAGCGCCGAGGTGCTGGCGAAGCTGCGCGCGGAAGTGAATGGCGAAGTGCGCGCCAGCCTGCAGGGCCTGGTGGCGCTGGGCGCGCTGCGTGCCGATCAGGTGGAGGTGGTGGCCGCGCGAATCGGGTTCGTCGCCGCCGAGCACGCCCCGGTGGCGCTGGCCGCCGCCGAGCTGCTCTTCGAGGGCGTGCCCGAGACGCTGGACGCCAAGCGCAGCGCTTTCGCGGCGATGAACGCGCACGGCCGCGCCGACGCCATCTTCACCAGCACCACCAGCAGCATCCTCGTCACGCAGCTGGCCGCGCTGGTGCAGCGGCCCGAGCGGTTTCTCAACATGCACTGGCTCAATCCGGCTTACCTGATGCCGGTGGTCGAGCTCTCCACGCACCCAGGCACTTCGGCCGAGGTGCTGGCGCGCACCAAGGCGCTGATGGAAGGCATCGGCAAGCTGCCGGTGGTGTGCGGGCCCACGCCCGGCTACATCGTGCCGCGGCTTCAGGCGCTGGTGATGAACGAGGCCGCGCGCATGGTGCAAGAAGGGGCCGCCACCGCCGAGGAGATCGACAAGGCCACGCGCTACGGCATGGGCCTGCGCTTTGCGGCGCTGGGCGTGGTGGAGTTCATCGACTTCGGCGGCATCGACATCCTGCACCACGCCAGCCGCGAGATGAGCGAGAGCGTCGACGCGGCACGCTACGCCGCGCCGGCCATCGTCGGCCGGATGATCGACCAGGGCCACCTGGGGTTGAAGACCGCCAGCGGCTTCCACGACTACGCCGGCCGCGACATCGCCGCCTACCGGCGCGGCGTGCTCCAGCGCGTGCTGGGGCAACTGCAGCATGCCGGTCTGTGGCGGGCGGCGGCCGAGCAGACGCTCGACTGAGGCTGCGGCGGCAAGCCGAGGAAGCGGCGGCCGCCGCAGCCCCGTTCCCCCGCACCTGCAGTTCATCCCCGCCAATCGCCGGCTCGTCGCACGCAGGCGGTGGGCACCGGCCCATCTTCGAACAATCGCGCGCAGCCGCCGGCGCCGGGCGCAACCGCGCGCCGTTGCCGGCCTGCCGCGCTCGCGGAGGAACACAAGGAGGCTGCGTGCCATGAGATTCATCGACCGCTTCTCGAACCTCACCCTGTCCGTCGCGCTGGTGAGCGCGGCCTTCGGCGTCTCGCTGCTCCTGCCGCTGCCGGCGGGGGCGCAGGCCCAGGCCCAAGCTGGCACCGCGACCTGGCCAGCCCAACCGGCCACTACGGCCACTGCGGCCCAGGCGCGCGGCATCCCCAAGGCCTACCCGATCCGCGACTTCTTCGCCAACCCCGAACGCGCCTACTTCCGCCTCTCGGACGACGGCAGGACGCTCGGCTTCATGCAGCCGGTGTCGGTGGAAGGCGCGCCGCGGCGCCTGAACGTGTTCGTGCAGGCGCTGCAGGGCAGCCGGCTCGTGGGTGAACCGCGGCGGCTGACGGCCGAGACGGCGCGCGACATCAGCATCTACAGCTGGAAGGGCAGCGACCGCGTCCTGTACGTCAAGGACTTCGGCGGCGACGAGAACTTCCACCTCGTGGCGGTGGACGTGAAGACCGGCAAGGTCACCGACCTCACGCCCGGCGACAAGGTGCGCGCCGAGCTGCTGGATGCGCTGCCCGACGACCCGCACCACATCCTGGTCACGCACAACCGGCGCAACGCCGAGGTCTTCGACGTCGTGCGCATCGACCTGCGCAGCGGCCAGGAGACGGTGGTGGCGCAAAACCCCGGCGACATCGTCGGCTGGGCCACCGACCACGCCGGCCGCGTGCGCGTGGCCATCCGCAGCGAGGGGCTGAACACCCACGTGCTGTACCGCGCCGACGAGAACAGCGAGTTCAAGCCGATCATCACCACCGACTACCGCACCGAGGTCGACAACGCCGTCTTCACCGCCGACAACAAGCGGCTGACGATGATCAGCAACCGCGGGCGCGACAAGAAGGCGCTGGTGAGCCTCGATCCGGCGAGACCCGACGCCGAGACGGTGCTGTTCCAACACCCCGAGGTCGACCTCGGCGGCGCCACCTGGTCGCGGCTGCGCAAGAAGCTCACCGAGGTGAGCTTCGTCACCGACCGCACGCAGCGCAAGTTCTTCGACGCCGCCACCGAGCGCGTGTACCGGCGGCTGGAAGCCCGCCTGCCCGGCATGGAGCTGCTGCTGCAGAGCCAGACGCGCGCCGAGGACAAGTTCATCGTCGCCGCCTTCAGCGACCGCACGCCCGGCGGGCGCTACATCTACGACGCGAAGGCCGACTCGCTGACGCTGATGGCCGAGATCAACCCGAAGATCGCCGCCGCTGACATGGCGCCGATGAAGGCCATCTCGTACCAGAGCCGCGACGGGCTGACGATCCACGGCTACCTCACGCTGCCCGTGGGCCGCGAGCCCAAGGAGCTGCCGTGCATCGTCAACCCGCATGGCGGCCCGTGGGCGCGCGACCAGTGGGGCTACGACCCGCAGGTGCAGTTCCTGGCCAACCGCGGCTACTGCGTGCTGCAGATGAACTTCCGCGGCAGCACGGGCTACGGCCGCAAGTTCTGGGAAGCCAGCTTCGGCCAGTGGGGCCTTTCGATGCAGGACGACATCACCGACGGCGTGAAGTGGCTCATCGCCCAGGGCGTGGCCGACGCAAGGCGCGTGGGCATCTACGGCGCCAGCTACGGCGGCTACGCCACGCTGGCCGGCGTGGCCTTCACGCCCGACCTCTACGCGGCGGCCGTCAACTACGTGGGCGTGAGCAACCTGTTCACCTTCATGAACACGATTCCGCCGTACTGGAAGCCGTACATGCCCAAGTTCCACGACATGGTGGGCCACCCCGAACGCGACAAGGAGCGGCTGGCGCGCACCTCACCCGCGCTGAACGCCGACAAGATCAAGACGCCGCTGATGGTGGTGCAAGGCGCGCGCGACCCGCGCGTCAACAAGGCCGAGAGCGACCAGATGGTGCAAGCGCTGCGCGAGCGCGGCGTTGACGTGCCCTACATCGTCAAGGACAACGAGGGCCACGGCTTTCGCAACGAGGAGAACCAGTACGAGTTCTACGGCGCGATGGAAACGTTCCTGGCCAAGCACCTGGAACCGCAGCGCGCGCCGAAGGACTGAAGCCCGCGCGGGGTGCGCCGCGGCGCGCGGCGGTCGGCGGCCGCGTGGCCGAAGTGGCCGAAGTGGCCGAGTGGCCGGCAGCCGCAAGGCGCCGCCGCGTCAGCCGGGTGCGCGCCCGCGCCGGTCAATCGAGCGGCGCGACGCTCACGCCCTGCACGCCGTGCTTTGCGATCAGCTCGGCGACGCGGCCGCGCTTGATCTCGTGCACGTACTGCTGCAGCCACGCGGCGGCCTGCTTTCGAGCAGTCGGCACGCCGATGGCCTGCTGCACAGCGGTGAAGCGGCCTTCGAGAACGCGTGAGCCGGGCAGCCGCGCCTGGTCGGCCGCGAGCCGCGGCCTCAGGCCCGCGAGCGCTTCGAGCTGCTCGTTCACGAACAACTGGTACGAAGCCTCCAGCCCCGCGGCGCGGTGCAGCGTGGCGTGCTGCAACGTGCGGCGCAGGTACATGTCGTAGGCGGTCTTGTCGCCCACGGCGATGCGCACGCCGGGGCGGTCGACGTCGGCCAGCGTGCGCAGCGGCGAATCGGCGCGCACCAGGTAGCTGGCCTCGATCTCGAGGTAGGCGCTGGTGAACGTGATCTCGGCGGCACGCAGCGGGTCGGCGCCGATCAGCCCCACGTCCCACACGCCGCTGCCCACCGCGGCGGCCAGCTCGCCGGGGCTCGGGAACGGCACGAAGCTCACCGGCACGCCCAGCGCCGCGGCGATGCCGCGGCCGACGTCGGGCGCGATGCCCACCGCCTCGCCGCCGGGTGGTGCGCCTTGCACGAGCAGGAAGTTCGACAGGTTCAGCGCCACGCGCAGCGTGCCGGTGGGGGCGAACTCGGTGCGCAAGGCGGCGTCGACAGGCTGGGCCATGGTTGAGACCGTCAAGGTGTGGCAGGCCGCATGGGGAAAGGGAAAGGGGCGCCCGGCGCGAGCAGGGTCCGGACCAGGGTCAGGATCGATTCTCGCCCGCGCCCGCCTGCAGCGAGCTGACGAGCGCCGCCATGGCCCGCACGGTGGCGGCTTCGATCAGCCGCGGCGCCCGCCCGGCCAGCCCGAGCTGCTGCTCGGCCCGCGTGACGATGTCGATCGCCTGCAGCGAGCTGCCGCCAAGCTCGGCGAAGTCGTCCTCGGCGCCGATCTCGTCCAGACCCAGCACCTCGGCCCAAAGGCGCGCCAGCGACTCTTCCACGCCAGCGTGGGGTGCCGTGTAGGGCGTACCCAGGCCCGGGCGCGTGCGCGGCGGCGCCGGCAGGGCGTGGCGCGCCACCTTGCCGTTGGCATCCAGCGGCAGCGCGTCGATCCACACGAAGCGCGAAGGTTGCGGCCAGGCCGCCCTGGCTGCCGCCCTGTCTGCCGCCCCGTCTGCCGCCCCGTCTGCCGCCCCGTCTGCCGCCCCGTCTGCCGCGCCGGGGGCAGCGCGCAGAGCCTCGCGCAGCGTGGCCAGGGCGGGTCGGGCCGCCGGCAGCCGGGACGGTGCGCCCGGTTCACCCGCCGGCTCCTGGGCGGCCACCACGTAGGCGACGAGTTCAACGCCGGCAACCGGCTCGTCGCGCAGCACCGCGGCGGCGGCCTGCACGCCGGGCACGCGCAGCAGCGCGGCCTCCACGGCCTGCAGGTCGACCCAGCGCCCGTGCAGCTTGTGTGTGCTGCCGCTGCGGCCCAGCAGGTGCAGACGGCCGTCGTGGCCATAACGCCCGATGTCGCCGGTGCGATAGATGCGCCCGCCGCCCTCCTGCGTGCCAGCCATGAATCGTTCGGCGGTCAGCTCGGGGCGTTGCCAGTAGCCCAGCGCGAGGTGACGGCTGCGAATGGCCACCTCGCCGGCTTCTTCGCGCCCGGCGATCGGCCGGCCCTGTTCGTCCAGCAACAGGCCTTCGATGTCTGCGCAGGGCCGGCCCACGGGCAGCGCGCCTTCGGGCAGCGCCGTGTCGTGGCGGCAGATGAACTGGTGCGACAGGCCCGTCTCGGTGGCGCCGAGCCCATTGGCCAGCACCACGCCCGGCCGGCCTGCGAAGTGGCGCTTGAACAGCTCGGCGTGGCGCACCGAGGCCTGGTCTCCCTCCAGCCGGATGACTCGCATCGCCTCGAAGCGCCGGCCGGTGGCCACCAGCCGCTCGAAGATCGACGGCACACAGTGCAACATCGTCGCGCCTTCACGGTCGAGCCAATCGGCCACGCCCGAGGCACCCAGCGTGCGCAGATCCACCGGAAGACAGGCCGCACCGTTGAGCAGCGCGGCAAAGAGGCTGGACACCTGCCCGCTGAACGCCGCCGACTGCAGCAGGCTGAGCCGGTCCGAAGGCGCGATGCCCAGGTTGTTCGTATAGCGCATGACGTTGTGCAGCACGTTGCGCTGGTTGTCGAACACGCCTTTGGGCGCTCCGGTGGTGCCCGAGGTGTAGTAGATGTAGGCCAGGTCGTCTGCTCGGCGCGCCAGCAGCGGGTTGTCGGCCCGCGGCGCGGCGGCCGCGGCGTCGATGTCCACAGGCACCACCGGCGCCGCCGAGCGCGCCAGCTCCGTCATCCTGCGCGCCAGCGGCAGCCCCGCGGCATCGCACAGCACATGGCCGGCGCCGCAGTGCGCCAGCACCTGGGCGTTGGCGTGCAGGTCATGCCGGGCGTCGAGGCCGACATACGGCCGGCCCGCCTTCAGCACGCCGAGGATGGCCGCGATCTGCGCCGCACCGTGGCCGACCAGCACGCCCACCGGCAAGCAGGCCGCGGCGCGCGGCGCACAGGCCGGCGGCGGCCCGCCATCGCGCATCAGCAGAGCCGCTGCGAGACCGTTGGCCCGTTCGTTCAGCTGTGCGTAGGTCCAGCGGACCTGCGGCTCCAGCACCGCCCAGCGATGCGCATGGCGGCGCACGCACGCCTCGAAGCGATCGGCCAGCGACTGCTCGGTCTGCGCCGGATCGAAAGGCACGAAGTCGGCGGGCACCTCGTGCGCCGCGAGCCATGTGCGCTGCGAGGCTGGCTCGCGCGGATCCATGGGCGTCACCCGCGCCGGCACCGCAGGGCCTGCGGCGGCCGCGGGGTGCTGGCCATCGGTGCGCTTGGCATGGCAAATGGTGGAACCGGGGGGAATCGAACCCCCGTCCGCAAGCCTTCGCCGGACGGTTCTACATGCGTAGCTGTCTGGTTTGGTTTTAGGAGCCTGGGTCGCGCAGCAGCACGCTACCCAAGCCCCGATTCGCTGAGTCTCGGTGCCTGCCCAGCGACATGGCCGGCACCCAGCCGATGTGAATGACCTCTCAGCCCTTGCCTTGCGGCGCCGGCCCGGCCCATCGGCCAACCGTTGAGAGGCTCACCGGTGTTTAAGCGG
>JAEUPC010000121.1 GCA_016789865.1 Rubrivivax sp.
GCGAGATGACCCGCTTCAAGTGGCTCATCCCGACGATCTACATCGTCTTCCTGATGCTGCCGATCTACTGGCTCTTGAACATGTCGTTCAAGACCACCAACGAGATCCTGGGCGGCTTCACGCTGTGGCCCAACGACTTCACGCTGGCCAACTACGCGAAGATCTTCACCGACCGCACGTGGTACATGGGCTACGTGAACTCGCTGGCCTACGTGCTGATGAACACGGTGATCTCGGTCACCGTGGCACTGCCCGCGGCCTATGCGTTCAGCCGCTACCGCTTCCTCGGCGACAAGCACCTGTTCTTCTGGCTGCTCACCAACCGCATGGCGCCGCCGGCGGTGTTTGCGTTGCCGTTCTTCCAGCTCTATTCGTCGATCGGCCTCTTTGACACCCACATCGCGGTGGCGCTGGCGCACTGCCTGTTCAACATCCCGCTGGCGGTGTGGATCCTCGAGGGCTTCATGGGCGGCGTACCGCGCGAGCTGGACGAGACCGCGTTCGTCGACGGCTACCCGTTCTGGAAGTTCTTCATCAGGATCTTCATGCCCACCATCGCCGCGGGCATCGGGGTGGCGTGCTTCTTCTGCTTCATGTTCAGCTGGGTCGAACTGCTGCTGGCCAAGACGCTGACCTCGGTGGAAGCCAAGCCGATCGCGGCGACGATGACACGCACCGCCAGCACTTCGGGCTATGAGCTGGGGCTGCTGGCCGCGGCCGGCTCGCTGACCATCGTGCCCGGCGCGGTGGTGATCTGGTTCGTGCGCAACTACATCGCCAAGGGCTTCGCGCTCGGGCGGGTGTGAGGCGAAGGAGGCCACACAGGCATGCAACCGCAAGTCGAAGCCGGCCTGGGCTGGATGGCGTGGACTTGGCAGACGGCACTGTTCTTCGGCGTCATCGTGCTGTTGCTGGTGCTGATGACGGTGCTGGAGCTGCGCGCGCCCGGAGGCCATCCGCGGCGCGGCATCCTGGGGCTGACCACCACGCGCGGCGACCGACTCTTCATCTCGCTGCTGGCCGCCGGCTACATCCACCTCTTGTGGCTGGCGTTCTTCGGCGTGCCGCTGTGGGGGGCCAGCGCGCTGGCACTGGTGGTGGCGGCGGTGGTCTTCCGCTACGCCTGATACAGCATCTGAGTTCGAAAACACAGAGAGGCCTTCGACGAGGTGGCGGCGCCGAGGACGCCGCGTGGTCGGCTCCGCGAATGTCCTTTTTCAGCGGCCCAGCTTCGCTGGACCCCTGAATGCATCCTTTATTTCGCTGCGCCGACCACCCGCCGTCCTCGGTGGCACCTGGGTTGGGCTTCGTCGGCCAGGTCCCGACGCGGGTGCCGGATCGGGACGATCGGGTGCCCTGCGCAGCGAAATCAAGAGGGCATGCGGGGGACCGGCGACGCTGGGCCGCCGCAAGAGGACATTCGCGGAGCAGGGCACCCCGTCGGCCCGATCCCGCCACGGTCTGTGGCCCTGGCCTGTTCGATCGATCGCGAAGCCGTATGAGGTATGAGGCGCGCCCGCCGCGCTCTTTCGTCGGCTCACGCGCGTGGCGCGCTACGCCACCCCGGGCTGCTGCCGTTCCTTCGCGTAGCGCTCGTACCAGTCGAAGGCCTGCGGGTTCGCGCAGGCGTCCTTGTTCACCACCTCGGCCAGTGCGCGGCCGAGCAGCAGCTTCTTCACGGGCAGCTCCTGCTTCTTGCCCGTAAGCGTGCGCGGCACCTCGGCCACCTGGAGGATCTTGTCGGGCACGAAGCGCGGCGACAGCTGCTCGCGGATGGCATTGCGCAGCCGCTCGCGCAACGGATCGTCCAGCAGGTACCCATCGCGCAGCACCACGAACAGCGGCATGAAGCTCGGCCGCCCCAGCACCTCGATGTCCACGACGAGGCTGTCCAGCACCTCGGGCAGCGCCTCCACCACGCGGTACAGCTCGGCGGTGCCCAGCCGGTGGCCGTGGCGGTTGAGCGTGGCGTCGCTGCGACCGTAGATGATGCCGCTGCCGCACTCGGTGATGCGCAGCCAGTCGCCGTGGCGCCACGCCGCGGGCAGGCCGTCGGCGGCCGGGTACATGTCGAAGTAGCTGTCGCGGTAGCGGCTGCCGTCCTCGTCGCCCCAGAAGTACAGCGGCATCGAAGGCATCGGCTGCGCGCACACGAGCTCGCCCACCTCGCCCACCAGCGGGCGGCGCTGCTCGTCCCAGGCCTGCACATCGGTGCCCAGGCACCGCGCCTGCATCTCGCCGGCCACCGTGCGCAGCTCGGGCGTTCCGCCGAGGAACGAGCCGGCCAGGTCGGTGCCGCCGGAGACGACGGCCCACCAGATGTCTTCGCGCACCTCGCGCCAACCCCATTCGTAGGCCTGCGGCGACAACGGCGATCCGGTGGAGCCGAGCGCGCGCAGCCGCGACACGTCGACGCTGCGCCGCGGCGACAGGCCCGCCTTCAGGCAGTTGCCGAAGTACGCGGCACCGGCACCGAAGAAGGTGGCCCGCGTCGCGTCGGCAAAGCGCCACAGCGTTTCGGGGCCGGGGTGCATCGGGTGGCCCTCGTAGATGCAGGTCGTGGTGCCACCGAGCATCACCGAGACGGCCAGGTTCCACATGATCCAGCCGGTGCTGCTGTACCAGAAGTGGCGCTCGCCGGTGGTGTGGCCGCCTGCGACACCGGGCTGCAGGTTCAGGTGGAACGCCGCGCCCTTGAGCATCTCGAGCACGATGCCTCCATGCCCATGCACGATGGGCTTGGGCAGGCCGGTGGTGCCACTGCTGTAGACGACCCACAGCGGATGCGCAAAGGGCACCGGCTCGGGGACCACGCGCTCGGCGGTGGCCACCATCTCCTGCCAGGCCCGCACGCGAACACGAACACCGCGCGGTGCGGCATCGGTGCCCTCTGCGGGCACGCGCGCCCCCGCGCGCTCGAGGTAGGGCACGGCCACCAGCGTGTGCACGGTGGGCAGTTCGTCCAACAGGGCACGCACCGTGTCCCGGCGGTCGACCACCTTGCCGCCGTACACCGTGCCGTCGCAGGCGATCAGCACCTTGGGTTCGATCTGCCGGAAGCGGTCGCGCACGGTGGCCACGCCCATGTCGGGCGCGGTGAGGCTCCAGATGGCGCCCAGGGACGCGCAGGCCAGGAAGGCCACCGCGGCTTCGGGGATGTTGGGCAGGTAGGCGGCCACGCGGTCGCCGCGCTGCACACCCAGCGCGCGCAGCGAGGCGGCCACCGCCGCGGCCTGGTCGGCAAGGGAGCCCCAGGCCACCTCGACCGTGCGGCCCTCGGCCATCAGGCGCTCGTTGGCGAAGACGATGGCCGGCACGCCGGCGGCATCGGCCGAGGGCGCGTGGCGCGCCACCTGGGCGGCGTAGTTGAGCTGCGCACCTTCGAACCAGCGGGCACCGGGCATGCGTGCGTCGGCCAGCACCTGCGCATGCGGCGTTGGCGAGCGAATGTCGAAGTACTCCCACATCGCCTGCCAGAACACGGCGATGTCGGCCACCGACCAACGACGCAGGGCTTCGTAGTCGGGCAGCTGCAGGCCGCGCGTGCGGGCGAGCCAATCGCGCAGCTGGCGCGTGCGCACGGGGACCTGGGCAGCGGCGGGATCCATCACGGGGCCTCCGGGCTCGGTTGGGGCGCTGGCACCGACCGGGCGGTGCCAGCTGCCACACGCACGATGGCGGTTCGGAAAGCGGCAAAGCCCGCACGCGGCGGGCTTTGCTGGCTTGACCTTGGTTGCGGGGGCAAGATTTGAACTTGCGACCTTTGGGTTATGAGCCCAACGAGCTACCAGACTGCTCCACCCCGCGGCTGAAGGGCGCATTCTAGCGCAATCCGGTTGAAGTCCCGGCGCTTGGCCCACCTTGGCGGGGGGGCGGTCCGCGGCCACGTCCCTAGCTCATGCCGGCGAAGGTGGCGGCGCTTGCGGTGCGCCGCCCATTGCGCTGATGATCGCGCGGCACGCCCATCCGCAGCCACCCTCCCCCCTCCTGAAGCCGAATGGCCACGACGCCGAACCTGCGCATTGCCACCTGCACCGACCCCGGTTCGCGCGGCGGCAATGAAGACGACCTGCGGCATGGCGCCGCTGCCGCCGGGCACTACGCGGTAGTCGCCGATGGCGCGGGGGGCCACGCCCGGGGCGAGGAGGCCTCGTACAAGACCGTGGAGTGCCTTGCACGCGGGCTGAGCGACGCCGCAGCGATCTTTCAGCCCGCCACACTGACGGCGCTGGTGTACCTGGCGCATGAGGAGCTGCTGCGCACGCAGCGCGGAGCGCGGCGTGCCGACCAGCGCATGCACACCACGGTGGTCGCGCTGTGGATCGACGCCGCGCTGGAGCGTGCGCTGTGGACCCATGTGGGCGACTCGCGCCTGTATCGGGTGCGGGAAGGCCGGTGCGAGGTGTTGACCCAGGACGACAGTGTCGTGCAGCACATGGTGCGCTCTGGCCTGCTGACGGAGGAGCAGGGGCGAGCCCACCCGAACAAGAACCAGTTGCTGTCGGCGCTGGGCATCGAAGGCGAGATCACGCCGCACACCTCGACCGAGGCGAGTGAGCTGCGCAGCGGCGACGCGTTCCTCCTGTGCAGCGACGGCTGGTGGGACCACTTCCAGCCGGCTGATGTGGCCGCTGCGCTGGCGCGGGCCGATTCGCCCCAGCGGTGGCTGGACGACATGCGCAGCAGGATCGTCGAGCGGGCTGCGCCGCGGCAGGACAACTACACGGCGATCGCGCTGTGGCTGGGCAACGCCGGCGGCGCGGGGGGCCCACGGCCCTGAACCGAGGCGCCCACGGCGCCTGGTGTGTCTGGTGCGCTCGGTGCGCCGGCCGCGCCGAGAGCGCGGTCAGCCGGCGCCCCGACTTGGCCTCGGCGTGCGCCTCAGCTCTCGGCAGCCGCCTTGGGCGCTTCTTCAGCCGCCACCGGTTCGGGCCGATCCACGAGCTCCATGAAGGCCATCGGCGCGTTGTCGCCGACCCGGAAGCCCATCTTCAGGATGCGCGTGTAGCCGCCCGGGCGCGCCTGGTAGCGCGGGCCCAGCACCTCGAACAGCTTGGTGACGACGTCGCGGTCGCGCGTGCGGTTGAACGCCAGCCGCCGGTTGGCGAGCGTGGCTTCCTTGGCCAGGGTGATCAGCGGCTCGACCACGCTGCGCAGTTCCTTGGCCTTGGGCACGGTGGTCTTGATGGCCTCGTGGGTGATCAGCGAGTTGGCCATGTTCCTCAGCATCGCCAGGCGGTGCGAGGTGGTGCGGTTGAGCTTGCGGGGGCCGTGACGGTGGCGCATGGTGCTTTGTCCTTTCCTTGTCGAATCGCCCGCGGCCGGATGAAGGTACCGCGGGGTGCACGCATGAGTGTGTGGATGGGGCCGGGGCGCCTCAGCGCTTGTCCAGCCCCTGAGGCGGCCAGTTCTCCAGGCGCGCGCCGAGCGTGAGCCCGCGCGAGGCCAGCACTTCCTTGATCTCGTTGAGGCTCTTGCGGCCGAGGTTCGGCGTCTTGAGCAGCTCGGTCTCGGTGCGCTGGATCAGGTCGCCGATGTAGTAGATGTTCTCGGCCTTCAGGCAGTTGGCCGAGCGCACCGTGAGTTCGAGCTCGTCGACCGGGCGCAGCAGGATCGGGTCGAAGGTGTCGCGGCGCGGCGCGGCCGGCATCACGATGTCGGCGCCCTGCACGTCGATCTGCGCAAAGTGCGCGAGCTGCTCGACCAGGATGCGGGCGCTCTGGCGAATCGCGTCTTCGGGCGCCAGAGCGCCGTTGGTCTCGATCTCCATCACCAGCTTGTCCAGGTCGGTGCGCTGCTCGACGCGGGCGTTCTCCACCGCATAGCTCACCCGCTTGACGGGCGAAAAGCTGGCGTCCAGCACGATGCGGCCGATGCTCTTGGTGGGCTCGTCGCCATAGCGGCGCAGGTTGCCGGGCACGTAGCCGCGGCCTTTCTCGACCTTGATCTGCATGTCGAGCTTGCCGCCTTGCGCCAGGTGGGCGATGACATGCTCGGGATTGATGATCTCCACATCGTGCGGCGTCTGGATGTCGCCGGCCGTGACCGGGCCCTCGCCTTCCTTGCGCAGCACGAGCGTGACCTCGTCGCGGTTGTGCAGGCGGAAGACCACACCCTTCAGGTTGAGCATGATGTGCACGACGTCTTCCTGCACGCCGTCGATCGCCGAATATTCGTGCAGCACGCCGGCGATGGTGACCTCGGTAGGGGCATAGCCCACCATCGAGCTGAGCAGCACGCGGCGCAGCGCGTTGCCCAGCGTGTGGCCGTAGCCGCGCTCGAATGGCTCGAGGGTGGCGCGGGCGCGGTGGCCGCCCATCGATTCGACCTGGACCGCCTTGGGCTTCAGAAGAGTGGTTTGCATGGGGTGCTTCGGTTTCCTGTCAATACCCTCGGCTCGTTACACCGATAAGGCTGCGGGGACCACGCCGGGCGTCTTGTCTGCCTCTTGCCGCGCCACATGCCCGGCCAGGACATGGCGCCTGCCTCGGCCGGCCCGACCGCGTACACCGCATATCACGGTGTCGTCGCGGAGGGCGCGGCGCCCTGGGTCGTCAGCGCGAATACAACTCGACGATCAGGGCTTCCTTGATCTCGGCGCCGTACTGGTCGCGGTCGGGCGCCTTCTTGAACGTGCCTTCCATCTTGGTGGCATCCACGCTCACCCAGTCGGGCAGGCCGCCACCTTGCGCGAGCTCCAGCGCGCTCTTCACGCGCAGCTGGGCCTTGCTCTTCTCGCGCATGGCGATCACGTCGCCGGCCTTGACCGCGTACGACGGGATGTTCACCACCTGGCCGTTGACGGTCAGCGCCTTGTGGCTGACGAGCTGGCGCGCCTCGGCGCGCGTGCTGCCGAAGCCCATGCGGTAGACGACGTTGTCCAGGCGGCTTTCCAGCAGCATCAGCAGGTTGGCGCCGGTGTTGCCCTTGCGGCGCTCGGCTTCGGCGAAGTAGCGGCGGAACTGGCGCTCCAGCACGCCGTACATGCGCTTGACCTTCTGCTTCTCGCGCAGCTGCACGCCGAAGTCGCTGGTGCGGCTGCCGCTGGTGCGGCCGTGCTGGCCGGGCTTGGTGTCGAACTTCGCCTTGTCGGCGATCGCCCGGCGCGCGCTCTTCAGGAAGAGGTCGGTGCCTTCACGGCGGGAGAGTTTGGCCTTGGGGCCGAGGAGTCGTGCCACGGTCGTTTTCCTTTACGAACTCGTTTCTGACACGGCGCAAGCCCCGCCGACAAGCGGGGCCCCCGTGCAAGTCCAGGCGCCTGTACCGGCGGTGCTTGGACAGTGGTCTTGCTGCTTGGATGCAGTGTGCAAAGGCCCCGGACGGCCACTTCTTGCGTTCTCGGTTCCCGCACCGCCGGCCAAGTGGCCGCCACGGAACCGGCTTTGCCGGGCCATCGGCGGCGCCCCCTGGGGGAGGCGCCGAAGGCGCTTCGGGGGGGTCAGATTCTGCGGCGCTTCTGCGGCCGGCATCCGTTGTGCGGGATGGGAGTGACGTCGCTGATGCTGTTGATGCGGATGCCCAGCGAAGCCAGCGCGCGAACGCTGCTTTCGCGGCCCGGGCCCGGGCCGCGGATCAGCACGTCGAGGTTCTTGATGCCCTGCTCCTGGGCGGCGCGGCCGGCGTTCTCGGCGGCCACCTGGGCGGCGAACGGCGTGCTCTTGCGCGAACCCTTGAAGCCTTGTCCACCACTGCTGGCCCAGGCCAGCGAGCCGCCCTGGCGGTCGGTGATGGTGATGATGGTGTTGTTGAACGACGCATGCACGTGCGCGATGCCGTCCGCGACGTTCTTGCGGATCTTCTTGCTCACGCGGCGCGCGGCGGTATTGACGGGGGGCTTGGCCATGTCGGGTGTGCTCTCTCGGTGGACAGCGGCTATTGCTTGTCGAGCGAATTCATCGAGGCGGCGCTCACTTCTCGAGCGAAATCATCGAGGCGCTCACTTCTTGAGCGCCATGGCCGACTTCTTCGGGCCCTTGCGCGTGCGGGCGTTGGTGCGCGTGCGCTGGCCGCGCACCGGCAGCCCGCGGCGGTGGCGCAGGCCGCGGTAGCAGCCCAGGTCCATCAGCCGCTTGATGTTGATGCTGAGCTCACGGCGCAGGTCGCCTTCGATGGTGATCTTGCCGATCTCCTCGCGGATGCGCTCGAGCTCGTGATCATCGAGGTCCTTGATCTTCTTCGCGTAGGCGATGCCCACCGCGTCGCAGATCTTCTGCGCCGTGGGGCGGCCGATGCCGTAGATCGCGGTGAGGCCGATCTCGGCGTGCTTGTGCGGCGCGATGTTGATGCCGGCAATGCGTGCCATGTCTGTTCGTCCCTCTAGGAATTCAGCCTTGACGCTGCTTGTGGCGCGGGTCGGTGCAGATCACCCTCACCACGCCCTTGCGGCG
>JAEUPC010000049.1 GCA_016789865.1 Rubrivivax sp.
ACGGGCGCAAGAACGGCGTCCTGATCAGCATGGACGACGGCGAGATCGTCACCTATGCGCTGGGCAAGCTCGACGACCGCGGCCGCATGTTCGTCAAGCCCGGCGACCCGGTGTACGAAGGCATGATCGTCGGCATCCACAGCCGCGACAACGACCTCGTGGTCAACGCGGTGCGCACCAAGCAGCTCACCAACTTCCGCGTCTCGGGCAAGGAAGACGCGATCAAGATCACCCCGCCCATCGAGCTGACGCTGGAGTACGCGGTGGAGTTCATCGCCGACGACGAACTCGTCGAGATCACGCCCAGGAGCATCCGCCTGCGCAAGCGCCACCTCAAGGAACACGAGCGCAAGCGCGCGCAGCGCGAAGGCGCCTGATCGGAGGGAACTTGCCGCGGGGCTGCCGGGCCCCGAGCTGCGCTGACGGCCGACGCGCGCTGCGCGCCGCCGCTCAGGGGAGTTTTTCCAGCGCGGCGCGGACGATCTTGCGCTTGGCCGGGTCGCTGATGGCGGCTTCCAGGGTGTCGAAATAGGCCACCCGGCTGGGCGCCTTGGCGGCCGAGCGGCGGGCCACCACCGGAGCGATCGGCCCCAGGTGCTGCGCCAGGATCTTGGCGCAGGCAGCGATCAGCGAGTCGGAGATGATGCCCAGGCTGGTGCCGGTCAGACCGCCGAAGGCCGACGCACCGCCGAAGCCCGAAGGCGCACCGCCGCTGCCGTGCGAGGGGTGCGTCTTCAGGTAGTGCGCCTCGGCGAGAAAGGCCTTGCGCGCCTCGCCGCTGGTCACCTGCTCGGCCAGCCGCTCGTACAGCGTGACGAGGTCGTGGCAGGCGCGCGCGCTGCGGCGCACCAGCACCGCGGCCATCGGCCCGACATGCTTGGCGAGCTTGGTCTCCACCTGGTGCAGCACGGCCGGGTCCCAATGCGCCGGGGGCTGCGCACTGGAGGTGCGTGTCGGCGAAGTCGGCACGACCTCGGTGGGCGCGTCGCTCGGCGCGAACAGCGCGCCCGGTGAGACCCGCGGTGCCGCCGGCCGGCCGAACGCGCTCAGCAGCGCCTGCTTGAATGCCGCCGGGCTGGCGTGACGATTGCGCCGGTCCTTGGCCAGCGCGGTGGCCACCACCTCGTCGAACTGCGGGCCGCGCTGGTAGCCCGCCGTCAGCGAGGGAAGCACGGGCGGCTCGTGCACCACGCGGTACAGCAACGACTCGGTGTTGCCGGTGAACGGCGGGCGGCCCACCAGCAGCTGGTACAGCAGCACGCCCGAGGCGTAGATGTCCACGCGCGAGTCGATCTCTTCGCCGAGAAACTGCTCGGGTGCCATGTAGCCGGGTGTGCCGATCACGCTGCCGGCCACCGTGAGGTCGTTGTGCTCGATGCGTGCGACGCCGAAGTCGGCCACCTTCACGCGCCCCTCGTGCGTGAGCAGCACGTTGGCCGGCTTGATGTCGCGGTGCCACACGCCGTGCGAGTGCGAGTGGTCCAGCGCGTCGAGCAGTTGGGCCATCACGCTGACGATGTCCTCGTCGCTGAAGACCTTGCCCTTGGCGTTGTAGCGCGAGAGCGAACTGCCCTCGATGAACTCCATCGCGATGTAGCTGAGATCGCCCTCGTCACCGAAGTCGTACACGCCGACGATGCCCGGGTGCGACAGCCGCCCGGCGGCGCGCGCCTCGACCTGGAAGCGCTGCTGTGCCGAGGCGCCGCTGCCGTCGGCCAGCGCGAGATCGCGCCGGATCGTCTTCAGCGCCACGGTGCGCTGGATGCCGGGGTCGAAGCCCTTGTAGACGACGCCCATGGCACCCTCGCCCAGCACCGAGAGGATGCGGTACTTGCCCAGCTGCTGAGGGATGCCCATGGTGCGATGTTGCTAC
>JAEUPC010000126.1 GCA_016789865.1 Rubrivivax sp.
CAGCTCTCCTCCTCGCCGCCGCCGGCGAACACCACGTCCTGCTGGCCCCAGGCGATGAGCTGCGCGGCGTGCCCGATGCAGTGCGCGCTGGTGGCGCAGGCCGAGCTGATGGAGTAGTTGACGCCCTTGATCGCGAAGTTCGTCGCCAGGCACGCCGACACGGTGCTGCCCATCGTGCGCGTCACCATGAACGGCCCGACGCGCTTGACGCCCTTGGCACGCAGCGTGTCAGCGGCCCATACCTGGTTGTGGCTCGACGCGCCGCCGCTGCCGGCGACGAGCCCGGTGCGCGGGTGCGAGACCTCGGCGGCCGACAGGCCCGACTGCGCCACCGCCTGCTGCATCGCCAGCCACGCGTAGGCCGCGGCGTCGCCCATGAAGCGCAGCGTGCGCCGGTCGATCGTCGCCTCGAGGTCGAGCGCCGGGCGGCCGCTGACCTGGCAGCGCAGGCCGCGCTCGGCGTAGGTGGGGTTGAAGCGGATGCCCGAGCGGCCCTCGCGCAGGCTCGTGGCCACCTCATCGATGTTGTTGCCCAGGCTCGAGACGATGCCCTGGCCGGTGACGACGACCCGGCGCATCACATGCCCTCCGTCGAGGTGAACAGCCCCACCTTGAGGTCGGTGGCGGCGTAGATCTCGCGCCCGTCGGCGAGCACGCGGCCGTCGGCGATGCCCATCACCAGCTTGCGCTCGATGACGCGCTTGAGCTCCAGGTGGTAGCTCACGCGCTTTACCGTGGGCAGCACCTGGCCCTGGAACTTGACCTCGCCGGCGCCGAGCGCGCGCCCGCGCCCGGGGTTGCCGCGCCAGCCCAGCCAGAAGCCCACCAGCTGCCACAGCGCATCGAGCCCCAGGCAGCCGGGCATCACGGGGTCGGTCTCGAAGTGGCAGCCGAAGAACCACAGGTCGGGCCGGATGTCGAGTTCGGCCTCGATGCGGCCCTTGCCGTGGGCGCCGCCGACGTCGTCGATGTGCACGATGCGGTCGAACATCAGCATGTCGGGCAGCGGCAGGCGGGCATTGCCCGGGCCGAACAGTTCGCCGCGGCCGCAGGCCAGCAGCTCGTCGCGCCCATAGGCATGGCGACCGAGGTCGCGTTGGCTTTGGCTCGGCGGCGTGGTGGTCATGGACGGGTCTGCTGGGTTGGTCATCGCAAGCGGCACGGTTGCGTGAGCGGAATCCATTCTCCGCTCGATGCCGGGGCCGGGCCGCGGGTGCGCCGGGCTCCTGCGCCGGCAGCCGCCGCATTGTCGCGGCCGGCGGCAGCAAGCTGGATGGGCTGAACCCCCAATGCCCGCCGGGGCCCCGGCGTGGTCCGCGGCGGGCGGCCGGGCCGCGCGCGGTGCCGCCCGCCAGGGCCGCCCGCCAGGGCCGGCCGGTCAGCGCGACGGCTGCCGGCGCGATGGCCGCGCGGCCGCGGCGCGGGCAGTGGCCGCCGCCAGATGCTCCTCGGCCAGCCGGCACAGCAGCGGCAACGCCTGCTCCAGCAGCGGCCCGCGCGGCCGCTGCGACGAGGTGGCCAGCCACAGCGAGGTGGCCAGCGGCCGCCGGTCCTTCAGCACGATGGGCCGCGCGGCCAGCGCCTCCTCGCGCGCGCTGCCGGCCACGGCGTTGAGCGCCAGCACCGCGTGCAGCGGGTGTCGCACCACGAGGTCGAGGATGGCCGGCACGCTTTCGACTTCGAGCGCCACGCGCGGCTTCAGGCCCGCCTCGGCCAGCGCCGACTCGAGGCGCATGCGGATGGCGTGCGGGCGGCTGGGGATGACCAGCTCGCGCCCGGCCACCTCGGCCAGCGGTGCCGCCGGCCCCACCAGCGGCCCGGTGCGCCGCGCCGACACCAGGCACAGCGCCTCGTCGGCCACGCGTTGCAGTTCGAAAGGCGCCGACGGCGCGGCGTTGTAGACCAGCGCACAGTCGATGCGGCCCTGCGCCAGCCACTCCAGCATGTAGGTCGACAGCCCCTCCACCACGCTCAGCGTGGCCTTGGGGAAGTGCTCCCGGAAGGCCTCCACCAGCGGCGTGGTGAGCGTGCGCGACAGGCTCGGCGGCAAGCCGATCGACACCAGCCCGGCGGCGGCGCCGCGCTGTTCCTCGAGGTCCTGCCGCGCGCGCTGCACCTGCTGCAGGATGCCGCGGCCATGCGCCAGCAGCCGCTTGCCCGCCTCGGTGAGCGTGACGCCGCGGCCGTTGCGGTTCAGCAGCGGCTGGCGCAGCTCCACCTCGAGGGCGCGCACCTGGCGGCTCAACGCCGGCTGCGCCACGCGCAGCACGGCGGCGGCGCGCGTGAAGCTGCCCAGTTCGGCCACGCGCACGAAGGTGTCCAGCTGCTTCAGGTCCATGTGCCGGGATTCTCTCAGGCCATGCCGAACCGTTCTAGCAGCTAGTCGGCCCTGCCGCTTGATGCATGGCTCGTCGGGGCGAAGAATGACCGTCCATGAACCCCGCGATCACGCTGACCGCGATCTCGTCGATGGCCACGCGCGCCGTGCTGGCCGAGCTGGCCGCCGCGTTCGAGCGGCACTTCGGCATCCGGCTGCAGGTGGTGTCGGTGGGCGGCGTCGACGCCGCCCGGCGCGTCGCGGCCGGCGAGGCGTTCGATCTGGTGTTCCTGGCCGCCGATGCCATCGACAAGCTCATCGCCGGCGGTCACCTCGAGGCGGGCAGCCGCGCCGACCTCGTGCGCTCGCCGGTCGCGGTGGCGGTGAAGCCCGGCACGCCGCGGCCTGATCTTTCTTCCGAAGAGGCGCTGCGCCGCGCGGTGCGGGCCGCGCCGACCCTCGGCTACTCCACCGGCCCCAGCGGCACACACCTCGTCAAGCTGTTCGAGCGCTGGGGCCTGGCCGACGAACTGGCCCGGCGCACCGTGCAGGCGCCGCCCGGCGTGCCGGTGGCCAGCCTGGTGGCCCAGGGCGAGGTGGCGCTCGGCTTCCAGCAGCTCAGCGAGCTGATGAACGTGCCCGGCGTCGATGTGGCCGGCCTCCTGCCCGGCGCGGCGCAGTTCATCACCACGTTCTCGGCGGGCCTGGGCAACCGCCGGCCGCCGGCCAGCCAGGCCGCGGCGCGCGCCGCGCTGGCCTTCATGGCCACCGCCGAGGCTGCCGACATCATGCGCCGCCACGGCATGGACCCGGCCTAGCCGCGCCGCGCCGCGCCGGACCGAGCCGGACGAGCCGCCAACGCCCTCCAATCAGACAGCCACTCCCGCCCCACCGCCATGATCATCGACATCCACGGCCACTACACCACCGCGCCCAAGGCACTGGAAGACTGGCGCAACCGG
Source organism: Rubrivivax sp. (assembly GCA_016789865.1). Lineage (GTDB taxonomy): Bacteria > Pseudomonadota > Gammaproteobacteria > Burkholderiales > Burkholderiaceae_C > Rubrivivax. The sequence continues at coordinate 3,280 of JAEUPC010000126.1, forward strand.
CAGATCGCCGGCATCAAGGACCCCGCGGCGAAGCCGCGCGTGGCCGACCTCCAGATCTCCGACGACGAGCTGCGCGAGACGATCGAGGCGAATCAGCTCAAGCTGATGAAGCAGCGCGGCAGCGACCTCACGATCTTCAGCCCACGCGCCAGCTTCATGGCGCATCACATCGGCGATTTCGAGGTCAGCAGCACCTGGGCGGCGATCTGCAACGAGCTGTGCTTTCGCGTCAGCCGGCTCTTCCCCGAGCACTTCATCCCCGCGGCGATGCTGCCGCAGAGCCCCGGCGTCGACCCGAAGACCTGTCTGCCCGAGCTGGTGAAGTGCGTCGAGCAGTACGGCAACGTCGCCATCAACCTGAACCCCGACCCGAGCGGCGGCCACTGGAAGGAGCCGCCGCTCACCGACCGGCACTGGTACCCCATCTACGAGAAGATGGCCGAGTACGACATCCCGGCGATGATCCACGTCAGCACGAGCTGCAACGCGTGCTTCCACACCACCGGGGCGCACTACATCAACGCCGACACCACGGCGTTCATGCAGCTCATCCAGGGCGACCTGTTCAAGGATTTCCCGACGCTGAAGTTCGTCATCCCGCACGGCGGCGGCGCGGCGCCGTACCACTGGGGGCGCTACCGGGGCCTGGCGCAGGAGCTGAAGAAGCCGCTGTTGAAGGACCACCTGCTGAACAACGTCTTCTTCGACACCTGCGTCTATCACCAGCCGGGCATCGACCTGCTGACCCGGGTGGTGCCGGTGGCCAACATCCTGTTCGCCAGCGAGATGATCGGCGCGGTGCGCGGCATCGACCCC
>JAEUPC010000092.1 GCA_016789865.1 Rubrivivax sp.
TGACCTGCCCGAAACATGAGTGGGTCTTCGACGTGCGCTCCGGCGAGTGCATCGACAAGGGCACGAGCCCGCTGAAGCGCTGGCCCAGCAAGGTGGACAACGGCCGCCTGCTGGCGCAGTGGTAGTGGCGCCGGCCCCACAGGGCCGCCGTCGCGAATGACTCCGCGCAACGCGCCCGCCGCGCAAAGGCGCCATCGTCCCGGTCAGCGCAAAGGGGCGGTCTTCGCCCTTCGCGAACCTTCGTCACGTTTCCGAACCTGCCAAGAGGAGAGATTGATGAACCAAACGCACCCGAACCGGTTCCTTCGCCCCACGTCGATTGCACGCGCCGCCCTGCTGGCGCTGGCCGCGCAATGCGCCTTCGTGGCCACGCCGGCGCTGGCCACCAACGGCTACTTCCCGCACGGCTACGGCCTGAAGGCCAAGGGCATGGCCGGCGCCTCGCTGGCGATGGCCGAGGACAGCCTGGGCGGCGCCACCAACCCCGCCGCGATGGTGTGGGCCGGTGAGCGCGTCGACCTCGGCCTGGACGCCTTCAGCCCCAAGCGCAACGCCGAGCGTTTCGGCGCCGGCTTCGCCACGCTCAACGGCCAGGTCGAGAGCGACAAGACGACGTTCTACGTGCCCGAGGCCGGCTACAACCGCCTGCTGAACCCCAACCTCTCGCTGGGCATCACGGTCTACGGCAACGGCGGCATGAACACCACCTACCCGCAGGGCAACTTCAATTGCGGCGCGGGGCCGGCCAACATGCTGTGTGGCAGCGGCACGCTGGGCGTGGACCTCTCGCAGCTGGTGGTCGCGCCCACGCTGGCCTGGAAGCCGGCGCCCGACCACTCGATCGGCGTCGCGCTGCTGCTGGGCTATCAGCGCTTCAAGGCCGAGGGCATACAGGCGTTCGACAACGCGCCGGGCTTCCCCGCGTTCACGCAGTCGCCCGGCTTCGTCACCAACAACGGCTACGACAGCTCCACCGGCGTCGGCGTGCGCGTGGGTTGGCTCGGCAAGCTGTTGCCGGCGCTGCGTGTGGGCGTGGCCTACGCGCCGAAGATGAACATGAGCCGCTTCGACAAGTACACGGGGCTGTTCGCCGGCGCCGGCGACTTCGACATCCCGTCGCATTTCGGCGTGGGCATCGCGTACCAGCCCGTGCCCGCCGTGACCGTGGCGCTGGACGCCGTGCGCATCAAGTACAGCGACGTGCCGGCGGTGCACAACCCGAGCTCGAACCAGGCGCCGATGGGCTCGGCCAACGGCCCGGGCTTCGGCTGGCAGGACATCGACGTGCTCAAGCTCGGCGTGATGTGGCAGGCCACGCCCGCGCTGACGCTGCGCGCCGGCTACAACCGCGGCGACAACCCGATCGGCGGCGCCGACGTGAGCTTCAACATCCTGGCCCCGGGCGTGATGACCGACCACTACACGGCCGGCTTCACCTTCGTGCCCGCCCCGCAGCACGAGATCACCGGCATGCTGATGGTGGCGCCGCGCAATACGGTGACCGGCTCGTCGTTCTTCAACGCCATCCTCGGGCCGGGCGCCGGGGGCAACGAGACGATCGGCATGAAGCAGACTTCGTTCGGGCTTGCCTGGGGGATGAAGTTCTGAGCGCGTGATTGGCCCGACCGGTCGGCTGCGAGGTCGGAGTTCAGCCGGTCGGACCTCGCGCTCGATGGTCGCCGCGGCAAGAGCGGGCCCGGGCAGGCCGCGACGCGCGGATCGGGCGGCCGCTGCCGCTGGCGCAGCCAGCGAACATGACGAACTTGTCATCGGGCAGTCCGGCTCCGATCGGGTGCGCTTCCAACAATGCCTTCACGTCGTTGATGACGTTCAACCTTGAAGGAAGAAGCGCAATGAACACCCGCATGACGATCCTGGCCGCGACGCTGGCCGCCCTGACCTCCGGCGCCGCCCTGGCGCAGGAAGCCACCTACGACTACCCGGTGCCGGCCGCGAGCGCGCTGACGCGCGCGCAAGTGCAGGCCGAACTGCTGCAGGCGCGCAGCGACGGCTCGATGCGCGTGTGGTCGACGAGCTACAACCACATGGCCGCGGCCAAGAGCCTGAAGACGCGCAACGAAGTGCGCGACGAGGTGCTGGCCGATCGCCGTGCCGCGCCGGCCGCCATCACCGGCGAGGACAGCGGCTCGTTCGCGCTGTCGCGCCAGCCCGTGCGACAGGCCGCCGGCCTCACGCTGGCCGCCCGTTGACGACCGGCGCGGATCGCCCTCAACGATGCAGGGCGATCTGCCGCGGCGTGCGTGCGTGCGGCTTGCGGTGCACGAAGTAGTGCCGCGCGACGTGGTAGCTGGGGTCGAAGCCGTAGAAGTTGCGGCGCATCTGCGCCAGCTCCTCGGCGCGGTAGGCGGCCAGCGGCTTGGCGGCCTCGTCGGCGGCGCGGCGCGCGGCCTTCGCGGCGATGCGCTGGGCGATGTCCGGCGCGGCGGCGAGGTCGAGCGCGCGGCGCCAGGCCAGCGTCTCGAAGGCCTCCAGCGCAGACAGCAACTTCGCCGCGGTTGAATCCGCCCGGGGATCGCCGGCCTCGCCGGGCACCAGCACTTCGTCGGCCAGGCCCAGCGCCACGGCCGCGCGCGCCCCCATCGGCAGCCGCTCGCGCATCACCGCTTCGGCGCGCTCGCGGCCGGCGCGCCGGGGCAGCAGGTAGGTCCAGTATTCGCTGCCGTGCAGGTTGCCCATGTTGCGGTAGTGCGGGTTGAGCACGAGGCCCTCGCGCAGCCACACGTGGTCGGCCGCCAGCGCGAGGAAACAGCCGCCGGCACCGGCGTTGCCGCCGAGCGCGCTCACCGTGAGCCGGTCGGTCATCTGCAGGATCGTCAGGCACACGTCGTCGATCGCCTCGATGTGGCGCATCGACGCGTCGGCGGCGCCGTCGCCGGCGCGCTGCGACGCGGCCTCGATCTCGTGCAGGTGGATGCCGTTGCAGAAGAAGTCGGGGCCGCCGGCCAGCACCAGCACCTGCGTGTCGCGCTGCCCGGCGAAGCGCAGCGCATCGATCAGCCGCGCGGCCTGGCGCTCGGACAGCGCCCCGTTGCGGAAGGCGAACTCCAGCCAGCCCACGCGCGCCCCCGGCACCTCGGCATGGCCGCGTTCGACATAGCGCAGCTCGTCCCACTCGCCCTCGTGCGCGCCCCCGGCTTCGCGGTGCAGCGGCACGCCCAGCTCCGGCAAACCGGCCGCCTGCTGCGAAAACGCCAACATGGCAGGCAGCTCGAGCGCAGGCGCGGGCTCGCGCGTGCCCACCTCTTCCAGGCAGCGCCAGCCTTCGCGCCGCACGTGGCCCACCCACACCGCGCCGTCGCGCGTGCGAATCAGCAGCCCCGGCCCGCGGTGCGCGAGCACGGTGCCCGGCGCCGCCCACTCGAACGTGGGCACGCGCTCGCGCGTGGCGGTGGTCGATTCATGCGCGTCATAGAGCCGGCAGACCTCGCCGAACAGCTCGCCCAGCGCACCGGGGTGGCTGTCGGCACTGCGAATGCGGCGCAGCACTTCGGCGCTGTCGTGGCGCACCCAGTCGATGGCGCGCTGCTCGCGGGTGACCAGCGGTTGCCAGCCGCGGGCCTCTGCCGAGGCCGTGCGGCCCGGCGAAGGCTCCAACGTTGCGGCGGGTGCCGCTGCGCCTGCACTCCCCGGCGCAGCACCTGCCGCCTCGTCCAGCGGCGCGGGCCTCGGCGAGCCCGGCACCACGCGCGCCAGCGCCGCCATCACCGCCGGCACGGCCGCCTCGCACACCGCGCGCCGGTACAGGCTCGCCTTGCTCAGCCCAGCGGGCACCGCGAACGATTGCCAGGCCCACACCGGCCCGGCGTCGAAGTCCTGCACTGCCTGCAGCACGGTGACACCCCACTCGCGCCGGCCCTGCAGGATGGCCCAGTCCAGCGCCGAAGGCCCACGGTCGCCCGGTGGCCCGGGGTGCACAACGAGGCACAGGCGCCGCGACCACACCGACTCCGCAATGCGCCGCTTCAGGAACGGTGCGATCACCACCTCCGGGTTCCACCGCGCCACCGCTTCCTCGGTGACGGCATCGGCGATGTCCAGCTCCACCGACACCACATGCCCAGCCTCGCGCAGCGCGACGAACAGGCGCTGCGCCAGGCCGTTGAAGGCGTGGGTGAGGAGCAGGATCTTCACGTCGCACCGGGGTCGAACGAAGTGCCTTCTTCAGCAGATGCGCGGCAGCGGTTCGCCCGAGAGCCAATCGACCACCCGCCTGCCGCCCAGGCGCGTGGCCATCTGCACGAAGCGGTGCGGGTCGTCCTGCACGACGCCGATGCGTGCCGCTTCACGGCCCAGCGAATGCTCGCGCATCGCCGCCAGCACGGCGTCGGCATGCGCCGGCGCGACGATGGCGATGAGCTTGCCCTCGTTGGCGATGTACAGCGGGTCGAGCCCGAGCAGCTCGCAGGCCGCCTCGACCTGCGCCCGCACGGGGATCGCGGCTTCGTCGAGCAGCATGCCCACCGACGACTGGCGCGCGATCTCGTTGAGCGTGGTCGCCAGCCCCCCGCGCGTGGGGTCGCGCAGCGTGTGGATGGCGCCCTCGGGCACCGCGGCCAGCATCGCGCCGACGAGGCCGTGCAGCGCCGCGGTGTCGCTCTCGATGGTGGTCTCGAACTCCAGCGACTCGCGCAGCGACAGGATTGCCACGCCATGGTCGCCGATCGGCCCGGACACCAGCACCACATCGCCGGCCTTTGCATTCGCGCCGCCGATGTCGCGGCCGATGGGCGCCACGCCAACGCCAGTGGTGGCGATGAAGACGCCGTCCCCCTTGCCCTGCTCGACCACCTTGGTGTCGCCGGTGACCACCGGCACGCCGGCCTCGCGTGACGCCGCGGCCATCGAGTCGGCGATGCGCTTCAAGTCGGCGAGCGGGAAACCCTCTTCGAGGATGAAGCTGGCCGCCAGGTACAGCGGCCTGGCGCCGAGCATGGCGACATCATTGACGGTGCCGTGCACCGCCAGGCAGCCGATGTCACCGCCCGGGAAGAACAACGGCGAGATGACATGGCCGTCGGTGGCCATCACGAGGCGATGGCCGGCAGGGATGTCCAGCAGCGCACCGTCGTTGCCTTGCCTGAGCGGCGCGTTGTCGAAGGCGCGCGCGAACACTTCCTCCACCAGCTGCGCGCCGGCGCGCCCGCCGGCGCCGTGGTTCATGTCCACACGGCCGGCCTCGAGGTCCAGCGGGCGGATGTAGTCGGGCTTCTTCATTGCAGACGCAGCTTGCCTGCGACCTCAGGCGGCGACAACCTGGATGTCCCGGAAGCGGCCGTACGAATAGTGGGCCGCGCAGGCGCCTTCGCTGGACACCATGCACGAGCCCATCGGGTTCTCGGGCGTGCACACGGTGCCGAACAGCTTGCATTCGGTGGGCCGCTTCACGCCGCGCAGGATGGCGCCGCATTCGCACTGTTTGTGGTCGGGCACGCCCTGGTAGGTGAGATCAAAGCGGCGCTCGGCATCGAACTCGGCATAGGCCGGGCGGATCTTCAGCGCGCTGTAGGGCACTTCGCCCAGGCCCCGCCACTCGAAACGCTCGCGCAGCTCGAAGACCTCGGCCACCAGCGCCTGCGCGGTGCGGTTGCCCTCGCGCGTGACGGCGCGCATGAATTCGTTTTCCACCTCGGCGCGGCCTTCGTTCACCTGGCGCACGAGCATGCGGATCGCCTGCATCACGTCCAGCGGCTCGAAACCGGCAATCACCACCGGCTTGCCGTACTCCTCGGCGAAGTGCTCGTAGGGCTGCGAGCCGATGACGATGCTGACGTGCGCCGGGCCGATGAAGCCGTCGATCGGCACCGTGCCGTACTCGCGCACCTCGGCCGATTCGAGGATGTGGGTGATGGCGCTGGGGGTCAGCACGTGGCAGCTGAGCACGCTGAAGTTCTTCAGCTGCTCGGCCGCGGCCTGCTGGATGACCAGCGCGGTGGGCGGCGTGGTCGTCTCGAAGCCGATGGCGAAGAAGACCACTTCGCGCGCCGGGTTCTCGCGCGCCAGCTTCAGCGCATCCGCGGCCGAATACACCATGCGGATGTCGGCGCCGCGCGCCTTGGCCTTCATCAGGCTGAGCGACTCCTGGAGCCCCCGGCTCGCCTGCCGCTCGCGCCCCCCGAGGGGGTGCTGCCCGCCTTGCTGCCCGCCTTGGGGCGGCCCAGCGGCGGGCGACGCCGGCACGCGCATCGTGTCGCCGTAGGTGCAGACGATCGCGCCGCGTTCGAGCGCGAGGTGGATCGCCTGGTCGATGCGGCCGATCGGCAGCACGCACACCGGGCAGCCGGGGCCGTGGATCATGCGCACGCCGGCCGGCAGCAGCTCGGTGATGCCGTAGCGCGCAATCGCATGCGTGTGGCCGCCGCAGAATTCCATGAAGCTGTAGTGGCGATCGGGCCGCACCTCGGCGGCGATGCGTTCGGCGATGCGCTGCGCCGTGGCGCCGTCGCGGAACTCGTCGACGTACTTCATGCGCTCGCCTCGCCAAGCGGCGCCGTGTGGGCGGCCGCGCGATCGCCCGCGCCCATCTCGGCGAAGAGCGCCAGCGTGCGCTCGGCTTCCGCGGGGTCGACCAGGCCGATGGCGTGGCCGACATGCACGATGACGTAGTCGCCGGGCCGCGCCTCGGGCACCAGCGCGATCGAGATCGTCTTGCGCACGCCGCCCAGGTCGATCTGCGCCTGCAGGCCTTCGAGCAGCGCGACGACACGCGCGGGCAGGGCAAGGCACATGATTCAGGTCTCCTCGGACGTTGCGGCGAGAGCCGGCTCGGGTGCCGAGCGGGCGCTTGTTCCAGCGCGCCGCGCAGCCAACTGCAGCGCCGCCACCCAGGCCTGGCCGAGCGCCAGGCCGGCGTCGCCCACGCCCACGCTGCGCGGACGCCAGACGCGGCAACCCGCGGCGGCGAGACCCTCTTCGACGAGCCGGCTGAGCAGGCGGTTGAAGAAGCAGCCCCCGCCCAGCACAACGTCGATCGGCCGATTGCCCGACGCCGGCGGGCCCGCATCGGGCGCCGTGGTGTGTGCCGCGCGGTGCGCTTCGGCCTGCACCGCGCCGACCAGGCTCCTCGCCAGCGCGAGGTGGAAGCGCGCGGCGCCGCGGCCGGCATCGGTTTCGTCGAGCAGCGAGGTGACGAGCGGCCGCAGGTCGAGCGTGGCGAGGCCGGCCACCGGCGGCAACTCGGCCTCGGCCTGCAGCCAGGCCGAGGCCGCGCCTTCGAGCGCCATCGCGGCCTCGGCTTCGTGCACCTGGCGCAGGTTCAGTCCGAGCGCGCCTGCGGCGGCGTCGAACCAGCGCCCGGCGCTCGTCGTGCGCGGGCAGTGCAGGTTCCGGGCCAGCAGCATGGCCACGCCGCGCGCCAGTGGTTCGCCGACCTGGGGTGCCAGCCGCGGCACGATCTCGGCCGTGCGGCCGGCAGCGTGCAGCAGCGCGGCCACCAGCCGCCAAGGCTCGCGCGCGGCGACGTCGCCGCCGGGCAGCGGCAGCTCGGGCAGGTGCGCCAGGCGCTCGAAGTGCGCCCCCTCGACGGCAAGCACCTCGCCGCCCCACGCGAGGCCGTCGGTGCCCAGGCCCACGCCGTCCAGCGCCAGGCCGATCAGGCGCCGGTCCGTCCAGCCCTGCTCGGCCTGCAGCACGGCGATGTGTGCGTGGTGGTGCTGCACGGCGACCGCCGGCACGCCAAGCCGTCTTGCAACTTCGAGTGCCAGGCGCGTGCTGTGGAAATCGGGGTGCAGGTCGTGTGCGACCGCGTCGATGCGGCCGCCGGCATCGTGCAGCAGCGCGTCGGCCGACGCCACCAGCGCCGCGCAGGCCTCGGGCGAGCCGAGGTCGCCGTGCAGCGGCGACCACCACACCTCGCGCCCACGCACGAGGCACGCCTGGTTCTTGAGGAAGGCACCGAGCGCGAGCACGCGGGCCGGGGCGGCCCGCGGCAGCTCGGTGCGGCGCAACTCGGTCATGCCGCCTCGAGATCGGCCAGCAGCCAGTCGATCCACGCCGGCATGCCCACGCCGCTGCGCGCCGAGACCAGCAGCACCTCGATGCCCGGGTTGACGCGCCTCGCGTAGTCGATGCAGCGCGGGATGTCGAAGTCCACGTGCGGCAGCAGGTCGACCTTGTTCAGCACCATCAGCCGCGCCGCGGCGAACATGTCCGGGTACTTGATCGGCTTGTCGTCGCCTTCGGTCACCGAGAGGATCGCGACCTTGGCCGCCTCGCCCAGGTCCCACATCGCCGGGCAGACGAGGTTGCCGACGTTCTCGATGAACAGCAGGCCGCCGGCACCGCGGGGCGAGGGGTTCGCCTGGTCATGCGCGTGGTCATGCGGATGGTCAGGCACATGGTCATGCAGATGGTCAGGCACATGGTCATGCGCGGGCCCATGCTCGTGCGCGTGGTGATGCGCACCATGCAGCGGCAGGCGCGCGAACGCCTCGCCGACCATCTGCGCGTCGAGATGGCAGCCCTTGCCGGTGTTGACCTGGATCGCCGGCGCGCCGGTGGCGCGGATGCGGTCGGCATCGTGGCTGGTCTGCTGGTCGCCTTCGATCACGGCCACCGGCAGCGCCGGGGCACGCTCGCGCAGCGCGTGGATCGTTGCGCACAGCAGCGTCGTCTTGCCCGAGCCGGGGCTGGAGACGAGGTTCAGCGCCCGGATGCCGTGGCTGGCGAAGTGCGCGCGATTCGCGGCGGCGATGCGGTTGTTCTCGCCGAGCACATCGGTCTCGAGCTTGATCGCGCGGGCCTGGCTCATGCCGGGCACCGAGACGCGCGCGGCGCCGGCGCCGTAGTGAAGGTCGCCAGTGGCGGCATCGACGCGCGGCGCGGTGGCGACGCTGGCCAGCAGCGTCGTGGGGGCGCTCAGCGTGGTTGCGCCGCCGGCACCTTCGTCGCCACCCGCGTGATCGTGCGGATGATCGTGCGGATGATCGTGCGCGTGGTCATGTGCGTGGTCATGCGCGTGGGCGTGGGAATGGTCTTGATCGTGCGCATGCCCGGGCTGGCTGCCGGTGGCACCGCATCCGCAGACGACACACATGGTTCGCGCTCCCGTTGGAGAGGCAGTTTTCAGGCGTCCAGCACGACGAGGTCGCGCACCTTCAGCTCGGTGCCGCCGGTGGGCTGCAGCTGGTAGCCGCCGCAGCGCGGGCAGGCGTCGCTGCGCCGGGCGATGGCCACCGTGGCGGCGCACCGCATGCACCAGGCCTGGCCCGGCGGCTCGTCGATCTCGATCTCGGCGCCTTCGAGGCAGGTGCCGGGCGCGATGGCTTCGAGCGCGAAGCGCAGCGCGCGCACCTCCACGCCGGCCAGCGCGCCGGCTTCGAGCGTGAGCCGCTGCACCCGCGCGAAGGGTTCACGCGCCGCGGCCTGCTCCACCACACGCAGCACGCCGCCGGCCAGGCTCATCTCATGCATGGCGCGTCTCCGCTGCCGAGGCGCCGGGCTGCACCGCCCAGTCGTCCGGCGGCGCGCGGCGCGCCGCGGCTTGCGTGTGCATGGCCTCGATGCGCAGTTCCACGCAAGGATCGTAGGCCGCCACGAAGGTCCGCACCTGCGCCACGTCAAGCAGCGCGGCGTTGGCGGGGCCGGCCGGCGCCTCTCCACCTGCCAGCGCGTGCGCTGCCGCAGCTTCCACCAGCCACCGCGCGGCGGCGCCCTGCGGATGGAAGTTCCACTCGGTGGGGGCCAGCACGTGGTAGTCGGCGATGACGCCGCGCTCGCCCAGCCGCACCCAGTGCACGAGCAGGCCGCGCGCCATCTCGCACCAGCCAAGACCCTCGCGCTCGCCGGTAGCCAGCGCACCCTGCGCCAGCCAGCGCGCACCGAACGGGCCACTGAGGTGCGCGATGTCGGCCAGCCGCGCGGCGTGGCGCATCCACAGCGGTGCATAGGGGTGAGCGCGCGCCGACGCGGTCGGCCAGGCCAGTGGGTCGGCCAGGCGCGTCCAGCAGCCCGTCTCGGCCGGCGCACCGCCCATCGTGGGCGCCAGCGCGAAGCCGGGCTGGCTGCGCAGCAGGGCCGCCAGGTTCATCAGCGCCTGCGGGTCTGCGGCGGCGCGCAACGGCTGCGGCGCCTGCACCAGCGCGCCCAGCCGCTGGCGCACTGCCGCCAGCCAGCGCGCGGGCCACGGCACCAGGGAGGCCGTGGCCTGCCCGTAGGTGGACCACCGCTGGGCCACGGTGGCCGGGTCGATGCGCCACGCGGCGAGCCACTCGTCCAGATCGGTGCCGAAGACATGCTGCTCCACCCAGCGCCGGCCTTCGGCATGGGCAGCGTCATCGAGCGCGGCGTCGCTGCCGAGGTAGGGGCAGCGGGCCAGCATCATCGCCATCTCGCCACTGCCTGGCGCCGTGGTGCCCGGGCCCGCTGCCGGCCCGGCGGCGGACGGGCCTGGGCCTGCCGGGCCGGCCTGGAGCAGCCGCGGCCCGTCCAGCCACAGGCGGCGCAGGTGCTCGCGAAGCGTGTCCACCTGCAATGCCTGGGCATCGGCACCGGTGGCCGAAGCGGCCTCGCCACGCGCCGCGGCCACCGCATGCCGGGCGGCGAGCCGGTGTGCACCACCGCACAGCGCATAGAGCGCGGGCAGCAGGCGCGGCGCGTCGTCGGCCGCTCGCCCGTGCAGCAGCCGCCCAGCCCACTCCTGCCGCGTGCTCGCCCACTGCCAGCCGCCCCCCGGCTGCTGGCGCAACCACAAGGCGGCGTCCGGCGGGGACACAGGAGCCCCGGTCACGTCGGCGCGCGCTGGGTCCATGAAGGTGCGCCGGGCGTTGGGGGCCACACGATCATGCCGTGCTCACGCAGACTGCCGGCCGAGCAGGAAGGCGCGGCGCGAGGCGGCAGGCGCGGCGCGGCCGCCGGGCCCAGCCGGCGCGTCTTCTCCCAGGCTTGCGGCCCTGCCCGGGGCGGCGGCAGGGTCGACGGGCTGGCGCAGCAGGCGCAGCACTTCGCGCGCCGTGGCCACCGCCGCCGCCTGGTCGACGAAATCGAACATCGGCGAGAAGAGCGAGCAGGTCTCGAAGGGCCCGAACCCCGCTTCGTGGGCTCCTAGAAAGTCGATGACCTCGCAGCCGATGCTCCGGGCACGCGACACGCCTATCCCCAGCGTGGGCCGACCAGGCGCCTCGCGATCGTCGGTGCAGCGACGGTCGGCCTCAGCCTCAGGAAGCCACACGAGGTTCATGAACCACGGCGTGATCAGGACGCCGGCCGCGCCGCCGGTGGGCTCGGCGGCGAAGTCCACCGCCGCCACTTCGAGCTTCGGGTGGGTGATGCCCAGGCCCGCCATGCGCGTGGTCTCGATCTCGCGATAGATGCGTTCCAGTTCGCGCACGCGGTGCTGGACAGCGGCGTCGTGGCAAGGCGCGGCCGCATGGCCCGCAGTGGCCGCCGGGGGTGTCTCGTCGTGGCCCCCGCCCAGCATCGCCCCGTGCACCATTTCGTGCTTCACGTCATGCGCCGTGGCCGGCAAGGCGCCGCCCTTGGAGGCGTGCGCGGTTGTCGAATCGGTTGCCTTCGGAGGTGGCCGTGCGCATCGCGGTCCTCCGTGGCGTGGCGTGGCGTCGCGTGGCGATCAGGCCGCCTCGGCCCAGTCGAGCACCTCGACCAGCCGCCGGGCGGAGTCTTCGAGATCCTCGAGCGAGGCGCAGGCCACTTCGGGCACGCGGCAGACTTCCAGCGTGTCCAGGATGTTGATGTCGGTGCTGTTGAAGTAGGTGACGCGCCAGGTGCGCGGCAGCCGCGTGGTGGTGATGCGGCAGTTGCCGTACCCGCGCGAAAGAATGACGACGCGGCCTTCGCCGACCTTTTCGGTGAGGTATTTGCTGTCGGCCGGTGTCAGCGGCAGCAGCGTCAGGTTGATGACATGCGGTGCGTCGCCCGGCCTCCACAGCCGCCGCTGCTCTTCGAGTTCAGCCAGCAGTGACAGCGCGTTCATCACGCCTTCGGGCAATGGCGGCTGTGCCGGCTCGTTGGGGGCGGGTGCACGGATGCCGTCTTCCACCGCGGCGTCCAGCAGCGGCTGCGGCACCGCGCCCACCTCGATGCGCTCACGCAGCACCTGGCCCTCGGTGCCCAGGTGCAGCACTCGCCACACGCCTGCGAACACCGACTCCTGCACGTGCACCCGGTTCGCGCTGGCCGCCACCCCGGGCACGGGAAACATCGTGCGCACCTGCGCGGCGACTTCGCCTTCGCCCAGCACCTGGTTCAGCAGCAGGCGGTCGGCTTCGGTCAGCTCGCCGAGGTCGATGACCTTTGTCGGCGCTGCGGCCAGGCCCGAGGCGTGCATCGCCTTCAACGCCGTGAGCGTTTCGCGCAGCGCCCGCACGCAGCCCTGCTGCGCCGCCAGCACCTCGGGCTCGGGCAGTGCCCGCGGGTGGAAGACAGCCATGCCCTCGGGCATCGGCAGATAGTCGAAGCCTTCCTCCTCGGGCTGCGGGCCGGGGCCGACCGCGGCCACCCGCAGAGTCGGGAAGGCCTTGTTCGGTTGGGGCGCGTGCATGGAGGGGGTGTCCCTGTGAGAGGGTGGAGGAAGGGCAAGGCTGCCGAGCGCGCAGGTGCTCGCGATGAACGCGCTCAATGACAACCGGTTGCGCCGGCGGCATGGATGGCGATCGTCGGCGCGGGCCGGCGGCCCGGCTCGCGTGCGAGCACTTCGCGCAGCGCCGCGACGTAGACCTGCCAATCCTGCATGCCGCTCAGCGCGCCGAGGTAGCCGCCGTCGCGCAGGAACACCAGCGTCGGCCAGCGCTGCACGGCATAGCGGCGCGCCACCGCGTCTTCGCAGTCGCGCGGCACGACGCCCACGCGCACCGGGCGGCCGGCCGCAGCGATGAGCTCGGGCAGCACCACGGCCACATCGAGCGCTTCGGGGAAGCGCACCGGGTCGCCGCCGAAGAACACCACCGCGTCGCCAGCGGCCGCTTCGAAGGCCTCCACCGTCTGCGGCCGCACCTCGGCGCCGTGGGTCACCGCGAGCAGGCGGCTGACCAGCGGGTGGGTCGGCAGCCCCTGGGGCCGCAGCGCTGCTTCGGCGGACCGTGCGCCGTGGAGGGAAGGGGGCGTCGGTTCTTGCATGGCAGATCCTTGCGGTGTGCTCGGTGTGGCGCGGCGGGTCAGTCTTGTTCGATCAGTCTTGCTCGGGCAGTGCAGGCGGCATGCTGCCGGCCGCACTGCCTGCAGCGGCGGCGCCGCCTGCACAGGCCGCCCCGGGGCCGCCGGAGGCCCAGCCACCGGCCAGTGCCGCCAGATCGGCCACGCTCATCGCCGAGGGCAGCGCGAAACCGGGGTTGGCGTCGGGATCGATGCTGCCGCCCCCGAGGCCCTGTTCGAGCAGATCGAGCGCGGCGTTGATCTCGGCGGCGCGTTGCATGTCGAGCCGCTCGCGCGCGGCGCCCTGGAACACGAGCACCCAGTCGCCCGGCGCGCATTCGCCCACCAGCCGCAAGTCGACCCGCTCGTCGCGCCCGCGGCCGGCGGCTTGCGCGTGCAGGCCGCCGTACTCGGTGAGCTGCATGGGGACGCCGATGCACATGGCCGGTTCCTCCACGCGTCTCGCTAAGGCGCACCCGTGCCGGGCGGCATGAAGCGCTCGTCGCCGATGCGGCAGGCGGCGTCGGCGGCGGGCCGATCGGCCTCGTAGCGCTCCAGCGCGAGTTCGGGCGTGGTGACGGCTTCGCCTTCGGCCAGCGGCGCGGTGCGCCGCCGGGGCTCGCCGCCCCACTCGGCCAGCCGCCGCACCGCCAGCGCCACGGCGTCTTCGAGCGCTGCCTTGACGCTGGCGCGCAGGCTGCCGCCGTAGTCTGCAAGTTCCTCGGGCTGGCAACCGATGAGCAGCACGCGCTCGGGGTACGAGCCGGTCAGCTGCGCCAGTGCAAGCACCTCCTGGAAGCCGGTCTGGTGCAGGCTCATCTTCTTGGCGCCGAGGAAGCGCGGCACCTCCCCGTCTTCGACGAGCTCGAGCGTGCCGGGCGCAAGCCCGTAGTCGACCGCGTCGAGGATGATGAGCCGCCTGGCGCCGTGCACCTGCGGAATGAGGTACAGCCCCTGCGTGCCGCCGTCGACCAGCTGCACGTGCTCGGCGAAGGTGTAGCGCGCCTGCAGCGCCTCGACGCAGCGCACGCCGAAACCCTCGTCGGCCCACAGCACGTTGCCGATGCCGAGCACGACGATGGTGCCGTTCGGCTCGCCCGCGCGCGCGCCACCTGGGGTGTTGCACGCGCTTTCGGTCGCGAGAGGGCTCATGGGGTTCTGGCGGCAGAGGCCCTGCCAGCGACAGCAGCGGGCAGCAGGCCCACCGCCTGCACGCTCGGTCGCACGGCCCGCCAAGCCTGGTAGCTGTCCCAGCCCGATTGCATCGCCAGCCACTTGTCCACCGGCCAGCCGAACAGCAGCGTGCAACGGATGGCCGTGTCGGGCGTCATGCCCCGGTGGCCTTGCACGAGCTCGTTCAGGCGGCGGCGCGAGATGCCCAGCCGCCGCGCAGCCTCCACCTGGCTGAGCGCCAGCGGTGCGAGGTAGTGGCGCTCGAGAAAGCGGCCGGGGTGCGGGGGGCGGCGCATGGGCACGCCGGCCGGCGGGGCTGCCGCGGCAGCCCCACGGGCGCCCCGATGCGTGCCTGCCAGATCGCCGAGCCGGATCATCCTGCTAACTCCGCAACGACAATGAACCTTGCAACACTCAATCCTCGAACGTACGGTACCCCGAGATCATCGTGCTGACAATGCTCTGGCGACCCATGATGTCCTCGCGGATGGCGGCATGGACATGAAGGATGACGAAGATCAAGGTCAGCCGCAGGCCTTGGCCGGGCGGGCTGCACACCCGCTCCCGGGCCTGAAAGACCGCAGTGCCGGCGGCCAGGGGTCAGCGCGTTGGCGATCGCGCCGCAGCGAGGGCGGCGCCGCTGCCTGGGGCAGGGCCGTTGAGGAACGCCTCGCCCTGCTCGATGAGGAAGTAGCGGAACGCCTCGGCCGCCGGCGACAGCACGCGCGCGCCCAGGTGCACGACGTTCCAGGTGCGCACCACCGGCGTGTGGACGATGTCGAGCACGGCCAGCATGCCGGTCTTGAGTTCGAGCCCGATCGTGTGCTGCGACAGGAACGTGAGCCCCATGCCGGCGATCACCGCCTGCTTGATGGTCTCGTTGCTCGGCAGTTCCATCGCGATCGACGGCGTCACGCGGTGCTCTGCGAACCAGCGCTCCATCGCCGCACGCGTGCCCGAGCCGTCTTCACGCACGATGAACGGGTGGCGCGCCAGCGCCTCGGCCGGCGCATGCGGCGTGGCGAGCAGGGGGTGGCCCGGCGGCGCCACGAACACATGGGGGTGCGCCGCGAACGGCTCGGCGCGCGTGGCCAGTTCCTTTGGCGGTCGGCCCATGATGGCCAGGTCCACCTCGCCGGCGGACATCAGCGCCACCAGCTGGTCGCGGTTGTTGGCCAGCCGCAGCTTGACCTCCACGCCCGGGTGTTCTTCATGGAAGCGCGCCAGCAGGTGCGGCACGAAGTACTTGGCCGTGCTCACCATGCCCACGGTGAGCAGGCCGCGCTCCACGCGCTTCAGGCGCGCCATCGCGTCGTCGGCCTCTTTCAGCGCCGCCAGCAGCTTCTTCGCGTGCACGAGGAAGTATTCGCCGGCGGTGCTGAGCACGACGCTGCGGCCCTGGCGGTCGAACAACGGCAGGCCGACCTGCGACTCGATCTCCTTGACCTGCATCGACACCGCCGGCGGCGTGAGGTGCAGCGCCTCGGCCACGCGGGTCATGTTGCCCGTGCGGGCCACTTCGACGAAGACCCTGAGCTGGCGGAAGGTGATGTTCATCGGCATCCCGGTGTGGCGGCGCATGGCGTGCCAGCCCCAAGTGGCCAGCCCGACGCGCCGCACTCACTCTTCAGCCGAAGCTTAACGCAGCGCAAAGCAAGTCTGACTTCTCCTGAACGATCGGCCTTCCTACATTGGCCGCCATTGCGCGCCAACCCGGGGCACGCAGCAGCCCAGACAGGAGAACCACCCGTGAACAAGCCCGTCGAGCCCGGCGTGGTCAGCGCCGCCGACACCGAAGTCCGCGACAAGAAGGCGCGCTACAGCGCCGGCGTCCTGAAGTACCGGCAGATGGGGTACTGGGACGCCGACTACGTGCCCAAGGACACCGACGTGCTGTGCCTGTTCCGCATCACGCCACAGGAAGGCGTCGATCCGGTGGAGGCCGCCGCCGCCGTGGCCGGTGAATCGAGCACCGCCACCTGGACCGTGGTGTGGACCGACCGCCTCACCGCCTGCGACAGCTACCGCGCCAAGGCCTGGAAGGTGGAGCCGGTGCCCGGGCGGCCCGGTGAGTACTTCGCGTGGGTGGCCTACGACCTCATCCTGTTCGAGGAGGGGTCGATCGCCAACATGACGGCCAGCCTCATCGGCAACGTCTTCAGCTTCAAGCCGCTGAAGGCGGCGCGGTTGGAGGACATCCGCATTCCGGTGGCCTACGTGAAGACGTTCAAGGGCCCGCCCACCGGCCTCGTCGTCGAGCGCGAGCGGCTGGACAAGTTCGGCCGGCCGCTGCTGGGCGCCACCACCAAGCCGAAGCTGGGCCTGTCCGGCCGCAACTACGGCCGCGTCATCTACGAGGGCCTGAAGGGCGGCCTGGACTTCATGAAGGACGACGAGAACATCAACTCGCAGCCCTTCATGCACTGGCGCGACCGCTTCCTGTACGTGATGGACGGCGTGAACAAGGCCAGCGCCGCCACTGGCGAGGTGAAGGGCAGCTACCTGAACATCACCGCGGCGACGATGGAGGACATGTACGAGCGCGCCGAGTTCGCGAAAGAACTCGGCTCGGTGGTCATCATGGTCGATCTGGTGATCGGCTGGACGGCCATCCAGAGCATGGCCAACTGGTGCCGCAAGCATGACATGGTGATGCACATGCACCGTGCCGGCCATGGCACCTACACGCGGCAGAAGAACCACGGCGTGAGCTTCCGCGTGATGGCCAAGTGGCTGCGCCTGGCCGGCTGCGACCACCTGCACACCGGCACCGCGGTGGGCAAGCTGGAAGGCGACCCGCTCACCGTGCAGGGCTACTACAACGTCTGCCGCGACAGCTACACGCGCACCGACCTGCCGCGCGGCCTGTTCTTCGACATGGACTGGGCCGACACGAAGAAGGTGATGCCGGTAGCGAGCGGCGGCATCCATGCCGGGCAGATGCACCAGTTGATCGACCTCTTCGGCGACGACGTGATCCTGCAGTTCGGCGGCGGCACCATCGGGCACCCCGCGGGCATCCAGGCCGGCGCCGTGGCCAACCGCGTGGCGCTGGAGGCGATGGTCAAGGCGCGCAACGAGGGCCGCGACATCAAGCACGAAGGCCCCGAGATCCTGCAGGCCGCGGCGAAGTTCTGCACCCCGCTGGCGCAGGCGCTGGACACGTGGAAGGACGTGAGCTTCAACTACGCCAGCACCGATACGAGTGACTTCGCGGTCACGCCGGGCGTCGCCTGACCTGGGTGTGCAGGACATGCGTGAATCGCCAAACCAGGGGTCGGGCTGGTGGCTGCCCCGCAGCTCGGCGAAGTCTGCTGCGCGCGACCGTCGCTGCGCGCAGAGGGTCGGCCCCTGCGCTGCGCCGCGCGGGACGCGAGGCCCGGTGTCGCCCTCGGGCGCGGCGCGGCAGGCCACCCGGGTCTGTGCGCGCCACCCAAACCGGCAGTCCCTCTGCCCGATCCATCGACAGTTCATCTCAGTCTCGGAGGTACGACCATGTTGACCAACCCCACCGGCCGCCTCACGCAGGGCCAGTTCAGCTTCCTGCCCGATCTCACCGACGCGGAGATCCGCGCCCAGGTCGACTACGGCCTGAAGAAGGGTTACGCCTGGAGCGTCGAATACACCGACGACCCGCACCCGCGCAACACGTACTGGGAGATGTACGGCATGCCGATGTTCGACCTGCAAGACGCCGCCGGCGTGCTGGCCGAGATGAACGAGTGCCGCAAGACGTTTGCGAACCACTACATCCGGCTGATGGCCTTCGACAGCACGCGCGGCGTCGAGAGCATCGCGA
This sequence comes from Rubrivivax sp., assembly GCA_016789865.1. Lineage (GTDB taxonomy): Bacteria > Pseudomonadota > Gammaproteobacteria > Burkholderiales > Burkholderiaceae_C > Rubrivivax. Next base: position 18,077 of record JAEUPC010000092.1, read on the forward strand.
TGAGCTTCATCGTCAATCGGCCGGCGCAGGAACCGGGGTTCGGGCTCGTGCGGCAGGAGACGGCGGGGCGGACGATGCGCTACACGGTGCATTCGTACGCGACCGATCGGCCTGAGGCGCAGCGCTACTGATCCGATCGGGTCTGCAGCAATGACTCCGCGTCGCGATGGCGCGTGCCGCGGTGGCGCGGGCCGAGGCCACCGGGTGCCCGGCTGCGCTCATGTCCTCTTTCGGCCGCCCAGCTGCACAGGGCGCCCGGATGCCCCCTTGACTTCGCTGCGCCGGGCACCCGGCGTCCTCGGCCGGCCGCCGAGGGTGGCCTTCGACGGAAAGCAAACCCCATGAACCTCATCGCCCCCAGCATCCTCAGTGCCGACTTCGCCCGCCTCGGCGACGAAGTGAAGGCCGTCATCGCCGCCGGCGCCGACTGGATCCACTTCGACGTGATGGACAACCACTACGTGCCCAACCTCACCATCGGGCACGGCGTGGCGCAGGCGCTCGCGCCGCACCTGAAGCGCGCCGACGGCAGCGCCGCGCTGCTGGACGTGCACCTGATGGTCGAGCCCGTGGATGCGCTGGCCGAGCGCTTCGCCGAGGCGGGCGCCGACCTCATCAGCTTCCACCCCGACGCCACGCGGCATGTCGACCGCACGCTGCAGGTCATCCGTGGTACTGGCTGCAAGGCAGGCCTGGCGTTCAACCCGGCCGAGCCGCTGGACGTGCTGGAGTGGGTGATCGACAAGGTCGACCTGGTGCTCGTGATGAGCGTCAACCCCGGCTTCGGCGGCCAGAGCTTCATCGACGGCGCGCTGCGCAAGGTGGAGCGGGCGCGCGCGATCATCGAGCGCAGCGGCCGCGACATCCGGCTGGAGGTGGATGGCGGCATCAAGGTCGACAACATCCGCCGCGTGGCCGACGCCGGCGCGGACACGTTTGTCGCCGGCAGCGCGATCTTCGGGCAGCCCGACTACGCCGCGGTGATCCGCGCGATGCGCGAGCGGCTGGGCTCGGCGCAAGCGCTGGAAGCGCTCGCTGCCTGAGCCGCCGCTGCGTCGCTCGCCCGCCGCAAGGATCACGAGACCACCGTGAACGCACCGCTGTACGCCATTCCGGGTGCGACAAAGGCTGTTGCCACCTCGCCCGCGGCAGATGCGCCCCCGGCCGCGCCCCCCACCGGGCCCGCCGCCGCACCGGCGCCCGCATGCACCGTGGCCGAGGTGCTGCGCGACAGCCAGGTCGAGCCGGTGCTGGCCGAGCTCGACCGCGAGCTCATCGGCCTGGCCCCGGTGAAGCAGCGCATCCGCGACATCGCCGCGCTGCTGGTCATCGACAAGCTGCGCCTGAACCTCGGCCTGCAAGCGCAGGCTCCGAGCCTGCACATGAGCTTCACCGGCAACCCCGGCACCGGCAAGACGACGGTGGCGCTGCGCATGGCCGAGATCCTGCAGCGCCTGGGCTACGTGCGCAAAGGCCACCTCGTGGCGGTGACGCGCGACGACCTCGTCGGCCAGTACATCGGCCACACCGCGCCCAAGACCAAGGAGGTGCTGAAGAAGGCGATGGGCGGCGTGCTCTTCATCGACGAGGCGTACTACCTGTACCGCCCGGAGAACGAGCGCGACTACGGCCAGGAGGCCATCGAGATCCTGCTGCAGGTGATGGAGAACCAGCGCGACGACCTGGTGGTCATCCTCGCCGGCTACAAGGACCGCATGGACACCTTCTTCAAGAGCAACCCGGGCCTGAGCAGCCGCATCGCGCACCACCTCGACTTCCCCGACTATGCGCAAGGCGAGTTGATGGCGATTGCCCAGCGCATGTTGGCGGGCATGGCCTACCGCTTCACGCCCGATGCCCGCCAGGCCTTCGACGAGTACCTGGTGCGCCGCAGGGCGCAGCCCCACTTCGCCAATGCGCGCAGCGTGCGCAACGCGCTCGACCGCGCGCGCTTGCGGCAGGCCAGCCGCCTGTTCGCCGACCGCGAGCGCGTGCTCGACGAGGCGGCCTTGACCACGCTGGACGAGAGCGACATCCGCGCCAGCCGCATCTTCCAGGGTTGATTCACTCGCTCGCCGCACGCCCCGTTTGCCGACCCTCCGCCACCCCCCCACCTCCCCAACTCCCCACCTCCCACGAAAGCCCGACATGCCGCTTTCCGGCCGCTGGACCCTGACCCGCTACCTCATCGAGGAGCGCCGCCGCTTCCCGGGCGCCAGCGGCGACTTCAACGCGCTCATCCTCGACGTGGCGCTGGCCTGCAAGGCCATCGCCCGCATCGTGGCCTTCGGCACGCTGGCCGACACCGTGGGCGTGGCGCTGCCCAACGGCCTGGGCGGCGAGGTCAACGTGCAAGGCGAGGTGCAAAAGCCCCTGGACGTGCTGTCCAACGAGATCTTCATCCGCATGAACGAGTGGAACGGCCACCTCGGCGGCCTGGCCAGCGAGGAGATGGAATCGCCCAGGCAGATCCCGGCCAGCTACCCGCGCGGCAAGTACCTGCTCGTGTTCGACCCGCTGGACGGCAGCAGCAACATCGACGTCAACGTCTCGGTGGGCAGCATCTTCTCCGTCCTGCGCGCGCCGCAGGAGGTCATCGACAGTGGCCGCGACGTGACCGAAGCCGACTTCCTGCAGCCCGGTGCTGCGCAGGTGGCCGCCGGCTACGCCATCTACGGGCCGACGACGATGCTGGTGCTGAGCGTGGGCAACGGTGTCGCCGGCTTCACGCTGAACCCGAACCTCGGCGAGTTCGTGCTCTCGCACGCCGACATCCGCGTGCCCGACGAGACGCAGGAGTTCGCCATCAACTCCAGCAACAGCCGCTTCTGGGAGCCGCCCGTCAAACGCTACGTCGACGAGTGTCTGGCCGGCAAGACCGGCCCGCGCGGCAAGGACTTCAACATGCGCTGGATCGCCAGCATGGTGGCCGAGGCGCACCGCATCCTGATGCGCGGCGGCGTCTTCATGTACCCGCGCGACACCAAGGACCCCGCGAAACCCGGGCGCCTGCGTCTGCTGTACGAGGCCAACCCGATCGGCTACCTCATGGAGCAGGCCGGTGGCCGCGCCAGCACCGGCCGCCAGCCGATGCTCGGCGTCAAGCCCGGCGCGCTGCATCAGCGCATCGGCGTCGTCTTCGGCAGCAAGGCCGAGGTCGAGCGCATCGAGCGCTACCACCTCGAGCCGCCGCCTTCGGATGCGCCGGCACCGCTGTTCGCGCCGCGCAGCCTGTTCAGAAACTGACCTACCCCCCCGATGCGGCCTGGCGGTCGCCTCCCCCCAAGGGGCATCGCCCGCGCGCCGGCCAAGACCGATTCGCGGCGGCCGCCTGGCTGAAGACTCACCGAACGCAACCCACATGTCGCAGAAGCACCCCATCATCGCCATCACCGGCAGCTCGGGCGCCGGCACCTCGTCGGTGACGCGCACCTTCGAGAACATCTTCCGCCGCGAGGGCGTGAAGGCCGCCGTCATCGAGGGCGACAGCTTCCACCGCCACGACCGCAAGGAGATGCGCGAGCGCCAGGCGGCGGCCGAGAAGCAGGGCGACAAGCACTTCAGCCACTTCAGCGCCGAGAACAACCTGTTCCAGGAACTGGAGCAACTGTTCCGCAGCTACGGCGAAAGCGGCACGGGCCGGCGCCGCAAGTACCTGCACGACCCGGTGGAGGCCGCGCCCTACAAGCAGGAGCCCGGCACCTTCACGCCCTGGGAAGAGCTGCCCGCGGGGACCGACATGCTCTTCTACGAAGGCCTGCACGGCGCGGTCGTCACGCCCGAGGTGAACATCGCCCGGCACCCCGATCTGCTGATCGGCGTGGTGCCGGTGATCAATCTGGAGTGGATCCAGAAGCTGTGGCGCGACAAGCACGTGCGCGGCTACAGCGCCGAGGCGGTGACCGACACCATCCTGCGCCGCATGCCCGACTACGTGAACTTCATCTGCCCGCAGTTCACGCACACGCATGTCAACTTCCAGCGCGTGCCGGTGGTCGACACCAGCAACCCGTTCATCGCGCGCGACATCCCCAGCGCCGACGAGAGCGTGTGCGTGATCCGCTTCGCCAACCCCAAGGGCATCGACTTCCCGTACCTGCTGAACATGATCGACAACGCGTGGATGAGCCGCGCCAACACCGTCGTCGTGCCCGGCGGCAAGATGGAACTCGCGATGCAGCTCATCTTCACGCCCTTCATCTGGCGCATGGTGGAGCGGCGCAAAGCGGTGCTGGGGGTGCTCTGAGATGGCCGGTACCTCCAGCGACCGCGTGCTGCGGCCCGACAGCGGCCGCTTCGACCCGCTGGCCAATGCGCTGCGCGCGCTGGCCATCGACGCCGTGCAGCAGGCCAACTCGGGCCACCCCGGTGCGCCGATGGGCATGGCCGAGATGGCCGTCGCGCTGTGGCAGCGGCATCTGAAGCACAACCCCGCCCACCCGCAATGGCCCGACCGCGACCGCTTCGTGCTGAGCAACGGCCACGCGTCGATGCTGCTGTACGCGCTGCTGCACCTCACCGGCTACGACCTGCCGATGAGCGAGCTCCGGCGCTTCCGCCAACTGCACAGCAAGACCCCGGGCCACCCCGAGGTCGGCATCACGCCGGGCGTCGAGACCACCACCGGCCCGCTTGGCCAGGGCCTGGCCAACGCGGTGGGCATGGCGCTGGCCGAGAAGCTGCTCGGCGAGCAGTTCAACCGGCCCGGGCACACGATCGTCGACCACCACACCTACGCCTTCCTCGGCGACGGCTGCCTGATGGAGGGCATCAGCCACGAGGTGGCCTCGCTCGCCGGCGTGCTGGGCCTGCACAAGCTGGTCGCGCTGTACGACGACAACGGCATCAGCATCGACGGCGCGGTGAGCGGCTGGTTCGCCGACGACACGCCGGCGCGCTTCCGCGCCTATGGCTGGCAGGTGATCGGGCCCGTCGATGGCCACGACATCGAGGCGGTGTCGGCGGCCATCGCCGCGGCGAAGGCGGCGGCAACAGGCGCAGCGAACGGGGCGGGCGCACCGGATGCGCACAGCGCCGGGGCGCATGATCGCCCCACCCTCATCATCTGCCGCACCACCATCGGCCGCGGCTCGCCTGGCCGCGCCGGCACCGCCAAGGCGCACGGCGAGCCGCTGGGCGCCGCCGAGATCGCGGCCACGCGTGCGGCGATCGGCTGGTCGCACGCGCCCTTCGAGATACCGGCCGACATCGCCGCCCGCTGGAATGCCCGTGGGCACGGCGCGGCGCGCGAGGCCGAGTGGCAGGCACGCTTCGCGGCCTACCGTGCAGCGTTTCCCGACCTCGCTGCCGAATTCGAGCGCCGCATCGCCGGCCGCCTGCCCGCCGCCTTCGACACGATGCTGGCCGCGCTGCTCGAAGGCAGCGCCGCCGGCACCGAGGCCATCGCCACGCGCAAGGCATCGCAGAAGGTGCTGGCGGCGCTCGCACCCCAGTTGCCGGAGTTGCTGGGCGGCAGCGCCGACCTCACCGGCAGCAACCTCACCGACTTTCCGGGCTGCGGCAAGGTGCAGGCGCGGGCGAGGGAGGACGACAGCGGCCCGGGCCGCCACCTGCACTACGGTGTGCGCGAGTTCGGCATGGCCGCCATCATGAACGGCCTGGCGCTGCACGGCGGTTTCATCCCCTACGGCGGCACCTTCCTCACCTTCAGCGACTACAGCCGCAACGCCATCCGCATGGCCGCGCTGATGAAGCAGCGCGTGGTGCACGTGTTCACGCACGACAGCATCGGCCTGGGCGAAGACGGGCCCACGCACCAGGCGGTGGAACACGCCGCCAGCCTCCGGCTGATTCCGAACCTCGAGGTCTGGCGCCCCTGCGACTGGGTGGAGACGGCGGTGGCCTGGGGCGAAGCGCTGCGTGCACCGGCGCGGCCGGCGGCGCTGCTGCTTTCGCGGCAGAACCTCGCGCCGCAGCCGCGTTGCGCGCGCCAGCTCGCCGAGGTGCAGCGCGGCGGCTACGTGCTCAGCGACCGGCCCGGCGCACAGGCTGTGCTGCTGGCCACGGGCTCGGAGGTGGCGCTGGCGATGGACGCCCAGCGCCTGCTCGACGCCCAAGGGCTGCCGGTGCGCGTGGTGTCGCTGCCCTCGAGCACGGCGTTCGACCGGCAGGACGCCGCCTGGCAGCGCGCGGTGCTGCCGCCGGGCCTGCCGCGCTTCGGTGTCGAAGCCGGCATCACGCGCTGGTGGGGGCAGTACGGCTGCCGGGCGGCGCTGGGTGTGGACACGTTCGGCGAATCGGCGCCCGGGCCGGAGGTCTACCGGCACTTCGACCTCACTGCCCAAGCGCTGACCGAGCTCGTGCGAGGGCACGTGCGGCCGGGTGCCGGGCCCGCCGGCGCAGGCGATGCCTTGGCGCCTCTGCCGGCCACGGCGGCCTGAGCGAGGAGCGAGGGGTCATGCTGGAAGCACTGCTGTGGGACGTGGACGGCACGCTCGTCGAGAGCGAGCGCGACGGCCACCGCGTGGCCTTCAACCGGGCGTTCGAGTCGATGGGCCTGCCCTGGCGCTGGGATGAGGCGCACTACGGCACGCTGCTGCGCATCACCGGCGGCCGCGAGCGGCTGCTTGCGGACATGCGGCACCGCGCCGAGGCCCCCGCGCTGCCCGGCGAGCGCGAGGCGCTGGCGCGTGAGTTGCACCGGCACAAGAACGCGGCCTATGCCGAACTGGTGCACGCCGGCGTGGTGAGCCTGCGCGCCGGCGTGCGCGAGCTCATCGACGAAGCCGCCGCCGCCGGGCTGCGGCTGGGCATCGCCACCACCACGAGCCGCGACAACGTCGAGGCGCTGCTGGCGCAGCACTTCGCCGGGCGCCGCAGCGACAGTGTTCGATTCGACGTCATCGTGTGCGGCGAGGACGTGGCGGCGAAGAAGCCCGACCCCGAGGTCTACCAGCGTGCGCTGGCGGCGCTGCAGCTGGCGCCGCCGCGGGCGCTGGCCCTCGAGGACTCGCCCGGCGGCGTGGCCGCGGCGCGCGCCGCCGAGGTGCCGGTGCTGGTGACGCGCAGCGCCTACTTCCCGGACGACACGGTCGAAGGCGCGGTGGCCGTCGGGCCCGGCCTGCACGAGCGGCGCGGCTGGACCCCGCCGCTGCGCGACGACGGCGCCGGCCGCGTCACGCTGGCCGACCTGCTGCACTGGCATGCCTGCATGGAAAACGTGTCGCAGTTCGGCTGAGCCCCGCGCCGGCGCCTTCGCCGCTTCACCCTCAATCTCTCGATCCAGGAGTCTTCGATGGCCCTCGTCTCCCTGCGCCAGGTGCTGGATCACGCCGCCGAGTTCGGCTACGGCGTGCCGGCCTTCAACGTCAACAACCTCGAGCAGATCCAGGCCATCATGGAAGCCGCCGAGGAGACGGCCGCGCCGGTCATCCTGCAGGCCAGCGCCGGCGCGCGCAAGTACGCCGGCGAGCCCTATCTGCGGCACATGGTGCTCGCGGCCGTCGAGGCGCACCCCGACCTGCCGGTCGTGCTGCACCAGGACCACGGCGCCTCACCTGCGGTGTGCATGCAGGCCATCCGCTCGGGCTTCACCAGCGTGATGATGGACGGCTCGCTGCTCGAGGACGCGCGGACGCCAGCACCCTACGACTACAACGTCGACGTCACGCGCCAGGTGTGCAAGCTTGCGCACGCGTTGGGCGTCTCGGTCGAAGGCGAGCTCGGCTGCCTCGGTTCTCTGGAGAGCGGCGAAGCGGGCGAGGAAGACGGCGTTGGCGCCGTCGGCAAGTTGCGCCACGACCAGCTGCTCACCGACCCCGGCCAGGCCAAGGACTTCGTGGCCAGGACCGGCGTCGATGCGCTGGCGATCGCCATCGGCACCAGCCATGGCGCCTACAAGTTCACCCGCCAGCCCACGGGCGACATCCTGGCCATCGCGCGCATCGCGGCCATCCATGAGGCGATTCCGTCCACGCATCTGGTGATGCACGGCAGCTCCAGCGTGCCGCAGGAGTGGCTGGCCATCATTCGCCGCTACGGCGGCGACATCAAGGAGACCTACGGCGTGCCGGTGGAAGAAATCCAGCGCGGCATCAACAGCGGCGTGCGCAAGATCAACATCGACACCGACATCCGCCTGGCGATGACCGGTGCGATGCGCCAGGTGTTTGCCGACGCGCCCTCGGAGTTCGACCCGCGCAAGGCGCTGACCGAAGCGAAGAAGGCCGCCCGCGCCATCTGCAAGTTGCGCTTCGAGGCCTTCGGTTGCGCCGGGCAGGCGCCGCGCATCCGGCCGATGGCGCTGGAGAAGATGTCGCAGCGATACCGCTGAGCGAGCAGGCGGGCGGCCCGATCCCGCCACGGTCTGTGGCCCTGACCTGTTCGATCGATCGCGAAGCCGTATCAGGCCATCCCGGGGTTGCCCTGCATGCCCAGCAGCCGGGGCGTGTTGATGCGGCGCGGCTTGACGCGGCCGCCCTGGCTCTTCAACCACGTTTCGACCACGTCCCACACCGGCTTCGAGCCCGCACGCGAGGCCTCTTCGGCCACCGGTGCCCAGCCGGCCACCTTGTACGTCTTGCCGGCCTCGATGGCGCGGCCCTTCAGGCGCATGTCGCCGATGCGCGCGCCCATCCTGGCCAGCGGGTCCATCGTGTACTCGAGGCCGCCGACGCGCACCATGTCGCCGCCCTGCTGGTAGTAGGGGTCGGGGTTGAACAGGTTGTCGGCCACGTCTTCGAGAATCGTCTTGATCATCTCGCCGCGCATCTCGGTGAGCGTGGCGTAGGGGTAGGTGACGGCCACCTGGTCCATCAGCAGCTCGCGCGTGATGGTCTGGCCGCTCAGCAGGCTGGTGCCCCAGCGAAAGCCCGGGCTGAAGGCGATGTCGGCGCCTTGCACCTCCATCAGCGCGTCGCAGATCAGCTGGTCCCAGCTGCCGTTGAAGCTGCCGCGGCGGTACAGCAGGCCTTCGGTGACGGCGAGCTTCTCCTCCAGCTTCGCCTTGTACGGCGCGCGGACCTTGTCGATCAGCGCCTGCATCTGGCCATCGGCGGGCAACAGGTTGGCGAACACCGGCAGCAGCCGGTACTTCCACTGCGCCACCTTGCCGGCCTTCACTTCGAAGTCCATCACGGCGAGGAACTTGCCGTTGCTGCCGGCGTTGGTGACGAGCGTGGTGCCGCCGGGGTTGCCCACCGGCACCGCCACCGGCACGCCGTCGTGCGTGTGGCCGCCGAAGATGGCATCGACGCCACGCACGCGGCTGGCCATCTTCAGGTCAACGTCCATGCCGTTGTGGCTGAGCACGACGACCAGCTGCGCACCCTTGCCCCGCGCCTCGTCGACCACCTTCTGCAGGTTCTCGTCCTGGATGCCGAACTCCCACTCGGCCACCATGTAGCGCGGGTTGGCGATCGGCGTGTACGGGAACGCCTGGCCGACGATGGCCACCTGGACGCCGGCCATCTCCTTGATGACGTAGGGCGGGAACACCGGGTCGCCGAAGTCGGTGGTCTTGACGTTCTGGGCGACGAAGTCGACACGGTGCCGCGCAGCGGCACCTTCGCCCTTTTCGCCTTTGAAGTCGCCGTCGACGATCTCCTTCACCCGCTTCATGCCGTAGGTGAACTCCCAGTGGCCGGTCATCACGTCGACGCCGAGTGCCTTGCATGCGTCGACCATGTCCTGCGCGTTTGTCCACAGGCTCGTGGCGCTGCCTTGCCAGGTGTCGCCGCCGTCGAGCAGCAGCGCACCGGGGCGGCCGGCCTTCAGGCGCTTGACCAGCGTGGCCAGGTGCGCGAAGCCGCCCACCTTGCCGTAGCGGCGCGCGGCGGCCTCGAAGTCGAGATAGGTGTAGGCATGGGCCAGCGGCGTGCCCGGCGCCACGCCGGCCCTCTTCAGCAGATGCTCGCCCACCAGGTGCGGGATCTGCCCGGCCATCGGGCCGACGCCGAGGTTGACGCTCGGCTCGCGGAAGTGGATGGGCAGCAGCTGCGCATGGCAGTCGGTCATGTGCAGGAAGCTGACGAAACCGGCGCCGCGGCCCAGCGGCGGCACCTCGTACAGCGCCTCGCCGGCGGTGGCCGCATCGGCGTCGGCCCAGCGGGCCAGCCCCATGCCGGCCACGGTGCCGGCAGCCAGCACCTGCATGAATTCGCGCTTGCTGAGGTTCATCGTTGCCAATGCCCGTCGTCCTTGCCGCCGGGGCTGAACTAGCCCGGCGCCGCGGCCGGGGTTGAAAGAGGGCCCAGCACTGCGGCCGGGGTTGAAAAAAGCCCGGCGCAGCGGCCGGGCTTGTGGGGTGAAGAGACCAAGGGGGTCAGCCGGTCATTGATTGACCGGCGACTGCGGGTCCAGCAGCAGCGCCATCACGTGGCGGATCTGGTCCTCGGTCATCAGCCCGGCATGGCCGAAGCGCGGCATGTCCGAGCAGGCGGCGTAGCTCTTGGAGTTGTAGATCTTCATCCAGGTGTACTGGACGATCGGCGCCGCGGTGGGCGCGGTCACGTCGCGCACACCCCGGTTCTTGCCGTAGTTGTAGAGGCTCGGGCCGATGTTGCCGAAGCTGATCTCGGCCTTGCCGATCTGGTGGCAGTTGTAGCAACTGCCGCCGCCCGAGCCGGGTGCACCGCTGCCGTCGGTCCAGGTGAAGCCGCGGCCGTTCTGGGCGACCTTTTCGCCTTCGCGCCAGTCGCCCAGGTAACGGCCGCCCTCGGGCCACTTCACGGTGGATTTGGCCTGCGCCATGATCTTCTCGGCCACCGCGTCGGCGGGCGGCTTGTCGGATGAGCAGGCCGACTGCCCGAGGTCCTGCTTCACGCGGTCGTTCTTGGCGATGCCCTGGTCGCGGAACGACGCCAGCATCACCGCGGCGGCCTGCTGGTCCAGTTCCGCCGGCGACGGCATCGAGGCGCAGCCGGCCAGCGCGATGGCGCCAAGGGCCAAGCCGGTGCGAAGGAGTGCCTGGTAGTTCGTCATTGCGTGCTCTCCCACTCAGCGCTTGATGGTGGGCGCCGCAGACTTCGCACCCTTCGCGTTGACGCCCATGTAGGTGCTTACCGCCACTGTGGCCTCCGAGCCGAAGATCGGGAACGACAGGCGCTGCTGCCGGAAGCAGTCGTTGATGCGCAGCTGCATGCCCCACATCTGCCCGTTGCTGACGCGGTATGCGGGCCAGGCCGCGAAGCCGATGCCGTCGCCCGGGTTCTTCGTGAGGTTGGGCAAGTCCTGCAGGCGGATGCGCTTGCCGTCGGTGTTGTGGCACGACGAGCACGAGAAGTCCATCGGCCCGCCGCGGAAGTAGAACACGCGCTTGCCGATCTCGAAGGAGCGGCGCTCCTCGGGGTGGCCCTGCGGCAGATTGAACGGCAGGCCCTTCGACTCGGCCGCGATCCAGGTCGCCAGGGCCGTGACGTCGGCCTGCAACCCGCGACCGAACGGCGTCTTGGCGATCTCGGCGTAGCTGAAGCCCTGTTGCGACTGCATGCACGACGCCAGCCGAGACTCGAGGTCTTCGACACGCTGGGTGTCCTCGAACCAGCGCGGCATCTCGACGAATGCGCCCTTCACCACGCCGGGGCCTTTGCCGAGGTCGCACTTCTCGAGCGACGCGTTCTTCGGGCCGCGCTTGCTCTTCCACAGGCTCTCGCCGCGCGCTTCGTAGAGCTCGGCGGGGTTGCCGTCGGCCAGCAGCGCGCGGTACTCGGCGATTCCATCCGCCGCGGACTTCTGTGCGGCGGCAAGCGCAGGCGCGGCAATCAGCGCGGCGGCGACGGTCAGTTTGAGGCCTTGTTTCATCGTCTCCTCGATCGTTTTCAGCACACTGCCGCGGCGTTCGCGGCCCACCCGGGCAAGAAGGTCAGGCCACGGTCGCTTCGTCGGTCCGCGACTCGCCCTTGTTGTCCTTCCAGGTCACGGCGATCTTGTCGCCGGCCTTGGCGCCCTTCACGGTGAACTGCAGGAACGGGTTCTTCGCCACCGCCGGGCCCCATTGTGCAGTCAGCACCGGTTTGCCGTTATGCGTGGCGCTGACTTCGGCGATGAACCATGCCGGGATGACCTTGCCCGCGCTGTCCTTGCGCTGGCCGGTCTCCATTTCGTGGGCCATCAGGACCCGCACGGTGGCCTTGTCGCCAGCGGCCTGGGCGCGGATGCGCATCGGATCTGCCATTTGCTGCTCCTTGAACTGAGTGCTGGGAGGGTTGGCGCCGGCCGCTGCTCAGCCGCCGCAGCCCCCGAGGGTGACCTTGATCTCCTTCTGCGCGAAGTGGATCTTGCCGTCGGCCATCAGCGCCACTGCCATGACGTTGGACGACTGGCCCATCTTGACGCGCGTGTTGAAGCTCGGCTCCACGGCGTCGCTCACGTCGAAGACCGCAGCCAGCGCGTTGGGGTTCTTCTCCACCAGGATGGCCAGGCGCTTGACGCCGGCCAGCGTGCTGGCGCAGCCCACCGGCACCACGGCGCCGTTCTCGGCGATGTCCGGGCCGATGATGGTGACGCCCGCGTTGGCGGTGGGGGCCTGGCCTGCGAAGGCCTTGGCCACGTCGGCCATCGTCTTGGCTTCGAAGGCCGCCTTGTCCCAGGCGGCCTGCGCGGCGGCAGGAAGCAGCCCGGCGCCGGCCAGCAGGGCGGCGACCTTGGCGCTGGTGGTCAGCATGTCGCGTCGAGTGTTCATGAGGGCTCCTTGCGGGAAAGAGGACAGGGACTGCGGGGATGATCGTCGCGCGCGGGCGCCGGTTCATCGGGGCAAGCCCCGAGCCTACCCCTCTTGGGCTACCCGCAGGGATGAGCGTGCCGGCGGCAGCCGCTGAAGGGGCGGATGGCGCGCGTGGCGACGCAGGCGGGGTCGCCTGCGTCGCCGACGTTCCAGGGGGCGGTGCGCGTGCGGATCAGCCCAAGCCTACCACCGAGGCCGTGGCCACCAGTTCCTCGAACAGCGCCATCGACACCGCGCCCGACACCGAAAACGGGTCGAGCGTTGCCGACGCCGAGTACTTCAGCAGCAGCGACGGGTTCAGCCGCGCGAGGTTCACCTGTCCCATCGACCAGCCGGCAAAGCGCCGCTCGCCGATCTCCTGGTACAGCAGCAGCTCCACCTGGTGGTGCCGCGGGTCGACGACGATGCGGTTGTACAGGCGGTTCACCGCGCCGCGGCCGCCTTCCAGCACCTGCAGGAAGAGGCCCTCGCTGTGGCACAGCACCCCGGTGATGCCGTGCTGCGGGTTGGCCGCGCGGCACTGGCGCAGCAGCGCCAGCAGCGCCTCGTGGTCCGTGCCCGCCGCGGCGCGGCTGGCGTACATCAGGCGCACTAACAAGGCTCCCCCCCGAAGCGCCCGCGGCGCCTCCGCCCCGCGGGGGGCGACGCCAGCGGCCCGGCAGAGCCGGTTCCGCGGCGGCCACTGGGCTGCGTCACGGTCATCGGCGGTCGCCTTGATCTCATGCGCTGCCCTTGCGAGTCAGCAGCGAGAGGAACTCGCGCCGCAGGTTGGCGTCCTTCAGGAAGGCGCCGCGCATCACGCTGTTGACCATCGAGGTGTCGGTGTCCTTCACGCCGCGCCAATGCATGCAGAAGTGGTCGGCTTCCATCACCAGCGCCAGGCCGTCGGGGCGCACGCGGGCTTGCAGTTCGTTGGCCAGCATCGTCACGGCCTCCTCCTGGATCTGCGGCCGGCTCATCACCCAGTCGGCGATGCGCGCGTATTTCGACAGGCCGATCAGATTGGAGTGCTCGTTGGGCAGCACGCCGATCCACACGCGGCCGAAGATGGGCACCATGTGGTGGCTGCAGGCGCTGCGCACGTTGATCGGGCCGACGATCATCAACTCGTTGAGCCGCTCGGCGTTGGGGAACTCGGTCACCGCGGGCATCGGCTTGTAGCGGCCGGCGAACACCTCGTCGATGTACATGCGCGCCACGCGCAGGGCTGTCTCGTGGGTGTTGTGGTCGCTGTCGGTGTCGATGACCAGCGCCTGGAGCACCTGCTGCAGCTTGAGCGCCACCTCGTCCTTCAGCTCGGCCAGTTCGCCCGGGCGCACGAACTCGGCGATGTTGTCGTTGGCGTGGTAGCGCCGGTCGGCGGTGACCAGGCGGTAGCGGATGCGCTCGCTGGCGCTCAGGCGCTGCAGTTCCTCCTCGCTGCGCAGCAGCCGCGGCGGCGCCTTGGCGGCGCCGGTCGGCATCAGGGGGCCGGCGGCCGTTGGGGCAGTTGCGGCGGCCAGCGGCTTGTCGGCCATCGAGAGGTGGGAGCGTGCAGCTTGGGTAGAAGGGCGAGCCGGTGCCGGGCGCAAGGCATTTGCGGCTGCCGGCCCCGGCGAAGATGCATTGTGCCCACCGACGGCGCACCAGCGGCCGGCGCCCCGCCGCCGACCCTGGCGGGCCCGTGGGTAGACTGCCCGCGTGAATGCCCCCGCGCTGGCCCGGCTCCTGGACGGCACCGCCGACGCCGTGCAGGCCGTGCGTGAAGGGCGCTCGCTGTCGGAGACGTTGCCGCGCGTGCCCGAGCTGCTGCGCCCCGGCGTGCAGGCGCTGGCCTTCACCGTGCTGCGCCGGCTGGGCAGCGCGCTCGAGGTGCGCGAGCGGCTCGCGCCGCGGCGGCCGCCGCCGCCGGTGGAGTCGCTGCTGCTGGGGGCGCTGGCCTTGCTGTGGCCTCCGGAGGCCGACGGCGCCGCGCCTTACGCCGACCACACACTGGTCGATCAGGCGGTGGCGGCGGCGCGCCAGCGCACCCCGGCGGCGGCCGGCTTCATCAACGCAGTGCTGCGCCGCTTCGTGCGCGAGCGCGCGCAATGGGTGCAAGCCGCGCAGCACACGGCGCTTGGCGCCTACAACCACCCCGACTGGTGGGTGCAGCGCCTGCGCCACGACTGGCCCGGCCATTGGCAGCAGTTGCTGGCGCAAGCCAACCGCCGCCCACCGATGGCGTTGCGCGTGAACGCGCGGCGCAGTACGCCCGCCCGCTACGTGGAGCTGCTGGCGCACCACGGCATGGTGGCGTGGCTGCAGCCGCTGCCCGGCGCCGCGGCAGCCGGCCTGGAGGAACTGGCGGTGGTGCTGGCCGAGCCGTGCCCGGTGCTGCAGCTGCCCGGCTTCGCCGACGGCGAGGTGTCGGTGCAGGATGCGGCGGCGCAGCTGGCGGCGCCGCTGCTGCTGGGCGGTGGCCGGGCGAACCCCCCGTTGCCGCCGCTGCCGGCCGGTGCCCGCGTGCTCGACGCCTGCGCCGCACCCGGCGGCAAGGCCGCGCACCTGCTGGAGCGGGCCGACCTCGACCTGCTGGCCCTGGACGTCGACGCACGCCGCCTGACCCTTGTGCACGACACCCTGCGCCGCCTGCGCCTGCCCGGCACCACCCGGGTGCAAGTACTGGCCGGCGACGCCGCCCAGCCCGGCCGCTGGTGGGACGGGCGCCTGTTCGACGCCATCTTGCTGGACGCCCCCTGCACCGCCTCGGGCATCGTGCGGCGCCACCCGGACGTGCGCTGGCTGCGCCGGCCGGCCGACATCGACACCCTGGCCCGGACCCAGCAGCGCCTGCTGCAAGCCCTGTGGCCACTGCTTGCGCCGGGCGGCCGGCTGCTCTACGCCACCTGTTCGCTCTTTCGCGCCGAGGGCGAGCACCAGATCGACGCGTTTTTGCAACGGCTGCCTGCCGGCAATGCCCGGCGCTGGCCGCTGGCGCCCGGCCATCTGCTGCCGCTCCCCGACAATCCTGCGGGTGGGGAAGCCACCGCGGGGAGCATGCCCACCGGGCCTGCTGCGCGGGTGCCGCCGCCGGCGGCACCCGTGGCCAGGCCGCCGCCGGCGCCAACGGGCGACGGTTTCTTCTACGCACTGATCGAGAAGACCTGACGACCCCGCTGCCGCCCTCCCAACCATGTCGCACCGCCACCTGGTCCGCCGACGCACGCTGCTGGGCCAGGGGGCTGGCCTGCTGCTCGGTGCCGGCCTGGCCGGCACGGCGCGCGCACAGGCGCCGGCGCCGCAGGGCATCGAGCTGACCACGCTGCGTGCGCATCGCGCCGAGGGTGTGCTGAGCCTGGACTTCGTGGCCCGCGTCGTGTTGCCGCGCGCCGTGGAAGAGGCGCTGACCCGCGGCGTGCCGGTGGTCTTCCTGGCCGAGGCCACACTGCTGCGCAGCCGTTGGTACTGGCGTGATGCCCGCGTCGCGCGCGTGTCGCGCCGGTGGCGTGTGGCATTTCAGCCGCTCACCGGCAACTGGCGCGTGGGCCTGGGCGGCCTGAACCAAAGCCATGCCACGCTCGAGGAGGCGCTGATCGCCGCTTCGCGCAGCGCCGGCTGGCACCTGGCCGACCTGGCGCAGCTCGACCCGGACAAGTCCTACTACGTCGAGTTCGACTACCGGCTGGACACCTCGCAACTGCCCAGCCCCATGCAGTTCGGCCTGGTGACGCAGGGCGACTGGGCCTTCGGCGCCTCGCGCGTACTGAAGGTGGACTGAGCGACGGTGACCTGCTCGCTTGCTCGCATGTGCCCGCCCACTGCGCCGCGGCGCGCCGTCCTGCCCGACAAGCCCCTGCCATGACCGCCACCGCCCGCTGGGCCTGGATCCTCTCGGCCGTGGTCCTCACCGGCGCGGCGCTGGTGCTCGCCTTCGTGCTGTCGTTCGCCCGGCCCGGCGGCTTCTACGAGCGCCATTTCGTCTGGCTGGTGTGGGTCAACGCCGCGGTGGCGCTGCTGCTGGTGCTCGTCATCGGCTTCGTCGCGGTGCGGCTGGTGGTGCGCCTCAAACGCGGCAAGTTCGGCAGCCGGCTGCTGCTCAAGCTGGCGGGCATCTTCGCGCTGGTGGGGGTGCTGCCCGGCATCGTCGTCTATGCCGTGTCGTACCAGTTCGCCACGCGCAGCATCGAGTCGTGGTTCGACCAGCGCCTGGCCAACGCGCTGGACGCCGGGCTGCTGCTGGGCAAGGACACGCTGGAGAGCTCCGCCAGCGACCTGCTGGCCAAGGCGCGCAGCGGCGCGCAGCGGCTGGAAGAGCAAGACCCGCTGCAGCCGCTGACCCTCGAACGCCTGCGCGAGCAGCTTGGCGTGCGCCACGCGGTGCTGGTGGGCCCCGCCGGGCAGGTGCTGCGCAGCGCCAGCGCGCTTTCCGGCGAGAGCGCGGTCATCGCCGCGCCGCGCCCCACCGCCGCGTTGCTGCGCCAGGCGCGGGCCACCGGCGCGGCCAGCCAGATCGACGGCCTGGATGAGGAGGCGGTGCAGGCCGGGGGCAGCGGCGGCGCACCTGGCGCATCGGGCCACGCGTCCGATGGCGCCACGGTGCGCGCGCTGGCCCGCCTGCCCGACCACCGCATCCGACTCACGCCGCCGCAGGAGCGTTTCCTGCTTCTCGTGCAGCCGCTGCCGCGCACGCTGGTGGCCAATGCGCTGGCCGTGCAGGCCGCCTACAGCGAGTACCAGCAGCGCGCGCTGGCGCGCGACAGCCTGCGCCGCATGTACGTGGGCACGCTGACGCTGGCGCTGATGCTGGCGGT
>JAEUPC010000109.1 GCA_016789865.1 Rubrivivax sp.
GCTCACGCCCTGGCCGCCGGCGGCCAGGCTCTTGCGATAGAAGGCGTTGCTGTCCTCGGCGGTGGAAAAGCCCGCGTACTGGCGGATGGTCCACGGCCGCACCGCGTACATCGTGGCCTGCGGGCCGCGGATGAAGGGCGCAAAGCCGGGCAGCGTGTCGGCGTGCGGCAGGCTCGCAGTGTCGTCGGCGGTGTACAGCGGCTTGACGGTGATGCCTTCGGGCGTCACCCAATCCAGCGCACGCACCTCGCCGCCCGGCGCGGACTTGGCGGCGGCCTTCTCCCATTGGGGCAGGGTGACTGGGGGGAACTCAGCGGCTGCGCTCATGGCGTGTGTCTCCGGGCTCTGCAGCGAAGTGGGCGGTGGCCTGGCGCCGCGCGGATGCGATGCCCTCCCTTGCCCCGTCGGCTTGATTATGCATAATTATGAATTCATAACCCACAGGAACCTGACAACTCCCGCCGCACCATGGCCCGCCGCCGCCCCGCCGCAGCCGCTGCAGCCACCGCCGCGGCCGCCGCCATCGCCAGCGCTTCCCGGGCGCCCGCCGCCGCCGGTGGGGTGGCCTCGGCCGCCTTCGATGCCGCGAGCGCCGTGCACGGTGAGACGCGCCTGCGCCTGGCGCCGCGCGCCCTGTACCAGGAGGTGGCCGAGCGCCTGCGCGAGGCGATCTTCGCGCGCCAGCTCGAGCCGGGCAGCTGGATCGACGAGCAGAAGCTGGCCGCCGACTACGGCATCAGCCGCACGCCGCTGCGCGAGGCGCTGAAGGTGCTGGCCGTCGAGGGACTGGTGACGATGAAGGTGCGGCGAGGCGCCTACGTCACCGAGATGTCGCAAGGCGACGTGCGGCAGGTCTACCACCTGCTCGGCCTGCTGGAGGCCGATGCCGCCGCCACTGTGGCGCGCCAGGCCGGCGCCGAGCAGCGCGCCGAACTCGAGGCCCTGCACGCGCTGCTGGAGAGCCAGGCGAGGAGCCGCGATGCCTTCTTCGCCACCAACGAGCGCTTCCACATGACGCTCTTGCGCATCGCCGGCAACCGCTGGGCCGAGCAGATCGTGACCGACCTGCGCAAGGTGATGAAGCTGAACCGCCATCACTCGCTTTTCAAGCAGGGGCGGCTGGCCGATTCGCTGGCCGAGCACCGGTTGCTGATGCGGGCGATTGCCGCCGGCGATGCCCCCGCAGCCGGGCACCTGATGCGCGCGCACTTCGACAATGGCCTGGAGGCCGCCACACAGGTGCCGCCCGTGCCGCCGCCACGCGCCGCCGCCGCGGCGCGGCGTGGGCTGTGAGGTTGCGCCGGCCGGCTGCTTGGCGGGCTCCAGCGGCCAATCCTTGCAGCGGCAACCTGCCCGCCCACCGTCTGCCCAGTGTCCACCCACCCTCTGCCCACCCTCCGCCCGCCGCCCGCTGGTCGCTCGCACCCCATGCCGCACCCACCGCATGAACCGGATCTGCCCGTGCCACCCGGCGCGGGCGCCGGCTGGATTGCGTTGCGTGCCGGCGAACTGCCCGCCGCCCCCGGGCCCGGCGAAGTGCAGGTGTTCCTGGCCTCGCTGGACAACCCGCCCTGGCCCGGCGAAACCCTGCGCGCCGCCCTGGAACCTGCCGAGCTGGCCCGGGCCGAGCGGTTCCACTTCGAGCGGCACCGGCGCCACTTCATCCACGCGCGCGGGCTGCTGCGGCATCTGCTGGCCCGCGCCCTTGGCAGCGACCCGCATGCACTGAGGTTCGCCTTCGGTCCGCAAGGCAAGCCCGGCCTCGAGGCACCCGAGCAGACGGGCCCGCGCACGCTGGACTTCAACCTCTCGCACTCCGGCGGCCTGGGAGTGGTTGCTCTCAGCGACGGCGCGTCGGTCGGCGTGGACATCGAAGCCCCGCGCGCCGTGCCCGAACTGCTGGCCATCGCGCGACAGAACTTCGCTGCCGGCGAGCTCGCCACTCTCCAGGCCCTGCCGGCCGGGCAGCAACCCGACGCCTTCCTCGCCTGCTGGACGCGCAAGGAGGCCTTCGTGAAGGCGCTGGGCGGCGGCCTGTCCGTCGCGCTCGACTCGTTCGAGGTGTCGCTCGACCCCCGGCAGCCCGCGCAGCTGCTCTCCAGCGCCGACCCACGCCACCCGCGCGAAGAATTCACGCTTGGCGCTAACCGCACGCCTGAAGGGGCGTGGACGGCCGTGGTCGTGCGCCGTGCACGGGCGAGCCTGCGGACTTTCTCACTGCTCTGAGCCGTCCCCCGAGTTCGAGGCGCCGTTCGGCGTTGCCTCAGCCGATAGGATCGCCCGCCGCCTCCCGACCGACGGCTCGAATCGCGGGAGTGACATGCCCCGCCCCGCGCGCCGCGGTTGCATGACACCGCTGCGTGAGCCGAAGGGGGCCACGCCACGATCATGACCACCTCGCCCTGGCTGACCAGCTTCCTGCCCCGCCCCAACGCGCGTGTGCGCCTGTTCTGCTTCTCCTACGCAGGCGGGGGTGGTGCGGTCTATCGCCCCTTCGCGCTGGCCCTGCCCGACACGGTCGAGGCGCTGGCCGTGCTGCTGCCGGGCCGCGAGCGCCGGCTGCGCGAGCCCGCGCTCGCCTCCATCAGCGCCATCGTCGAGGGCCTCGTGCCAGCGCTGCGCGACTTGCTCGACCGCCCCTTCGCCTTCTTCGGCCACAGCATGGGGGCGCTGGTGGCCTTCGAGCTGGCGCGGGCCCTTCCGGCCTACGGCCTGCCCTCGCCGGGGCACCTGATGATCTCGGCGCGGCGCGCCCCGCACCTGCGCGAGCCCGATCCGCCGCTTTCGCACCTGCCCGACGACGCGTTCATCGCCGCCATCGACCAGCGCTACGGCGGCATCCCGGCGGAGATCCTGCAACACCGCGACGTGCTGGAGCTGCTGCTGCCCGCGCTGCGCGCCGACATGGCCGCGATCGAGAACCACCGGCACGAGCCGGGGCCCACGCTGCCCTGCCCCATCGCGATGTTCGGTGGCCACGACGACACACGGGCCGGCCCCGACCTGCTGGCACCGTGGCAGGAGCAGACGCAGGCCCGCACGCTGATGCGGCAGTTCGCGGGCGGTCATTTCTACTTCAACGACGCCGGCGTGCGCGGCCAGCTCATCGCCGAGATGACGCGGCTGCTGCAGCCGCTGCTCGCGCCGCCCTGCCCGGTGGGCGCCCCCTGACCCCCGGCACGCCAGCCACATTGACGACGCACGCCATGGCCACCCGCCAGCCCGACAGCGACCCGGCGCGCGCCGTGGCCATCGTCGGCATCGGCTGCCGGTTTCCCGGAGGCGTCGTCGATCCGCAGGGCTTGTGGCAGTTGTTGAGCCAGGGGCGCGACGCCGTCGGCGAGATCCCGCCCGAGCGCATCGACCTCGCCCGCTACTTCGACCCGCGCCCGGCGACGCCGGGGCACATGTCCACGCGCTGGGGCGGCTACCTCGAGCGGCTGGAAGAGTTCGACGCCGGCTTCTTCGGCATCGCGCCGCTGGAAGCCGAACGCATGGACCCGGCGCAGCGCCTGGTGCTGGAAACCGCCTGGGAAGGCCTGGAAGACGCGCAGGTCGACACCGCCACACTCGACGGCAGCCGCACCGGCGTGTTCATCGGCCAGTGGCTGAGCGACTTCGAAGGGCGCCTGTTCTCCGACCCCGACACGGTGGACTTCTACATGACCACCGGCAGCGGGCGCTACGCCACCTCGGGCCGGCTGTCGTACCTGCTCGGGCTGCGCGGGCCCAGCTTCACGGTGGACACCGCCTGCTCGTCGTCGCTGGTGGCCGTGCACCAGGCCGTGCGCAGCCTGCGCGAAGGTGAATGCACGCTGGCGCTGGCCGGCGGCGTGAACGTCATCCTGCAGCCGCACATCCACATTGCCTACTCGCAAAGCCGCATGATGGCCACGGACGGCCGCTGCAAGTTTGGCGACGCGCGCGGCGACGGCTACGTGCGCAGCGAAGGCGCGGCCATGCTCGTGCTGAAGCCGCTGGCCGCCGCGCGCGCCGACGGCGACCGCATCTACGCCGTCATCCGCGGCAGCGCGGTGAACAACGACGGCCGCAGCAGCGGCTCGATGGGCACGCCCAGCCGCACCGGCCAGGCCGAACTGCTGCGCACGGCCTACACCGACGCCCGCATCGACCCGGCCGAGGTCGGCTGCATCGAGGCCCACGGCACCGGCACGCGCGCCGGCGACCCGGTGGAACTCGGCGCGCTGGCCGACGTGCTCGGCCCCGGCCGCGCCGAGGGCCGGCGCGCCTGGGTCGGCTCGGTGAAGACGAACCTCGGCCACACCGAGGGCGCCGCCGGCGTGGCCGGCCTGGTCAAGCTGGCGCTCGCCATCCACCACCGCGTGGTGCCGGCCAGCCTGCACTGCCGCGACCTCAACCCGGCCATCGCCTGGGACGCCGCGCCATTTGCGCTGGCGCGCCAGGCGCAGCGCTGGGAAGCGGCGCACCGCATAGGCGGCGTCAGCGCCTTCGGCATTGCAGGCACCAACGCCCACATCGTGTTGAGCGACGCCGGCCCGCCCGCCACGGCGCCGGCGGCAGACAGCCCCGCCTCGCTGCCCGAGCCGCCACACCACCGCGGGCTGCAACCGGCACCCCACCTGCTCGTGCTGTCGGCACAGGGTCCCGAGGCGCTGCGCGAGCTGGCCGCGCGCCATGCCGAGCGCCTGGCCACGCTGGCCGCTCTGCCCGCCGGCGATGCGGAACCGGCGCTGCGCAACCACCTGCATGCCGCGGCCACGCGGCGCACGGCCCTGCGCGAGCGCGCTGTCTTCGTCGTCGACAGCGGCGCGCAGGCCGCGGCGCAACTGGCGCAGCGCCTGGCCGCCTTTGCGCAGGGCGAGGCCGCCACCGCCCAGGGCCGCAGCAGCGGCGCCGCGCGCCCCAAGGTGGCCTTCATCGTGCCCGGCCAAGGGGCGCAGTGGGCCGGCATGGCGCGCGAGTTGCTGCAGCGCGCGCCCGCCTTTCGCCAAGCGCTGCAGGAGTGCGACCGCGCTGCCCAGCCGTGGCTCGGCGAATCGCTCGTGCGTCAGCTCGAACTCGACGAGGGCGCCAGCGGCTGGCGCCTCGACCAGATCGACGTCATCCAGCCCGCGCTCGTCGCGCTGGCGATCGCCTACGCGCGCTGGCTGCAGTCGATGGGCGTGCAGCCCGATGCGGTGGTCGGCCACAGCATGGGTGAAGTGGGCGCGGCGTGCATCGCCGGCGCGCTGAGCATCGAGCAGGCGATGCGCATCGTCTGCCGCCGCAGCGCGCTGATGCGCCGCACCAGCGGCCAAGGCGCGATGGCGCTGGTGGAACTCTCCACCGACGACGCGCAGGCGCGCATCGCCGGCCTCGAAGACCGGCTGGCGGTGGCGGTGAGCAACAGCCCGCGCTCCAGCGTGATCTCCGGCGACCCGCAGGCAGTGCAGTCGGTGATGCAGGCGCTGGAGCGCGACCAGATCTTCTGCAGGCTCGTGAAGGTGGACGTCGCCTCGCACAGCCCGCAGATGCAGCCGCTGGCCGACGAACTGCAGGCCGAACTGGCCGACCTCGTGCCCAGTGCGCCAGCCATTCCGATGGTGTCGACCGTGCGCGCCCGCGCGGTGGCCGGCGCCGAGCTCGACGCCACCTACTGGGCCGCCAACCTGCGCCAGCGCGTGCGCTTCACCGAAGCCGTGCGCGCGCTGCTGGAAGACGGCATCGGTTGCTTCGTCGAACTGGGCCCGCACCCGGTGCTGCTGCCGGCGGTGCAGCAGACTGCGCAGGCGCTGGCACCCGACGCCGAAGTCGCATGCGTGGCCTGCGGTCGGCGCAACGAGGCCGAGGCCGTGAACCTGGTCGCCGCGGTGGGCAGCCTGTGGACGCATGGCCTGAAACCCGACTGGACCGCGCTGTACGGTGGCGCGCACGCCTTCACCGAACTGCCCAGGACGCCGTGGCAACGCGAGCGCCTGTGGGTTCGCGCCGCCGAACTGCAGGCGGCCGGCCCGGCCCGCCAGCGGCCGGGAGCGACCCGATCCGCCCCATCGACCCCGCGCCACGCAATCCTGCCGGCGCCGTTGGAGCTCGGCGGCGACCCGCCGGCCCATGTCTGGGACGTTCAGATGCGCCCGGCCTGGCACCCGCATCTGGCTGAGCACCGGCTGCATGGCAGCGCCGTGCTGGCCGCCTCGGTCTTCGTCGAACTCGCGGCAGCGGCGGCTCGGTCGCTCCAGCCTCGGGCCGACGGCACCGTGTCGGCATTGAGCGCTGAGCCGGTCCGCCTGTCGTCGCTGGCGTTCTCGCAGGCGCTGTACCTGAACGCCGACGGCGCCACCGCGGTGCAATTGCGCGCCGAACCCACAACAGCCGGGCACCGGCTGGTCGCCTACAGCGAGGGGCCGGCCGGCTGGGTTCAGCACTTCGGCGCCACCTTGGGCGCGGCAACGGAAGACCGCCGCCCAGCGTCTCGCGCAACCGCCCCTCTGGCGCCGCCAGCCCTGCCACAGACAGGCGCACAGCTGTACTCGCTCCTGCAGAGCCAGGGCGTGCAGTTCGGCGGCGTGCTGCAAGCACTGGGCGAGATTCGCGTACGGGGCGATGCAGTCGAGGCCGAGCTGCACGCGCCCGCGGGCGGCGATGCCGGCGGGCCATGGTGCGTGGCACCCTGGGCGCTGGACGCGTGCTTCCAGCTCGCAGCGGGCCTGCTCGCCGGGCAGGCCCTCTGGATGCCCGTCGGCGCCGATCACGTCGAACTGCGGCCGCACTCGAAAGCGACGCAGACGCCGAGCCGCGTCCGCCTGCGCCCGCGTGCCAGCGAAGGCGCGCAGGAAGTGATGGACCTCGAGCTGCTGGCCGACGCGGAGCCCGTGCTGTCAATGCGCGGGCTGCGCCTGGCGCGCCTGGATGCCGCGGCATCGGCGCGGCCGCAGCCGCTGCTGTGGCAGCTGCACTGGCCGATTCAGGCAGCGCCGGCGGCGGCAGTGGGGTCCGCCGCGCGCGCCTGCGTCGTCGTGGCCGACGGCGGACCGCTGACCAGCGCACTGACCTCGCAGCTCGCCGGCAGCTCGGCTGTGCTGACCTCAGACGCCAACGCGATGCAGTGGCAGGCCGCACTCCATGCCGCCGCGGCCAGCGCCGGCGCCGCAGGCATCGACATCGTTCTGCTCGCCACGACGCTCGCACAGCCGGCGGTGGCCGCGACGCGCCCGCCGGGCACCGAGACGCTGCCGCCGATGGCAGTCGGCACCGCGCCCGACGCCGCTGCGCTGATGCCCTTCCTCCAGGCGCTGCAGCGGGCGGCGGCGTTCGATGCGGTGCCGCGTCGCTGCTGGCTCGTGACGCGCGGCGCGCAAGTGGTCGCCGGCGCAGACGGCGCACGACTGGCACCGGGGCAGTCCGCACTGGCCGGCTTGCTGCGCACCGCGGCATCCGAGTGGCCAACGTTGTGGGGTGGCAGCATCGACCTCGACCCCGAAACAGATCTGGCCACCCAGGCTGCGGCGGTGGTGCAGACGCTGGCCGGCGGCGCACCGGCCGACGCTGCCTGGCGCGCCGGGCAGCGCCACGTCGCACGCCTGCGCAGCGCCCCGGCGAGCACGTCCGCCGCCGCCGCATGGCAACTGCCCAGCGACCGCTCGGTGCTGGTCACAGGCGGGCTCGGCGGCGTGGGCTTCGCGCTGGCGCAGTGGCTGGTGGAACGCGGCGCGCGTCACCTGCTGGTCCTGGGGCGCACGCCGCTGCCGCCGCGCGCGGTCTGGTCACGAACAGCCCCCGGCACGGCCACCGCCAAAGCGCAGGGGCAGGTCCGTCAGCTGGAAGCGATGGGCGCCAGCGTGCATCACCGCGCGCTCGACGTCGCCGATGGTGCCGCGCTGGCCCGGTGTCTGGCCGATTTCGCCTCCGAGCAGCGGCCGCCAATCGGCAGCGTCTTCCACGCCGCCGGCGTCACCGACGACCGGCTGCTTCAGGACCTCGACGCGGCTTCGATCGACACCGTGATGCTCGGCAAGGTGCAAGGCGCCTGGCACCTGGACCGCCTGTTGCCCGAACTGGATCACTTCGTGCTCTTCTCCTCCGTGGCGGCCCTGCTGCCGCAGCCCGGGCAGGCCAGCTATGCGGCTGCCAACGCCGCGTTGGACGCGCTCGCACATCGGCGCCGCGCCGCAGGCCAGGCCGCGCTGAGCGTGAACTGGGGGGTGTGGCAGGGCCTTGGCTTCGCCGCCACCGCCGGGGGCGAGCAGGCGCTGGCTGCGCTCGCAAGGTCTGGCCTCGGGGCGTTCTCCGCGTCGCAAGGGCTGCAGGTGTTGCAGCGCCTGCTCGCCGAGCGCGCCCCGGCCAGCGGCCGCAGCGGTGGGAGCGGTGGCAGCGAAGGAACGCCGCCGCCAGGTGATTCGTGGGCCGTGCCGATCACGACGCAGGCCGCCGTGCTGCCGCTGGAGCGCCAGCGTCTGGCCGATGCCGCTGCGCAGGACATCTTGCCTGCTCACGCCGCAGCGCTGCTGCACGAACTGGCGCAGCCTCCCGCCGCCAAGGAAGGGCCGACCTCCAACGACGATGCAACAGGCCAGGCAGCAGGCAGCCGTGAAGGTGGTGCCGGACTCCTGGCTCAACTTCGCCGCGCCTCTTCGGAACAGCGCCCGGCGCTGCTGCGACAGCGACTGGCGCAGCTGGCCAGCCGGGTGCTGGGCCTGCCGGCCGCGCGGCTGGATGCGCGCACGCCGCTGGGCAGCTATGGGCTGAACTCATTGATGGCGCTGGAGCTGCGCAACGGCATCGAACGCGACCTGCAACTGCCGCTGTCGGCTACGGTGCTGTGGAACTACCCGACGCTGACCACCCTGGCCGATCACCTGCTCGCCCGCGCGATGCCGGCTCAGCCGATGGCGGAGGTGGGCGGACCCAGTGCCGAGTCCATCGGTGCGCCAGGGCCCGCGCCAGTGGCCACGCCCCCTGCGAAAGCCGTCGCATCGACAGCCTCGCGGGCCACTACGCCAGCAGCGCAGGCATCGCAGGAGGCCGCGGACAAGGTGGCCGAGGTGGCCGCCATGTCGGACGCCGAGGCGCTGGCCGCACTCACCCAGCGCAAGCGCGCCAGCCGCGGAGGCCCGCGGTGAGCACACCATCGGCGCCGCTGTCGGCCGTGAAACTCGCGCTGCTGGCGCAGCAGGCACGTGCGCAGGGCAACGCCGCGCTGCAGGCACTGCAGGCCGAGCCGCTGGCGGTTATCGGCATGGGCTGCCGCTTCCCGGGGGGCGCCAACGACCCCGCCACGTACTGGCAACTGCTGGCCAGCGGCACCGACGCGATCAGCGAGGTTCCGCCCCAACGCTGGGACTGGCAGGCATTGGTCGACCCTGACCCGGCAGCTCCCGGCAAGATGACCACGCGCTGGGGCGGTTTCGTCGACGAGGTCGATGGATTCGATGCCGAGTTCTTCGGCATCTCGCCGCGCGAGGCGCTGCAAATGGACCCGCAACAGCGGCTGTTCATGGAGGTGGCGTGGGAGGCGCTAGAGGACGCCGGCCTCACCCGCGAGCAACTCGCCGGCAGCCGCGCGGGCGTGTACGTGGCCAGCTATCACAACGACTATGCCGGGCTCATCTACGGCCGGCGGCCACTGATCGGCGCCCACACCGTCACCGGCGCCTCGCACAGCGTGCTGGCCAACCGCCTGTCGTTCTGGCTCGACCTGCGCGGGCCGAGCCTGTCGATCGACACCGCCTGCTCGTCGTCGCTGGTGGCGCTGCACATGGCTGCGCAGAGCCTGCGGCGCGGCGAATGCGACCTCGCCATCGCCGCCGGCGTGAGCCTGATGCTCACGCCCGAGCTGTCGATCGCGCTGTCGAAGTGGGGCTTCCTCACGCCCGATGGCCGCTGCAAGACCTTCGACGCGGCGGCCAATGGCTTCGTGCGCGGCGAGGGCTGCGGCGTCATCGTGCTGCGCCGGTTGTCCGACGCGCTGTCCGAGGGCGAGGCCCCGCTGGCCCTGCTGCGCGGCAGCGCCGTGAACCAGGACGGCCGCACCAACGTGCTCACCGCGCCCAGCGGCCTGGCCCAGCAGGCGGTGGTGCGCGCGGCGCTGGCCGATGCAGGACTCGGGCCGGAGCATCTGTCCTACATCGAGGCCCACGGCACCGGCACGGCGCTGGGCGACCCGATCGAACTCGAAGCGCTGTCCGAGGTCATCGGCACGCGGCCGGCCGACCGGCAGGTGATCATCGGCTCGGCCAAGACCAACATCGGCCACCTGGAAGCGGCCGCCGGCATGGCCGGGGTGATCAAGGTCATCCAGGCGATGCGGGCGCGGCGGATCGCGCCGCACCTGCATTTCAAGAAGGCCAACCCGCACTTCGATCTGGCCCGCAGCCCGCTGCGCGTGGCCACGGCGCTGGAGCACTGGGACGACGAAGGCGGCCAGCCTCGCCGCGCGGGTGTGAGTTCGTTCGGCTTCGGCGGCACCAACGCACATGTGGTGCTCGAGGAGGCGCCGCCGCTCGGTGCCGGCGATGATGCCGAGGCCTCGACGAGGCCCTGCCTGCTGACGCTTTCGGCCGCGTCGGCACCGGCGCTTCAGCAGCTGGCAGCGCGTCACGCCGCGGCACTGCGTGCCGAGGACGCCCCGGCGTTGCCGGGCTGGTGCGCCGCAGCGGCACTGCACCGGGATCACCTGGCCCACCGCCTGGCCGTGCTGGCCGATACCGCCCCGGCCGTGGCTGATGCGCTGGACGCGGTGGCGCGACCGGGCGCCACCGGGTCGTTGCTGCCGGCCGGCGTGCACCGCGGCGTCGTGCCCCCGGGTGCCACTGCGTCGGTGGTTTTCGTCTTTTCGGGCCAAGGCCCGCAGTGGTGGGCGATGGGCCGCGAGCTGCTCGATACCGAGCCGGTGTTCGCCGACACCGTGATGCAGGTGGACGAGGCCATGCGTGCGCACGCGCCGTGGCGGCTGCTCGACGAGCTGCGGGCCGAGGAGTCTGCTTCACGCCTGATGCAGACCGAGTGGGCACAGCCGGCCCTCTTCGCCGTGCAGGCCGGTCTCGCAGCGCTGTGGCGCCACTGGGGCCTGCAGCCCGCCGCGGTGCTGGGGCACAGCGTCGGCGAGATCGCCGCGGCCTGCACCGCCGGCGTGCTCGATCTGCCCACTGCAGCGTGGCTGGCCGTCGTGCGTGGCCGCATCATGCAGTCGGCCACCGGGCAGGGCCGCATGGCCGCGGTGGATCTGGACGAAGAGCAGGCCTCACGCTGGATCGCGCGCAGTGGCGCGGCGCTTTCGCTGGCCGCGGTGAACGCGCCGCGCTCGGTGGTGCTTGCCGGTGCGGCCGCGCCGCTGCAGCAGCTGCTGGCGACGCTCGGCGAGCAGGGCATCGGCCACAAGCTGCTGCCGGTGGACTACGCGTTCCACAGCCACCAGATGGAGCCGCTGCGCGGGCAGCTGGAGCAGGCACTGTCCTCGCTGAGCCCGGCCACGCCTCGGCTGCCGCTGTACTCCACGGCCAGCGGCAGCGCGCTGGAGAGCACGCGCATGGACGCCGGCTACTGGGGCCGCAACCTGCGCGGCACGGTGCGCTTCGCCGCCGCGGTGAAAGCGGCCGCCGAGGCCGGCCACAACCAGTTCCTGGAAATCTCGCCGCATCCGGTGCTGGGCATGAACATCGCCGCCACGCTGGACGACGTGCCCGGCGTTCGCTGCTTCGCCTCGCTGCGCCGTGGCCGGCGCGAACGCGAGACGATGCTCGACGCGCTGGCCGCGATGCACGTCGCCGGCATCGGCTTCGCTTGGCCGGCCGTCCTGCCGGTGGCCGGTGCGGTCGGGCCCGCGGCGCTGCCGCACTACCCGTGGCAGCGCCACCGCTTCTGGGTGGAACCGGTGGAGCGGGCGGAAGAAGCCGCCGACGCCACCGACACCCCGCGGGGCTCCCGCGCCGTCGGCGAGGGCGGCGCCGTCAACGCCCCCGGCCACGCGCATCCGCTGCTCGGCCAGCCGATCGAGTCACCGGCGTGGACCGGCACGATGTTTGAGCAGACCTTGGACGTCGCCACGCTGCCGTGGCTGGAGGCGCATCGCATCCAGGGCAGCGTGGTGTTGCCCGCCACCGCCTTCGTCGAGATGGCGTTGGCCGCCGCCACGCACCGTGCCGGAGCCGGCACCGAGCCAGGCGCTACAGACTGGGTAACCCTGCACGACGTGCTCCTGCAACGCGCGTTGCACCTGGACGATGGCCCAGTGCGGGTGCAGTGCCTGCCCGCTGCGAATGCCGGCTTGCGCATCGTCAGCCGACCGGCCTCTGCGCGCGGTACCGACGGCTGGTTGACGCACGCCGACGTCACCCTGCACAGCACGCCGGCCGACGATCCGCCACCGCAGCCGGCTGCCGCGGCCCGCCTGCAGTGCTCGCGGGTTGAGACCGCTGCGGCGCTGTACGCGCGCTGGGCCGCACGCGGCCTGCAGTTCGGCGCCCCGTTCCAGGGGCTGGTCGAGGTGGCCTTCGGCGAATCACAGGCGGTCGCCCGCCTCGCGCCTGCCGCCGGCGTGCTCGCCGACGCCTCGCGCTACCAGCTGCACCCGGCCGTGCTCGACGCCTGCCTGCAGCCGCTCAACGAGCTGTTGCGTGCCGAGAGTGGTGCGCTGTGGCTGCCCTTTGCAGCCGACTCGCTGCAGTGGCAGTGCGGCGCCCAGCCACCAGCCGTCAGCCATGTCCGGCTGCGGGAGCCGGCGGCAGACGGCTGCGGATCGCCAGACTCACCGAGCCGAAGCGACCGCGCAGCCGACATCGATCTGTACGACGCTGCGGAGCAATGCATCGGCCGCATCCGCGGCCTGCGCCTGCGGCAGCTGCCCGCTGACGCCTGGACCCCGACCAAGCGGTTGCTGTGGTGCGAGCGCTGGCCGGTCGCGCCGGCCCCCGTGCCCGCTCTCCCTCCCGCCGAGACACGGCTGCACGGGCGCTGGCTTTTGGTGGGCGCGGCCGATGCCACGCGCGCGGCGGTGGCCGAGAAGCTGCAGGCCATGGGCGCCCGCGTGGAGGTGCTGCAGGCACCGGTGGACAAGGCCCACCTGAACACATTGCTCGCCGACGGCCCCTTCGCAGCAATCGTCCACACCACCGGCTGCAGGCTGCCGCCACTGCTGCCCGGCACCGCGGCGACATTGCCCGAGCGCCTGCACGCCGCCAGCGACTCGCTGCTGCAACTGCTGCACGCGCTGTTGCCCTCCGAGGCCGCATCCACGCTGCTGCTGCTGCTGACCCGCGGCGCGCGCGCCGTGCGCGCCGGCGAGCCGGTCGATGCGGCGCAGGCGGCGCTGTGGGGCCTCTTGCGCAGCGCAGAAATCGAGCACCCTGAGCTGCACTGCATCCGCATCGATCTCGACCCGGCGCCCAGCGATCACTGGCTCTCGCCGCTCGACGATGAATGCCCACGCCTGGAGCGCAGCGCCGCAGCCGCGCCCACAGCAGCCGCGGGCACCGAGCCCGAATGCGCATGGCGCGGCGGGCAGCGGCATGTGCCCCGCGTGCAGCGGCTCGCCCCAGGCCCGGATGCCCGCACGCCGCCAGGCAACGCGTGGCGGCTGGAGAGCACGCGCCGCGGCGCATTGGATGCGCTGGCCCTGCAACCGACGCCGCGCCGCGCGCCCGGCGCGGGTGAAGTGGAGATCGAGGTGCGAGCCGCGGGCCTGAATTTCCGCGACGTCCTCAGTGCGCTGGCGATGGTGCCTGGCGTCGGCGGGCCGCTGGGCGGCGAATGCGCCGGCCGCATCGTGCGCGTGGGCCCGGGCGTCAGCCGATTGGCCATGGGCGACGAGGTCATGGCTTTCGTACCCGCGAGCTTCGCCAGCCATGTCTGCGCGCCCGAGGGTGTGGTGGCGCGCCGGCCCGCCCCGCTGACCCTGGCCG
Organism: Rubrivivax sp.; assembly: GCA_016789865.1. Lineage (GTDB taxonomy): Bacteria > Pseudomonadota > Gammaproteobacteria > Burkholderiales > Burkholderiaceae_C > Rubrivivax. Next base: position 13,857 of record JAEUPC010000109.1, read on the forward strand.
AGGCTGCCGGCATACCCATCGCCTTCCTGACGGCGATGTTCGCGTTCGAGCGTCTGGCCGGACTGCAGCGCGGCGAGCGCGTGCTCATCCATGCCGCCACCGGCGGCGTCGGTCTGGCCGCGGTGCAGCTGGCGCTGCGCGCCGGCGCCGAGGTCTTCGCCACCGCCGGCAGCCACGACAAGCGCGAGATGCTGCGTGCGCTCGGCGTGGCCCATGTGCTGGACAGCCGCTCGCTGGCCTTTGCCGAGCAGGTGCGCGAACTCACTGCGGGCGCCGGTGTGCACGTGGTGCTCAACGCCTTGGCCGGCCCGTTCATCGACGCCAGTGTCGCCACGCTGGCCGCCGGTGGTCGCTTCCTCGAGATGGGCAAGCGCGACATCTGGAGCGCCGAACAGATGCGCAGCGCGCGGCCCGACGTGCGCTACCACCCGTTCGACCTCGGCGATGCGGCCGCGGCCGACGCCACACTGATCCCGGCGCTGTTCGACTCGCTCGTGCAGCGGCTTCAGCGGCGCGAGCTGTGGCCGCTGCCGGTGGCTGCAGTCCCCTTCGCGCTGGCGGCGCAGGCCTTCCGCCAGATGTCGCAGGCTCGCCACGTCGGCAAGCTGGTGCTCACGGCGCCCCCGCGGCCCACGCGCGTGCGTGGCAATGCGAGCTACCTGGTCACCGGTGCCTTCGGTGCCCTGGGCCTTCACGTGGCGCGGTGGCTGGCCGCGCGCGGCGCGCGCCACCTTTGGCTGCTGGGCCGGCATGCGCCCGCCGACGGCGGCGCGGCGGCCCGATCGCTGCAGCAACTGCGCGCCTCAGGCGTGACGGTGCAGGTGCTGCAGGCCGACGTGTCGGCGGCCCGCGCGCTCGCCGCCGCGCTGGCGCGAGCAGGCGCCGAGGCGCCGCCGCTCAGAGGCATCGTCCATGCCGCCGGGGCGCTGGACGACGGTGTGCTGATGGAACAGGACGCCCGGCGCGTGGCCCGGGTGGCCGCGCCCAAGCTGAGCGGCGCGCAACACCTGGCCGACCTCACGCACGGCGCCGGTCTGGACTTTCACGTCAGCTTCGGCGCGGCGGCGGCGTGGCTCGGCTCGCCGGGCCAGAGCGGCTACTGCGCCGCCAACCTGGCCCTCGATGCCTTCGCGCAGGCGCAGGTGGCGGCCGGCGGCACGGCCCGCAGCATCGCCTGGGGCTCGTGGGCCGATGGCGGCATGGCCGCATCGCTGCCCGAACGCGACGCGGCGCGCTGGCGGCAACGCGGCGTCGTCCCGTTGACCACCGAGGCGGGGTTGGCACTGCTGCAACAGGCACTGGACGATCCCCCTGCCAGCGCCGAAGAGGCGGCCGTCGCCGCGATCGCGCTGGACCCACTGCGGTTCGGCGCGCAACCGCCCTCCACCCCACGCATCGCCGACTGGGCGGCCACGTTGCGCACGCTGCACCAGCGCCCGAGCCGTGCCGGCGCGCCGAGCGCGGCGCGGCTCACCGCGCCGCGCCAGGAGCCCGGCGACGAGGCCAAGAATGGCGCCCCGGCCCCTTCGTTGATCGATCGCCTGCGGCAGGCGCCCGCCACCGAACGCCACCTTCTGCTGACCACCGAGCTCGTGCAGCTGTGCCGCCAGACCCTGGCGCTGGATGCCGCCACGCCCATCGAGGAGCGACGGCCGCTGAAGGAACTGGGGCTTGACTCGCTGATGGCGGTGGAGCTGCGCAACGCACTCGTCGCGGCGCTGGGCAAGCCGCTGCCGGCGACGCTGATGTTCGACTTCCCCACATTGGAGGCGCTGCGCGAGCATCTGCTGACGCGGGTGCTGGGCCTGGGCAGCAGCGCCCCGGCCGCATCGCCGGCGCCACGGCGCATCGCGACTCCTGCTGACGCAGCCGATGCCGGCCGCGTGCAGGCGCTGACCGACGAGGAAGCCGAGGCCCAGCTGCTGGCCGAGCTGGATGCCGGCGCCGCCCGCAAGACATGAACATGACCCCAACCTTTCCCGCCGCGGAGGAACTGAGCCCGGTCAAGCGCGCGCTGCTCGAGATCCGCGAGCTGCGCGCGCGCGTGGCCGAGCTCGAAAGCGCGGCCGCGGCGCCCATCGCCATCGTCGGCACCGGGATGCGCCTGCCCGCGGGCATCCGCAGCCTGGAAGCGCTGTGGTCTTTGCTGCAGGGTGGCGGCGACGCCATCGGCCCCACCCCGGCCGAGCGCTGGGACCTCGACGCGCTGTTCGATGCCGACCCTGACACGCCCGGCAAGATGTTCACGCGCGAGGGCGGCTTCATCGATGCGCCCTACGACTTCGACGCCGAGTTCTTTGGCATCGCGCCGCTGGAGGCCGAGACCATGGACCCGCAGCAGCGCCTGCTGCTGGAGTGCGCCTGGCACGCCTTCGAAGACGCCGGCATCGCCCCCGGCTCGCTGCACGGCTCGCCCACCGGCGTCTTTCTCGGCATCAGCAACAGCGACTACGGTCGCATGCTGTTCAGCCATCCGCAGCGCATCGACCCCTATTTCTGCGTCGGCACCGCGTTCAGCGTGGCCGCCGGCCGCATCGCATACGTGCTGGGTCTGCAGGGGCCGGCGATGTGTGTGGACACGGCCTGCTCATCGTCGCTGGTGGCCCTGCACCTGGCTGCGCAGAGCTTGCGCCGGGGCGAGTGCAGCCTGGCGCTGGCCGGCGGCATCAACCTCATGCTGTCGCCGGAGATCAACATCAACTTCTCCAAGGCGCGCATGATGGCGCCCGACGGTCGCTGCAAGGCCTTCGATGCCGCAGCCGACGGCTATGTGCGCGGCGAAGGCTGCGGTGTCGTGGTGCTCAAACGCCTGGCCGACTGCACCACCGCCGACCGCGTGCTGGCGGTGCTGCGGGGCAGCGCGCTCAACCAGGACGGCCGCAGCAGCGGACTCACCGCCCCCAACGGGCCAGCCCAGGAAGCGGTGCTGCGCGCCGCCTTGCAGCAGGCCGGCCTGCAGTCGACCCAGGTGGGCTATGTGGAGGCCCACGGCACTGGCACGTCGCTCGGTGACCCGATCGAGCTGCAGGCGCTCGGCGCCGTCATGGGCGGTGCCGATCGCGCCGGTGCGCCGCTGGCCGTCGGTTCGATCAAGACCAACCTCGGCCACCTGGAGGCCGCCGCCGGCATCGCCGGGGTGTTCAAGGCCATTGCAATGCTGCGACATGGCCAGATCCCCCCGCACCTGCACCTGCGCCAACCGACACCGCATTTCGACTGGGCGGCCAGCCGCATGCAGGTGCCCACCAACTTGACGCCGTGGCCGGCAAGCGGCGAGCCGCGGCGCGCCGGCGTCAGCTCGTTCGGCTTCTCGGGCACCAATGCCCATGTCGTCCTCGAGGAGGCCCCGGCTCCTGCGGCCGCCTCGCCAGCCGGCATGCCCTCGGCCACCACGAACCGCCCCTGGGAGGTGCTGACGCTCAGCGCGCGCGACCCGCGCGCCCTGGCCGAGCTGGCCGCGGTCGCGGCCGATGCGGTGCAGGCCGCACCGGCGCGCTGGGTGGAGTTCGCGCACACCGCCAACTGCGCACGCACACCCCTGGCGCACCGCGCCAGCGTGCGCGCGCGTGACGCGGCTTCACTGGCCGACGGCCTGCGCGCGCTGGCACGCGGCGAATCCGCCGACCGCGCCATGCGAGGCCAGCGCAAGGGCGCACCACGCGTCGCGTTCCTCTACACCGGCGGCGGCGCACAGACGGTGGGCATGGCACGTGCGCTGTACGACGCCGCCCCGATCTTCCGGCGCACGTTCGACGCCGCGGCCGCGTTCCTCGAGCCTCTGCTCGGCATCGGCCTGCGCGAGGTGATCGACGCACCCGGCGGTGACCGCTCGCCGCTGCACGAGACGCGCCACGGCCAGCCCGCGCAGGTGGCAGTGGCTCTCGCGCTGACCGACCTTTGGGCCTCGTGGGGCGTGAGGCCGGCGGCCGTGCTCGGGCACAGCCTCGGCGAATACGCTGCCGCCTACGCGGCCGGGCTGCTTTCGCTGCCGGACGCGCTGCGCATGGTGGTGGCGCGCACGCGGGCCGTTGACGCGCTGGCCGCCGCTGGCCGCATGGCCACGATCTTCGCCGCCCCCGCCGCAGTGCAGGCGCAGATCGTTTCCAGCGCGAGCACGGCCGTCATCGCCGCCTTCAACGGCCCGGAGCAGGTGGTCGTCAGCGGCACGCCCGAGGAGGTGGAAGCGCTGGCCACACACTTCGAGCGCAGCGGCACTCGCGTGTCGCGCCTGCGCGTGGCATACGCCTCGCACTCGCCGATGATGGAGCCGGCACTGGCCCCCTTCGAGGCGTCGATCGCCGACATCGCCTATGGCGAGCTGCACACGACGTTCGTCTCCAATCGCACCGGTGCGCCGGTCACGATGGCACAGGTGGCGCGGGCGGCGTACTGGCGCGACCACCTGCGCCAGCCGGTGCGCTTCTCCGAGTCGATGCGCGCGCTGGCGGCACTGGGCATCACGCATTACGTCGAGATCGGCCCGCACCCGGTGCTGGTAGGCATCGGCGCGCTGTGTGTCGAAGGCGACGACGTCGCCTGGCTGCCCTCGTTGCGCCGCGACGATGACGACTGGGACGTCATGCTCGAGTCGCTGCAGCAGCTGCACGCGGCCGGGCTCGACCCCGACTGGCAAGGTTTCGACGCCGGCGCCGGCACGCGCAAGGCGGACTTCCCGCTGTACCCGTTCCAGCGTCGCCGCTACCGCCCCGAGTGGCTGGACGAAACACCGGCGGCGTTGGCAGCCCGCGGCACGGCCGCCTCGCCGGCCACCACCGCCCCCTGGTCGGTGGCCTGTGCCTCGCTGGCCGACCAGTCTCGCCGCGGCCCGATCGGCATCAGCCTGGACGGCTACGGGGAGAAGTGGGCGAGCTTGCGGCGCCTGACGCATGGCGTGGCTGCCGCGGCGCTGCGCGAGGCGGGGCTCTTTGCCGACGCGGGCGCCAGCGCCGACCTCGACGATGTGCGTTCGCGCCTGGGTGCCGGGGTTCCCTACGGCCACCTGCTGCGGCGCTGGCTGGAGGGCCTGTGCGAAGACGGTCTGCTGCGCCAGGCGGACGGGCGCTTCGTGGCCGATGCACCGCTGCCCGCTCCCGACCTCGCCGCGTTGTGGGCCGATGCCGAACAGAGGCTGCCCGACAACCGGCCGCTGCTGGACTACCTGCGCCACTGCGCGGCACTGGCGCGGCCCGTGCTGGCCGGCCGCACGAGCCCGCTGGAGACCCTTTTCCCCGGCGGCGACTTCGCGCTGTCGGACGGCCTGTACCGCCGCTCGGCAACCATGCGCTACGTCAACGAGCTGGCGGCGGCCGCCGTGCGCGCCTTCGCCGCCGCGCACCCGGCGCCGCAGCTGCGCGTGCTGGAGGTCGGTGCCGGCACGGGCGGCACCACGCAGGCCTTGCTGCCGGTGCTTGACCCGCAGCGCACCCACTACCGGTTCACCGACGTCTCGTCGTTTTTCTTCGACCGCGCGCGCGAGCAGTTCGCGGCCTACCCGTTCATCGACTGCGAGCATTTCGACGTCGACCGCGAGCTCGCCGACCAGGGGCTGCAGCCCGGCAGCGCAGACCTGGTGGTGGCCGCCAACGCCGTGCACGCCAGCCGCGACCTGCGCGCCACGCTGCGGCGGCTGCGCGAGCTGCTGGCCCCCGGCGGCATGCTGCTGCTGGTGGAGTCGACGCAGCACCTGGCGTGGTTCGACATCAGCACCGGCCTCATCGAGGGCTGGCAGCACTTCGCCGACGACTTGCGCACCGACAACCCCCTGCTGCCGCCCGAGCGCTGGGTGGGCGCCCTGCGCGACGCGGGCTTCGATGCGGCCGCGGCTTACCCCGAAGCCGGCACCCCCGCGGCCGAACTGGCCCAACACGTGGTGGTGGCCCACGTGGCTGGGGACGTTACCTCGCACGCGGCGGCGACCGGCCGGCCCCTTGCCGGGGCGGCCCGCACCGGGGCAGGAGCGTCTTCCGCGTCGCCGGAACCCGCCCCGACCGCTTCCGCGCCGGCTCCTTCGGTGCTGCAGCAGCTTGCCGAAGCCCTGCCCGACGAACGCCTGCCGCTGCTGCGCGACTTCGTTCGTGAACGCGTGATGCGCGTGCTCAAGCTGCCGCCGGACGCGCCGCCTGGCCTGCGCGATCGCCTCATGGACATCGGCTTCGACTCACTGATGGCCGTGCAGCTTCGCAACCAGCTGGGCAAGGCCCTCGAGCTGAAGCAGCCGCTGCCGGCCACGCTGATGTTCGACCAGCCGACGATCGAAGAGCTGGCGCGCTACTTGTTGCAGCGCCTGGCGCCGCCGGCGGCCACTGCGAACGGCACCGCCATGGCACCGGCCGCCACCGAGGCCGCCAGCCTCGTGGCGCCGCGTTCCGGCAGCGCCACCGACGTGAGCGCGATGAGTGACGACGAAGTCGCGGCGCTGCTCGAACAGCGGCTGGGCACATGAACGATCCGAAGGCCATTCCCTTTCCACCGACCTCCACATCGGCTTCCGCATCGGCAACGTCCTCGGCCCCCGGCGCCGAGCTCTCGCCGCTGAAGCGCGCGTTCCTGGCCCTGGAAGCGGCACAGGCAAAGGTCGCGCGGCTCGAGCAGGCCGCCCGCGAGCCGATCGCCATCGTCGGCATCGGCTGCCGTCTGCCCGGCGGCGCCGACGACGCCGCCGGCTTCTGGCGGCTGATGGGCGACGGGGTCGACGCCAGCAGCCGCATTCCCGCCGACCGCTGGGACGCCGAGGCCACGTTCGACGCCGACCCGGCCGTTCCCGGCCGCATCGCCACGCAGCGCGGGGGGTTCCTCAACGGGCCGGTGGACACGTTCGATGCCGCGTTCTTCGGCATCTCCCCACGCGAGGCCCAGGGCATGGACCCGCAGCAGCGTCTGCTGCTGGAGGTCGCGTGGGAGGCGCTGGAGCACGCCGGTTGCGCGCCGGACCGCCTGGAGCGCAGCCCGACCGGCGTCTTCGTCGGCGTCACCTCCAGCGACTACACCTATCTGCAGCTCGAAAGCGGAGATCCGGCGCTGCTCGACGCGCACTTCACCTCGGGCATCGCGCACAGCATCGCCTCGGGGCGGCTGAGTTACCTGCTCGGGCTGCAGGGCCCCAGCCTGTCCATCGACACCGCGTGCAGCTCGTCGCTGGTGGCGGTGCACCTGGCCTGCCAGTCGTTGCGCAGCGGCGAGTCGCGCATGGCGCTGGCCGGCGGCGTCAACCTGATCCTGGCGCCGCAGATCTTCATCGCGCTGTCGCACTCGCGCATGCTGGCGCCGGACGGCCGCTGCAAGACCTTCGACGCGGCGGCCGACGGCTTCGCGCGCGGCGAAGGTTGCGCGATGGTGGTGCTGAAGCGGCTGGCTGACGCGCAGACCGACGGCGACCGCGTGCTGGCGGTCATCCGCGGCAGCGCCGTCAACCAGGACGGCCCGAGCAGTGGCCTCACCGCGCCCAGCGGCCCGGCGCAGGAGGCCGTGGTGCGCGAGGCGCTGGCCCGCGCGCAACTCGCGCCGCGGCAGGTGGGCTACATCGAGGCGCATGGCACCGGCACGCAGCTGGGCGACCCGCTGGAGGTGCAGGCGCTGGGCGCCGTGTTCGGCGCCGACCGGCCGCGCGAGCAGCCGCTGCTCATCGGCTCGGTGAAAACCAACATCGGCCACCTCGAAGGCGCCGCCGGCGTCACCGGCCTCGTCAAGCTCGTGCTGGCGTTGCAGCAGCGCACGATTCCGCCGCACCTGCACTTCCGCCAGCCGAGCCCGCACATCCCGTGGTCGGAGTGGCCGCTGGCCGTGCCCACCGAGGCCACGCCGTGGCCGGCGATCGACGGCCGCCGCATCGGCGGCGTCAGCAGCTTCGGCTTCAGCGGCACGAATGCGCATGTGATCGTCGAGGAGGCGGCGGCGCCCAACCATGCAGTTGCAGCGGCAGCAGGCCCGGCCTTCGCTGAAGAGGCCCTCGCTGCACGCAGCGCGCATGTGCTCGCCCTGGCCGCGCGCGATGCGGGCGCGCTGGCGGCGCTCGCCGCACGGCACCTGGCCGCGCTCCAGGGGCTGCCCGAAGACAAACTGCCGAACTACGTGCACACCGCGCACCGTGGCCGCGCGCTCGGCTTCGCGCACCGTGCGACGTTTGTCGTGCGCAACCTCGACGAACTGCGCCGCGGCCTGCACGCACTGGCCGAAGGCCGCGCGGCGGACGAGGCCGATTCGCTCGGCGACATCGTGCGCACCGCCGTCGTCACGCGGCGCGATCCGCCGCGGCTGGCCTTCCTCTTCACCGGCCAGGGCGCGCAGTACACCGGCATGGCGCGCACGCTGTACCGCGCGGCGCCGGGCTTCCGGCAGGCGCTGGACGAAGCCGCGGCAGCACTCGCCCCGCACCTGCCGCAGCCGCTGCTGCCGTTGATGTTCGGCAGCGAAGGCGGCAGCGCCAACCCGCTGCTCGACCAGACCCAATACACGCAGGCGGCGCTGTGGGCGCTGGAGCTGGCGCTGGCGCGCTGGTGCCGCACGCTGGGCGTGGTGCCGCAGGCCGCCATGGGCCACAGCGTCGGCGAGGTCACGGCGGCCACGCTGGCCGGCGTGCTGAGCGTCGAGGATGCCGCCGCGCTCATCGCCGCGCGCGGCCGGCTGATGCAGGCGTTACCCGCCGGCGGCGCGATGGCCGCGGTGATGGCGCCCGAAGGCGTGGTGACTGCGCAGCTGGGCGTACACGCCGCCCGCGTGGCCATCGCCGCCGTCAACGGGCCGGCGCAGACAGTCGTCTCGGGCGCCGCCGAGGCCGTGGCGGCGCTGTGCCAGTCGCTCGCGCAGGCCGGCGTGCGCTGCCAGCCGCTGGCCGTGTCGCATGCCTTCCACTCGCCGCTGATGGAGCCGATGCTGGCGGCCTTCGAGGCCACGGTGGCCGCGCTGCCGCTGAAGGCGCCGCAGCTGCGCCTGGTCTCCAACGTCAGCGGCCAGGCCGCCACCACCGCCGAGCTGACGAGCGCCGCGTATTGGCGCCGCCATGTGCGCCAGCCGGTGCGCTTTGCCGATGGCCTGCGTGCGCTGGTGCAGGTGGCACGCCCCGACCTGCTGTTGGAGCTGGGGCCGCACCCCACGCTGAGCGGCTTCGCCTCCGCCACGCTCGGCGACGCCGGGCCGCCGCGCCTGGCGCTGCTGCGCAAGGGCCGCGACGACTGGGCCGAATGCCTCCATGCGCTGGCCGCGCTGTACCGCGCGGGTGTGGCCGTGAACTGGGCCGCGCTGGACGAAGGGCTGGCGCGGCACGTGGTGGACGTGCCGACCTACCCGTTCCAGCGCGAGCGCCACTGGTTCGTGGCCGCACCGCGTTCGCAAGCCGGGACCGGGACCTCACCCTCCACTCCCCCCGCTGCGCCGGGCACCGCACGCAGCCGCGACAGCGGCCACCCGCTGCTCGGCCGCCGCTGGCTGAGTGCCGGCCGGGAGGTGATCTTCGAAGCCGAGATCGCCGCCGACCGGCCGGCCTGGGTGCAGCAGCACCGCGTGCAGGGCCAGGTCATCGTGCCGGGCACGGCTTACCTCGACACGCTGCACGCCGCAGCCACCCGGCTGCTGGGCGATGGGCCGGTCGAGGTCGCCGACGTCACGCTGCGCGAGGCGCTGCGACTGGACGACGCCGCTGCCCCGGGCGAGGCCGCCCCGCCGCGTTGCCTGCAGTGGGTGGCCACGCCGGCCCCGGCGGCAGGCAGCGATGCGCCCGGGTGGCGCATCGCGCTCAGCAGCCGCAGCGCCGAAGCGGCGAGCGCAGCGGGCGATGCCGGCGACGACTGGATCGAACACGTCAGCGCCACGCTGCGGCCACCGGTGAACCCCACGGCCGCCCCTGCCACCGCCCTGGCCGAAGCGCGTGCCGCGTGCCCGCACGCCGTGCAGATCGACGGCTTCTACGCGGCCTTCGAGCCGCTGGGCCTGCAGTTCGGCCCGGCTTTCCACTCGGTGCGCGAGCTGTGGCGAAGCGCCAGCGATGCACCGCACGGCAGCACGACGCCGGCGCAGGCCCAGGCGCTCGGCCGCGTCGAACTGCAGGATGCGCTGCACGCCGAGGCGGCGAGCCACGCCACGCTGCACCCGGTGCTGCTCGACGGCGCGGTGCAGGTGCTCTCATCGCTGCTGACCACCCCCCACAAGCCGCAGCTGTACCTGCCCGTGGGCCTGGCCGGCTGGCGATGGCATCCACGCGCCGGCGCCGAAGCGGCGTCGCACGAGGCTTCCGGCCCCGTGCACGAGGTCTTCAGCCATGTGAGGCTGCTGCCGGCCACCGGCAGCGCGCGCCGCGCCGAAGTGCGGCTCTTTGCCGCCGACGGCCGGCCGCTCGGTGAACTGCTGGAACTGCAACTGCAGCCGGTGTCGGCCGACGCGCTGGCGCGACTGTCCGAGCGCTGGCTGGACCAGGCGCTGTACCGGTGGACCTGGCGCGATGCACCGCTGGAGGCTGGCACCACGAGCGACGCCGCCGCCGCGGGGCCCGCATCCGCGGCCGTGGCCACCCTCGATGCGCCGGCCGCTGCCGCCGCGGCCGAGCAGACGCTGCCCGAACAGCGCGAACGCGCGGGCATCCCCGCCTACGACCAGTTCCTGCCGCGCTTCGAGGCCTGGTGCGCGCGCCAGGTGCTGTTCACGCTGCACGAACTCGGCTGGTCGCCCGCGGTGGGCGAGGTCGTCACCGACGCCGCAGCGCTGGCCACGCGGCTGGGCATTGCCGCGCGCCATCAACGCCTCTTTGCACGACTGCTCGGCATCCTGGCCGAGGAAGGTTGGCTCGCGCCAGCACGCACGTCCACGCCCGCGTCCGCGTCCGCGGCGGAGAGGGACGCGCCGCGTGGCGGCTGGCGCTTGGCCCGCTCATGGCCCGCGCTGGACGCGGCCGCACATGCCGCGCACCGCGCCGAAGCCGACCCGTTGCGCGCGCTGTGCCCCGACGCCGCCGCGGAGATCGATCTCACCCTGCGCGTGACGCACGAATTTGCCGCTGCGCTGTGCGGGCGGCGCGAGCCGGCGGACCTGCTGTTCCCCGGCGGGTCGCTGGAGACCACCGAGCGCCTGTACCGCGACTCGCCGACCGCGCGCTTCTTCAACGGGCTGGTGGCCGAACTGGCCGCACAGATCGGCGCTGCGGCGGGCCGCACGGGCGCCGGCAGTGCCGCCGGCAAGCGCCCGCTGCGCGTCCTCGAACTCGGCGCCGGCACCGGCGGCACCACCGCACACGTGCTGCCGCGGTTGCCGCAGCAGGGCGTGGAGTACACCTTCACCGACATCGGGGCGCTGTTCGTCGCGCGGGCACGCGAGCGCTTCGGCCCCGCAGCCCCGTTCATGCGCTTCGCGACGCTGAACCTGGAGCGCGACCCGCAGGCGCAGGGCTTCGCCGCTGGCGGCTACGACCTCATCCTCGCTTCCAACGTCATCCACGCCACGGCCGACCTGAAGCGCACGCTCGGCCACGTGCACAACCTGCTGGCCGAAGGCGGCCTGTTGGTGATGCTGGAGGTGACGGCGCCGCAGCGCTGGTTCGACCTGACGGTCGGCCTCACCGAGGGCTGGTGGGCGTTCACCGACACCGAGCTGCGCCCCGACTACGCCACCCTGCCCCGCCCGGCGTGGCAGGCGCTGCTCACGCGGTGCGGCTTCGCCAGCGAGGCGGCCCTGCCCCAGGGTGCACAGCATGGCGGCGTGCTCGGCCTGCAGTCGGTGCTGGTGGCGCGCAAGCGCAGCGGCGCTGCTGCGGCCACTGCGCAGAGTGCGCCGATGGCGGGCGTGCCGCCGGCCGCGCCCTGGCTCGTGCTGGCCCGGCCGGGCGGCCTGGGCGAGGCGCTTTGCCGCGCATTGCGGGCCGATGGCCGCCGCGTACTGCAGGTGGTGCCGGGCGAGCGGCCGACTCCGCCCGAAAACGCAACGTCTGAGGTCACCTCGCAAGCCACTTCGCAGACAGCCTCGCAGGTGACCGTGCGCCCCGGGCACGCCGAGGACTGGGCTCATCTGCTGGGTGCACTCACCGAAGCGGGCCGGCGGCCGCCGATGGTCGTGCACGCCTGGTCGCTGGACGACACCCTGGCCGACGCCTTCACGGTTGCCGAACTGCAGCGGCGCCAGACCCTCGGTGTGATCAGCGCGATGCAGCTGTCGCAGGCGCTGCTGCGGGCCGGTGGCGGCGCGCCGGCGCGCCTGGCGCTGCTCACGCAGGCGGCGGTGGCCAGCCCGGCCATCGATGCCACCCAGGCGCCGCTGTGGGGCTTCGCACGCGCGGTGGCGCTCGAACACCCGGAGCTGGGCTGCACCTGCATCGACGTCGACGCCAGCGAAGGCGCGCGGCACGGCGCGGTGCGCGAGCTGGGCCGGCTGGCCGCCGAGGCCGGCGGTGGGCCCGTCGCCGCACCGGAAACGCAGGTGCGGTGGCGCGGCGCCGATGCGCCCCATCAGCAGGCCACGCAACCGGCGACGCAACCGGCCACGCACCCGGCCACGCGCCAGGTGGCGCGCCTCGTACCGATGCCCCGCCGCGCCCGCGCCATCGCGCCCACGGCCCCGTGGCGCCTCGCACCGCAGCAGGCCGGTTCGCTGGACCGCTTCGTCCGCCAGCCGATGGCACGCCGGGCCCCCGGCCCCGGCGAGGTGGAGATCGCGGTGCGCGCCGCCGGGCTCAACTTCAAGGACGTGCTCATCACGCTGGGCGTGGTGCCGGGCCAGACCGATCGCCTGGGCGGCGAGTGCGCCGGCACCGTGGTGGCGGTCGGTCCGGGCGTCAGTGGTCTGCAGGCCGGTGACGCGGTGCTCGCGGTGGCCTGGGGCGCTTTCGCCTCGCACGTGGTGGCCAAGGCGCACCTCACGCACCCACTGCCGCCCGGCCTGTCGTGGGAAGAGGGCGCGGCGTTTCCGATCGCCTACCTCACGGCGCACTTCTGCCTCGGCCACCTGGCGCGGCTGAACCGCGGCGAGCGCGTGCTGGTGCATGCCGGTGCCGGTGGTGTGGGCCTGGCCGCCGTCCGGCTCGCGCAGCGCGCCGGCGCAGAGGTCTTCGCCACCGCGGGCAGCGCGGCCAAGCGCGCGCTGCTGCGCAGCCTGGGCGTGGCCCATGTGTTCGATTCGCGCTCGGCCGGCTTCGGCGAAGAGGTGCAGGCCGCCACCGGCGGCCACGGCGTCGATGTGGTGCTGAACTCGCTGTCGGGCGACGCGCTCATCGAGGCCAGCTTCGCGGCCACCGCGCGCGGCGGTCGATTCGTCGAGATCGGCAAGCGCGGCATCAAGAGCGAAGCCTGGGTGCGTTCGCTCGGCCGCGACATCGAGTACCACGTCGTCGACTGGAGCGAAACCGCCGAAAGCGACCCGGCCCTGGTCGGGCGGCTGCTCGGCGAGATGGTGCAGGCCCTGGCGCGCGGCGCACTGCCCGCGCTGCCGCGCCACGTGTTCGCGATCGGCGACAACGCGGCCGGCGCAGCGCAGGCGCTGCGCTTCATGGCGCAGGCGCGGCACGTGGGCAAGATCGTGCTGCGCCTGGGTGGAGGCCCGTCGGCGGCCGCCGACGGCGCAGCGCACATCCGCGGCGATGGCAGCTACCTCGTCACCGGTGGGCTGTCGGGCCTGGGGCTCGTGGTCGCCGGCTGGCTCGCCGAGCGCGGCGCCGGCCGGCTGGTGCTGGTCGGCCGGCGCGGCCCCACGGCCGAGGCGGCCCCGCTCATCGAAGCCTGGCGCGCGCGCGGCGTGCCGGTGCTCGCCCAGGCGCTGGACGTGGCCGACGAGGCGGCGCTCGGCGCGCTGCTGCAACGCCTGCGCACCGACGGCGGGCCACCGCTGCGCGGCGTGGTGCACAGTGCCGGCGCGCTGGCCGACGCGGCACTGCTGCAACAGGACCGTGCGCGCTACGACCAGGTCTTCGCCGCCAAGCTGCTGGGCACGCTGGCGCTCGAGAACGGCACGCGCGCCGACGCACTCGACTTCTTCGTGCTGTTCTCGTCGGTGGCCGCGGTGCTCGGTTCGGCCGGGCAGAGCAACCACTCGGCGGCCAACGCCTTCCTCGACCAATGGGCCGCGGCGCGCCGCCAGCGCGGGCTGCCGGGGCTGGCCATCAACTGGGGGCCCTGGAGCGAAGTCGGCGCCGCGGTGGACCGCGGGGCTGCGCAACGCCTGGCCGCCCAGGGCATCACGGCCATCACGCCGGCCCAGGGCCTGCAGGCGATGTCGCGCCTGATGGCCCTGGAAGCCGATGCACTGCCGGCAGGCGGGCAGGAAGAGGCCGAAGCGCAGGCCCAGGCCGTCGTGCTGCCGGTGCAGTGGGCACGTTATGCGCAGCGACTGTCGTCCGCGGCCACGCCGGCGTGGCTGAACGAGCTGGCCAAGGCGGGCCGCGCTGGCGGCTTTGCTGGCTCCGCAGCCGACGCTGCCCCTGGCCGGGGCGCAGCGTCGCCACGTCCTGAATCCGCGGCGGGCCCCGCTGATCGCGCCGCACCGGTCACCGAGTCACTGGCCCAGCAGCTGCTGGGTGCACCGGCGTCGCGCCGGCGCCCGCTGATGGCCACCTTCGTGCGCGAGCGCGCCCTGCGCGCGCTGGGCCTGGCACCCTCGCGGGCCATCGACCCGGGCACGCCGCTGGGCGAGCTGGGCCTCGATTCGCTGCTGGCGGTGGAGCTGCGCAACACACTGGCCAGCGGCCTGGGCCGCGCGCTGCCGGCCACGCTGCTGTTCGACCATCCCACGATCGATGCGCTGACCGACCACCTGCTGAACGAACTGCTTGGGCATTTGTCCACGGCACCCAGCCCGCTGGCAGGGGCGCCGGCCGCCCCGAGCCCGGCCCCGGCTTCGACAATCGTCGAGTCCATCGAGGAGCTTTCGGACGAGGAGGTCGAGCGCATGTTGGCGCAGCGCTCCCGATCCAAGGCCGGGACATAACGGCAGCGGTGCCGGCACGCCCCCGACCGCAGGGGGCGCGCACCGCCACGTACATCAGGGCCAGGACGTGAGCAGCGACTTCTTCGACCGCATCAGCAAGCTTTCGCCCAAGCGCCTGGCGCTGCTGGCGCTGGAACTGCACGAAAAGCTCGAAGCGGCCGGCTACTCGCAGCGAGCCCATGCGCCGGTGGCCATCATCGGCCTGGGCTGCCGCTTCCCTGGCGGCGCCGACAGCCCCGAGGCCTACTGGCGGCTGCTGGACGAGGGCCGCGACGCAATCCGCGAGGTGCCCGCCGAGCGCTGGGACATCGACGCCTGGTTCGACCCCGACCCCGATGCACCGGCGCGCATGTCGGTGCGCCACGGCGGCTTCCTCGACCGCGTCGACGGCTTCGATGCGCCGTTCTTCGGCGTCTCGCCGCGCGAAGCGCTGACGATGGACCCGCAGCAGCGCCTGGCGCTCGAAGTCTCGTGGGAAGCGCTCGAACACGCCGGCATCGCGCCCACCAGCCTGGCCGGCAGCGCCAGCGGTGTGTTCCTGGGCGTTTGCAACAGCGACCATTTCCAGCGTGTCATCGATCGCGGCGACGCGGCCATCGACGCCTATCTCGCCTCGGGCAACGCGCACAGCGTGGTGTCCGGGCGCATCGCCTACTTCCTCGGGCTGCGCGGTCCGGCGTTGTCGATCGATACGGCCTGTTCATCCTCGCTGGTGGCGCTGCACTCGGCGCTGCACAGCCTGCGCAGCGGCGAGGTACGACTGGCGCTGGCCGGCGGTGTGAACGTCATGTGTTCGCCGCAGACGACCATTGCACTGACCAAGGCGCACATGCTGGCGCCCGACGGCCGCTGCAAGACTTTCGACGCCGCCGCCGACGGCTTCTCGCGAGGCGAAGGCTGCGGCGTGCTGGTTCTCAAGCGCCTGGCCGACGCGCAGGCCGACGGCGACCGCGTGCTGGCCGTGATCCGCGGCAGCGCCTGCAATCAGGACGGCAAGAGCGGCGGGCTGACCGTGCCCAGCGGCCCGGCGCAGGAGGCGGTGATCCGCGCCGCGCTGGCCGATGCCGGCCTGGACCCGCACGACATCGACTACGTCGAGGCGCACGGCACCGGCACGACGCTGGGCGACCCGATCGAGGTGCGCGCGCTCGGCGCGGCACTGGCCGCCGGGCGAGCGGCCGAGCGGCCGCTGCACATCGGTTCGGTGAAGACCAACTTCGGCCACCTCGAATCGGCCGCCGGCGTGGCCGGCGTGATGAAGGTGGTGCTGGCGCTGCAGCACGCGCGCATCCCGCCGCACCTGCACCTGCAGCAACCCAGCCCGCACATCGACTGGACGCAGCACCCGCTGCACATCGCCGCCGAGGGCCACCCCTGGCCGCGCGGCCCGGTGCCGCGGCGCGCCGGCGTCAGCTCGTTCGGCTTCTCGGGCACCAACGCGCATGTGGTGATCGAAGAGGCGCCCGCTGAGCAAGAGGCCGCGGCGTCCGCGCCCAACGCTGCGGCGCAGCCCGCGCCGCCGCCGGGCACCCTGCGCGTGCTGCCGCTTTCGGCGCGCACGCCGGCTGCGCTGGCCGCGCTGGCGCGCGCCTATGTGGCGCGGCTGCAGGCGACGGAAACACTCGACGAGCCCGCGGCGCTGGCGGCCTGGGCCGACATCGCACACAGCGCCGGTGTCGGCCGCACGCACTTCACCGAGCGCCTGGCGGTGGTGGCCGCCGATGCCGCCACCGCCCGCACCGCGCTGCAGGCCTGGCTGGCCAAGTGCCCCAGCGGCGAGCCCGGGGCGGCGCCTGCCGACGGCCTGGGACACGAAGCCTTGCACCAGGGCCAGGCCGAGCCCGGGCAGGCCACCGAGTTCGCCTTCCTGTACACCGGCCAGGGCTCACAGTACCCAGGCATGGCCGCGCGCCTGTACGCGCTGGCGCCGGCCTTTCGCGAGGTCATCGACCAATGCGACGAATGGCTCGGCGCCGACGCCCAGGGTCGGCGCTTGAAGACGGTGATGCCGGCCCCGGCGGCCGAAGGCGCCGCGGCCCCGAT
Source organism: Rubrivivax sp. (assembly GCA_016789865.1). Lineage (GTDB taxonomy): Bacteria > Pseudomonadota > Gammaproteobacteria > Burkholderiales > Burkholderiaceae_C > Rubrivivax. Next base: position 30,792 of record JAEUPC010000109.1, read on the forward strand.
CCACGACACCGCGTGGACGCAGCCGGCGCTGTTCGCGCTGGAGCTCGGCCTCACGGCGCTGTGGCGCCGCTGGGGCGTGGCACCGGCGGCGGCCATCGGGCACTCGGTGGGCGAATATGCCGCTGCGGCTGCCGCTGGTGTGTTCGACCTGCGCGAAGGCCTGGCGCTCATCGCCGAACGCGGCCGCCTGATGCAGCAGCTTCCCGCCGGCGGCGCGATGGCGTCGCTGTACATGCCGGTGGAGGATGCCGAGGCGGCGCTGCGCGACGCGGCCAAATCGGCGCTGCGCAACGCGGCCCAGGCCGCGCCACACGATGCAGTCAGCATCGCCGCGTACAACGCACCGGACAACGTGGCGGTGGCCGGCAGCAGCGCCGCCATCGATGCGCTGCTGGCGCGCCTGGCCGCGCGCGACGTGCAAGGGCAGAAGGTGCACGTGGCGCTGGCCGCCCATTCGCCGCAGGTCGAGCCGGCGCTCGCCGGGCTGCAGGCGGCCGCGGCGGCCACCCCGATGCGCGCCCCGGTCATCCCGATGGCCTGGAACGTCACCGGCGGGGCGCTGCCCGGGGGCGCCAACACCCCCGACGCCACCTACTGGCGCCGCCACCTTCGCGAGCCGGTCCGATTCGGCGACGGTCTGCGCCACCTGCACGCACAGGGCTTCAGGCACTTCATCGAGGTCGGCCCGCATCCGACCTTGAGCGCACTGGCCGAGCGCAACCTGCCCGAGGGTGAAGTGCGCTGCATCGGCTCGCTGCGCCGCGGCAAGGACGATTGGGCCGAGCTGATGCACGCGCTGGCCGAAGCCTATGTGCATGGCGCCGCGGTGCAGTGGGCCGAGGTGAACGCGCCGCTGGCGGCGCGCCGCACCGACCTGCCGACCTATCCGTTCGAGCGACAGACGTTCTGGATCGAGGCTGACCCGCAGCGTGCGGCGCGGTCCACCGCGGCCACGGGAGTCGCTGCGGCGGCGTCCGCGCCGTTGGCAGATGCCCCATCGGCTTCAACTGCATCCGTCGCGGCCCCAGCACGGCCCAGCGCCACCGCGGCCCTGCACCCACGCCGCCTGCCCACCGCCGTGCCGACCTTCGAGTGGCACCTCGGACCCGAGGCGCCGCCGTACCTCGCGCAACATCGCGTGCACGGCGTGCCCTTGGTGGCCGGGCCTGTGATGGTGGAGATGCTGGCGCGCGCGGCCCAGGCCGCGTGGGGCCGGCTGCCGCAGTCGGTGCTGCAGTTCGAGGTGCATGCGCCGCTGGTGCTGGGCAGTGCCGGCCGCCTCGTGCAGTTGCACTTCGGCCCGGCCGACGACAGCGGAACGCGCTTCGAACTGCACAGCCGCGCCATGCCCCCCGACGCGCCGCCAGTGGCGGCGCCGCCCGGCGACGACCGGATCGACAAATGGACCCGCCACGCGAGCGGAATCGTGCGGCTGGAAGCCGCGGCGGCGACCCCCTGGCCCGTGCTGCCGGTTGCGCAGCGCGCCAAGGACCTGGGCGCGCCGGCCCCCTGCGGCGGCTACTACGAGCGCCTGCGCCGGCTGGGCATCGACCTCGGCCCGGTGTTTGCAAGCCTGCTCGAAGCGCACCGCCGCTCCAACGAAGTGCTGGCGCGGCTGCAGCTGGCCGACGCCGCGGCGGGCGACCCGGTGGGCCTGGCCCACCCCGGTTTGCTGGATGGCGCGCTGCAGGCGGTGGGCCTGGCGCTGCCTGCACCCGCAGGTGAGCACGAGGCCCACGTCTACCTCTTCGGTGGCTGGCAGGAACTGCAACTGTCCAGCACACCGCTGCCTCCGACGCTGTGGTGCCATGCACGCCTGCGGGCGGGCGGGGCCGGCGACGTACACGCCCATGTGAACGGCCAGGCCAGCGGACACGCGCGCGGCCAGGCGAACGGCCACACAGGCAAGCACGTCAACGGCGCGGCAACCCCAGGCGAAGCTGTCGCACCGCAGACCTGGCTCGCCGACGTCACCTTGCATGACGAGCAAGGCACCTGCCTGGGCCGCATCGAAGGGGTGCAGCTGCGCCGCGCCGCGCGCGAGACGCTGCAGCGCATCGTCGCGCCGGTGCGCAGCGAAGATGACGCGGCGGCGGCCGCTCAACTCGCCTATCACGTCGAGTGGGAACCGACACCGCTGCCTGCGGCGACCCAGCTCGTGCCCCCGGCGGCCAGTGCCTCCGCGCTGGCCGAACGATTCGAGGCACTGGCCCGCGAGCATGGCCTGGGCATCTACGATGCGCTGCTGCCCGAGCTGGACCGCCTGGCGGCTGCGCATGTCGTCCAGGCGTTCGGCGAGCTGGGCTTCGACGACACGCCCGGGCGTCGTTTCATCGTCGAGGCCGAGGCCACCGCGCTGAGCATCGTGCCGGCACACCGGCGCCTGTTCGCGCGGCTGCTGCGCATGCTGGCCGAGGACGGCGTGCTCGCCGCGTGCCACGCTGCCGATGTCGGCGCCGCGAATGCAGGCAACGGCACACGCTTCGAGTGCCGCCAGCGCCTTTCGCCCATCGAGCCCGCGGCGCTGCAGGCCCGCTACGAGTCGCTGCTGGCGCGCTTCGCGCCGGTAGACGGCGAGCTGCTGACGTTGCGTCGCTGCGGCAGCGCGCTGGCCCGCGTGCTGCGCGGCGAGCAGGACGCGCTGCAGCTGCTGTTCCCGGGCGGCTCGTTCACCGAGGCGCGCAAGCTTTATGTCGAGTCGCCCTATGCGCGCACCTACAACGGCGCGCTGGCCGAGGCGCTGCGCGCTGCGCTGGCCCAACTGCCCGCCGATGCGAAGCTGCGGGTGCTGGAGATCGGCGCCGGCACCGGCGGCACCACCACCTACGTGCTGCCGCTGTTGCCGGCGGCGCGCACCGACTACCTGTTCACCGACCTCTCGCCGCTGTTCCTGGAGCGCGCGGCCGAGCAGTTCGCGGCCTGGCCGTTCGTGCGCCGGCAGTTGCTGGACATCGAACGCGACCCGATGGCGCAAGGCCTGGCGCCGGCGCAGTTCGACATCGTGATTGCCGCCAACGTGCTGCACGCCTGCGCCGACCTCGGCCGCGCGGTGGCGCACGCGCGCTCGCTGCTGGCGCCCGGCGGCCAGTTGCTGCTGCTGGAAGGCATGGCGCCCGAGCGCTGGGTGGACCTGAGCTTCGGCCTCACCGACGGCTGGTGGCGCTTCACCGACACCACGTTGCGCACCGACTATCCGCTGGTGGATCGTTCGCAGTGGCAGGCCTTGCTCGCGCAGCAGGGCTATGCCGATGTCGCCGTGGTGCCGGCCACCGGCGCTTCGGCTGGCAGCCGGCTGGCCGATGCCCCGCCCGCGGCGCGCTCACCCGCCAGCCATGGCGCGCGCGAGCAGCAGGCGCTGATCGTCGCACGCGCCGCCGTGCAGCCGCGCCACTGGCATCTGGTCGGCGGCGAGTCGCCGGCGGTGCAGGCGCTGCGCCAGGCCTTTGCGCGGCAGCTTGCGGCTCGTGGAGATCGCGTGAGCCTGTCGCCCGCTGAGATGCCCGACGAGGCCACCTGCGGCGTTGCCGTCGAGGCGGTCTACTTCGGCGCGCTCGATCTGGCCGAGGTGGATGCTCCTTCGGCCGGGGCGGCCTCGGGCGCCGAGGCTGCCGGGGAAGCCGCCGAACGGTGCGAGCAGGCGGCCTTCTTGCAGCCGCTCGAACTGCTCGCGCGGGCGGCGCTGGCTTCGGCACCGTCGGCTGCATCACCCGGCCGCGTATGGCTGGTGACCCGCGGGGTGCATACCGTGGGCAACGAGGCTGCCGCCGCCAGCGGCCGCTGGATGGCGCCGCTGTGGGGGCTGGGCCGCGTGTTTGCGCTCGAACACCCGCAGGCCTGGGGTGGGCTCGTCGATCTGCCCGCCTCCACAACGCCGGACACCGGCGCCAGCCCCGAGGCGGAAGCCGCCTTGCTGCTGCGCACCTTCGAGGCCGGCGACGACGAGGACCAGCTCGCGTGGCGCGGTGGGGTGCGTCATGCAGCCCGGCTGCGCGCCGGCATGGCGACCGTGGCAGCCACCGCCTCGCTCACCCAAGGTGCCGGGCCGGCCGCAGACGCAGGCATGCCGCAACTGGCCGGCCAAGGCAGCGTGCTCGTCACGGGCGCCTTCGGCGGGCTGGGCCAGGTGCTGTCGCAATGGCTGGCCGACCAAGGGGTGCGGCACCTGGTGCTGGTGGGCCGCCGGCCCGACCCGCAGGCGCCCTTCATCGTGGCTCTGCGGGCGCGCGGTGTCCAGGTGCTGGCCGCGGCCGGCGACGTGGCGGACTTCGCCTGGGTGCAGGGCCTGCCGCAGCAAGTGGCCCAGGCCGGCCTGCCGCCGCTGGCCGGGGTCTTCCACCTCGCCGCGCAACTGCACGCGTCGCCGGTGGCGACGCTGCAGGCCGCCGATGCGCGCCGCATGCTGCGGCCCAAGCTGCGCGGCACCTTGGCGCTGCAGGCGCTGGCCCAGGCCGGGCAGGTGCCCTGGGTCGTCCTGTACTCCACCAGCACGGCACTGCTCGGCGCGGCGGGGCTGGCGCACTACGCGGCGGCCAACGCCTTTCTCGACGCCACGGCCAGCGCCGCGGCGGTGGCGGGCGCTGCCGCGCCGCGCATCCTTTCGGTCAACTGGGGCACCTGGGAAGCGATGCGTCTGGCTTCGGCCGATGCGCAGCGCGGCTACGTCGATGCCGGCTTGCTGCCGATGCCCAACGGCGTGGCGCTGGCCGCGCTGCGTGCGCTGATGGCACGCGGTGCCGGCCAGGCGATGATCGCCGCCGTCGACTGGCCGCAGCTCAAGGCCGTGCACGAGACGCGCCGCACGCGGCCGCTGCTGCGGCACGTTGGCCACGTGCCGGCCGACCCTGCAGCCCGCGCCGAGGCTGCGGGGACCGCTGGATCCACGCAGAAGGCCCATGGCGCGGCCACCCCCGCCTCGACGCCGCGCGGCAGCAACGCCGCCGGCGCATCGTGGGCGCAGCGCCTGGCCGGCTCGCCGCTGGCGGCCCGGCGCGATCGCCTCGTCGACCTGATCCAGCGCGAGGTCACCTCCGTGCTCGGCCTGCCCGCCGGCAGCACGGTGGCGCTGAACACGGGCCTCTTTGACCTCGGCATGGATTCGCTGATGGCCGTGGAACTGCGCCGCCGCCTCGAGCGCGGCGCAGGCAAGCCGCTGCCTTCGACGCTGACCTTCAACTACCCGAATGTCGGCGCGTTGGCCGGCTTCCTCGAAAACCAGCTGGCCGACGCCTTGGCGCAACTGGCGGCTTCGGCGAGGCCGGCGACGGGGCCGGCCGCCAACGCGGGCCGGCCAGGCGCCGCCAATGCCGCCAATGCCGCGAAGGCCGCCGCCCCATCGACCGCGACGGACTCTGCCTGGTCCGCCGCCGCGCGCACCAGCACCGCAGGGAGCGGGGCGGACGTTGCCGACGCCGCCCTCGACACGCTCAGCGAAGACGAGCTCGAGGCGCGGCTGTTGGCCGCGCTGGAGAAGGCGCGGTGAACGACCCGCGGCGCGCGATGTGGATGATGGTGCTGTTCACCGTGCTGTGGACGGCGGTGGAAGCCACGGCCGCGACGCTGCTCGCGCGCTACTCCGCCTACCAGGTGGTGTGGACGCGCTATGCGGTGCATGTCGCGCTGCTCGCCGCGCTGTTCGCGTGGCGCGAGCCGTCCGCCCTGTGGCGCACGGGGCGAACAGGCACGCAGATCGGCCGTTCGCTGCTGATGCTGGTGATGCCAGCGTCCTGGGCCATCGCCACGCAGTGGGGCGTGCCGGCGGGCACGACGATGGCGGTGTTCTGGCTGGCGCCGATGATGGTGCTGGCCTGGGCGGCGCTCGTGCTGGGTGAACGCGCGCCGCTGTGGACGTGGGGTCTGTGCGCGCTGGCGTCGCTGGGCGGCGTGGTGCTTTTCAGGCCGAGCTCGCCCGGTGGCGGGCCGGCCGACTGGGCGCTGCTCGCGGCACCACTGGCGATGGCTGCTTCGTTCTCGCTGTACCTCGTCGTCACGCGCACGCTGCGCACGGAACGACTGCGCACCAACCTCTTCCACACCGCGTTCTGGGTGCTGGTGGCGCTGACGCCCGTCATGCCAAGCGTGTGGATCACCCCCACGCCCACCGACCTGGCTCGCATGCTGCTCGTGGGTGCGCTGGGACTGCTGGCGCTTTGGTCTGCCGACCGACTGGCCGCCGCCGCAGCGGTGTCGGTGAGCGCGCCGCTGTGCTACCTGCAGCTCACCACCACCATCGTGCTGATGGTGGGGCTGGGCGAGGCGCGCCTGGACAGGCAGCACCTGCTCGCGCTGGCTCTGGTCAGCCTGCCCGTCTTCCTCCTCCTTGCCCGCAAGTCGTGGCCACGCCACGTGACGGAGCCCGCATGAACGAACGCCGCAATGTCCTGCAGGAGTCGCTGGCCGCGATCCAGCGCCTGCAGGAAAAACTCGATGCCAGCGAACGAGCGCGCCACGAGCCGATTGCCATCGTCGGCATGGCCTGCCGGTTGCCCGGCGGCGTGGTTGACATGGCAGGCTACTGGAAGGTGCTGTCCGAAGGCCTGGACATGGTCGGCGAGGTGCCTCCCGACCGTTGGGATGTCGACGCGTACTACGACCCCGACCCCAGCACACCTGGCAAGTCGCGCACCAAGGCCGGCGGCTTCCTGAAGGACATCGACGGCTTCGAGCCGAGCTTCTTCGGCATCTCACCACGCGAGGCGCACGGCCTCGACCCGCAGCAGCGGCTGCTGCTGGAAGTGACCTGGGAGGCGCTGGAAGACGCCGGCATCGCGCCCGACGGACTGGATGGCTCGCTCACGGGCGTGTTCGTCGGCATCACGTCGATGGACTACGCGCAGCGCATCGACGTGGCCGACCCGGCCCGCAGCGACATCTACCTGGCCACCGGCACGGCGCTCAACGCAGCCGCCGGCCGCGTCTCGTTCACGCTCGGCCTGCAGGGGCCGTGCATGGCCATCGACACCGCCTGCTCGTCGTCGCTGGTGGCCATCCACACCGCGTGCCAGAGCCTGCGCAACGGCGAAAGCCGGCTCGTGGTAGCCGGCGGCGTGAACGGCATCCTGTCGCCCGACCCGTTCGTGCTGATCAGCAAGTGGGGCATGCTGTCGCCCGACGGCCGCTGCAAGACCTTCGACGCATCGGCCAACGGCTTCGTGCGCGGCGAGGGCTGCGGCCTGATCGTGCTGGAACGGCTGTCGGACGCCGTGCGCAACGGCCGCCAGATCCTGGCGGTGATCCGCGGCTCGTCCATCAACCAGGACGGTCACTCCAGCGGCCTCACCGTGCCCAACGGCCTGGCGCAGCAGGCCGTGGTGCAGCAGGCGCTGGCCGCTGCGCAGCTGGCACCCACCGACGTCAGCTACGTCGAGGCGCATGGCACGGGCACGTCGCTGGGCGACCCGATCGAAGTCGAGGCGCTGGCCGCCGTCTATGGCCAGGGCCGCGACATGGCGCAACCGTTCGAGGTCGGTTCGGCCAAGAGCAACCTCGGCCACCTCGAGGCGGCCAGCGGTGTCACCGGGCTCATCAAGGTGGTGCTGTCGATGCAGCAGGGCCAGCTGCCGGCCAGCCTGCATGTGCATGAGCCGACGCCGGCCATCCCGTGGGAACGGCTGCCCGTGCGCGTGAGCCGGCAGCTGCACCCGTGGCAACCCGCCGGCGGCGTGCGCCGCGCCGGCGTGAGCGCCTTCGGCTTCAGCGGCATGAACGCGCACGTGATTCTCGAAGAAGTGCCGGCCGCCGCACGCCAAGCCAGTGCCGCACCGGCGCCGCGCCCGCTGCACCTGCTCGCACTGTCGGGCCGCAGCGAGGTTGCGCTGCAGCAGCTGTGCGCAGCCTATGCCGACCACATCGAACGGCTGGCGCCGCAAGGCGCCGCCGCGGTGACGGCGAGCCAGCTCGCCGACCTGTGCGCGACGGCGGCCACCGGCCGCGCGCATTTCGTGCAACGCCGCACCTTCGTCGCGCCCGATGCGCCCACGCTGGTGGCGCAGCTGCGCGCCCTCGCCGCCGGCCAAACGCCTGCCGGCGTGGCGCAAGGCCAGGCCGCTGCACGCGTGCGCGTGGCCTTCCTGTTCACCGGCCAGGGCTCGCAGTACGTCGGCATGGGCCGCGAGCTGTTCGACACCGAGCCGGTGTTCCGCCAGGCGGTGGAGCGCTGCGCCGCGGTGCTGGACCCGCTGCTGCCCAAGCCGCTGGCCACGCTGCTGTTCGAGGACGCCGGCGGCCTGCTCGATCAGACCGGGCAGACGCAGCCCGCGCTGTACGCGCTGCAGGTGGCGCTGGCCGAGTTGTGGCGCAGCTGGGGCGTGCAGCCCAGTGCCGTCATCGGCCACAGCGTGGGCGAATTCGCCGCCGCCGCGGTAGCCGGTGTGTTCAGCATCGAAGACGGCGCGCGCCTGATCGCCGCGCGCGGCCGTCTGATGCAGGCACTGCCCGCCGGCGGCGCGATGGTGCAGGTGCAAGGTGACGCGGTGCTCGTGCACGCCGAGGTCGAGCGCGAGGTGGCGGCCCACGCGGCCGAGGTGTCGGTGGCCGCGCGCAACGCGCCCGGCACGGTGGTCATCGCCGGCGCCGGCGCGGCGGTGAAGGCCATCGCCGAGCGGCTGGCCGCGCGCGGCCTGCGCACGCAGGCGCTCACCGTCTCGCACGCGTTCCACTCGCCGTTGATGCAGCCGATGATCGACGAATTCGGCCGCATCGCCGCGGCCGTGGAGCACCACGAACCGCAGGTGACCTGGGTCTCCAACCTCGACGGCGGCGTGCTCGACTGGGCGCAATGGGGCCCGCGCATGCCCGAATATTGGTCGCGGCACGTGCGCGACGCCGTGGCCTTCGAGGCCGGCATCCGTGCGCTGGCGGCGCTGGGTGTGGAGGCAGCCGTCGAGGTGGGCCCGCACCCCACGCTCACCGGGCTCGCGCAGCAGACCCTGGGCGATGGCACGGCCATCACCTGGCATCCGTCGCTCAAGCGCAACCGGCCTGCCGGCGAGATCGTCGTCGACAGCGTGGCGCGGCTGCACGTGCGCGGCGGCACCGTCGACTGGGCGGCGTTCACACGCCGCGCCGAGCGGCGCAGCATGCGGCTGCCATTGACGCCCTTCCAGCGCCAGCCGTTCGGCCTGCCGTTCCGTGCCGCCAGCCGGCGCGCCCCCGGCCGCACGGCGCACGACCTGCTCGGCACGCGCATGTCGGTCGCCGGCGTCACCGCGCAGTTCGAGCGCACGGTCAGCGCCACCGACCCGGCGTGGGTGGCCGACCACCGCATCGGCGGCGAGGCGGTGATGCCGCTCACCGCCTACCTGGAGATCGCGCTGGCCGCCATGCGCCAGGTGCAGGGAACCTCGGCCACGATGGTGGAGGGCGTGGAAGTGGGCGAGCCGCTGCCGTTGCGCGCCGACGAGGAGCGCACGCTGCAGGTGGTGGTGGATGGCCCCGAGCGCGGCACGGCCGGCCGCGTGCGCATCTTCAGCCGCGACGCCAAGGGTGACGATGCGCCATGGCTGTTGCATGCCAGCGCGCAGTTCGGCGCCATGCCGCTGGGCGCGCCGGCGGCGAACGGCGGCGCGATGGCCGACGCCCGCGCACGCTGCCCCGACGCCCTGGCCGTCGCCCCGTTCTACGACAAGCTGCGCGGCCTGGGCGTCGACTTCGGCCCGCGCTTCGCGGCCATGCGCCGCGCCGCCAGCGGCCGCGGCGAAGCCGTGGCCGAGATCGAAGCCGACGCGGCGGTGCAAGCCGAGGCCGGCCGCTTCGCCTTCCATCCGGCGCTGCTCGATGCGTGTTTCCATGCATCGGCCGTGGCGATGGACTCGCTGCCCGGCGCCGACGACGGACGCATGTACCTGCCGATCGGCGTGGAACGCGTGCGCTGGTACGCGGCGCCCGAGGGCCGCCTCATCAGCCACGCGCTCGTGCGGGCGCCGCAGGTGCGCGGCGACATGCTGGTGCTCGACATCCGCATCGAGACCGCGGCTGGCGCCCAGGTGGCCACGCTCGAAGGGCTGCGCTGCCGCCGCGCCAGCCGCGACATGTTCCGGCAGCGCGCCGATGCACAGGCCGCGGAGTGGTTGTACGCGGTGCAGTGGAAGGAGCAGCCCCTCGCGGCCGCCGCCGACACCACGATGCCGGGCCACTGGGTGATCCTTGACGAAGGCCAGGGTCGCGGCGAGCGGCTGGCCGCCGAAGTGATGCGCCGCGGCGGCACCACCACGCGCGTGCTGGCCGGCAGCGTCTGGCGCGCGGTGGCCACGGGGGTCGTCGAAATCGATGCGGGTGCGCCAGCCGACTACCAGCGGCTGCTGTCATCGCAGGTGCCCACCGCGCCCTCGGGCATCGTCTCGCTGTGGCCGCTGGGCGTGCCCGAGCCGGGCCCGCAGGACCTGCCCAGCGCCGGGCAGCGCCTGGGCACCGAGGCCGCGCTGCTGCTGTTGCAGGCGCTGGCCGCCAGCGGCCACGCCTCGCCGCTGTGGCTGGTCACCGCCGGCGCCGAAGCGGCCGACGGCTCCGAGACCCCGCGCATCGCGCAAGCACCGGTGGCCGGCCTGGCCCGCGTGGCCACGCTGGAGCATCCGGACCTGCACGTCACCCACATCGACCTCGACCCGCAGGCCAGCCCCACCAGCAGCGCCGACGCGCGTGCGCTGGCCGACGAGCTGGCCCTTGCATCGAGCGCCGGCGCAGGCGCACACGACGGCCGCGTGGCCTGGCGCAAGGGTGTGCGGCTGGCCGCCCGGCTGGCCCGGCAGGCCCGCCGCAGTGCACCGGCCACTGACGACGCGCCCACGCGGTTGCACATCGAGGAGCGCGGCACGCTGGAGAACCTGGCCATCTTCGCGGACGAGCGCCGCGCGCCCGGCCCGGGCGAGATCCAGATCCGCGTGCGCGCCAGCGGCCTGAACTTCCGCGACGTGCTCTCGGCACTGGGCCTGTACCCCGGCGAGATCAAGCGCCTGGGCAGCGACTGCGCCGGCGAGATTGTGGCCATCGGTTCGGCCGTCAAGGGTTTCAAGGTCGGCGACCGCGTCGTCGCGATGGTCGAGGGCGCGTTCGCCAGCCATGCCACGACGCGCTGGGAGTTCGTGGCGCCGCTGCCCGCGGGCCTCGATTTCGAGCTGGGCGCGGCGATCCCCACCGCCTACCTCACTGCCGACATCACGCTCAACCTCATCGCGAAGATGAAGAGGGGCGACCGGGTGCTCATCCACTCCGGCGCCGGCGGCGTGGGCATGGCCGCCATCGCGCTGGCCCGGCAGGTGGGCGCCGAGATCTTCGCCACCGCCGGCAGCCCCGACAAGCGCGCGGTGCTGGCGCAACTGGGCGTGCACCATGTGCTCGACTCGCGCACGCCGGCGTTCGCCGATGAGGTGCTGCGCATCACCGGCGGCGCGGGCGTGAACATCGTGCTGAACTCGCTCACCGGCGCGATGCTCGACCGCAGCTTCGAGGTGCTGGCCCGTGATGGCGTCTTCCTCGAGATCGGCAAGCGCAACCTGTGGACGCATGAGCAGGCCGCGGCGCTGAACAAGGGGGTGAAGTACCACATCGTCGACTGCAACGACAACGCGCGCGATACGCCCGAGCTCGTGGGGCAGATCTTCACCCGCGTGCTCGAGGAGATCGAGTCGGGCGCGCTGCCCATCCTGCCGTGCACGACCTTCGCCTTCGAGCGTGCGCCGGACGCCTTCCGCCACATGGCGCAGGCGCGGCACATCGGCCGCGTGGTGTTCCGCCACACCGTCGTGCCGCCGCGCACCGAGGTGGTGGTGCGCGACGACGGCTTCTACCTCGTCACCGGCGGCCTCAAGGGCCTGGGCCTGCTCGCCGCACGCTGGCTGGCCGACGAGGGTGCGCGGCATCTGCTGCTGGCGGGCCGCTCGGCGCCCGACGCCGCTGCGCGCGACGTGCTCGACCGACTGAGGTCGCAGGGCGTGCGGGTGCACACCGTCGCCGCGGACGTCGGCAGCGCTGCCGGCGTGCAGGCGATGATGCAGGCGCTGGAAGGCACCGCGGTGCCGCTGGCCGGCGTGCTGCATGGCGCGGCGGTGCTGGACGACGGCGTGCTGCTGCGCCAGACGCGCGAGCGCTTCGCCGCGGTGATGGCGCCCAAAGCCGACGGCGCCTGGCTGCTGCACCAGGCGCTCGTGCAGCGCGGCTGGCGGCCCGACTTCTTTGCGATGTACTCGTCGATGTCGGCCGTGCTGGGCTCGCCCGGCCAGGGCAACTACGTGGCCGCCAACGCTTTCCTCGACGCGCTGGCGCGCCACCGCGCGCTGCACGACGAGGGCGGCGCGAGCATTGCCTGGGGCGCCTGGAAGGAAGTGGGCATGGCCGCGCGCGGAAGCACGGTGGAACGCGCCGCGGCATCGGGCCTGGAGTCGCTGGCGCCCGCGCAGGGTCTGCAGGCGTTGAGCCTGGTGCTGCGCGAGGGCATTGTCAACGTGGCCGTGGCGCCGGTCGACTGGCCGCAGGTGCTGCGCCAGCTGGGCCAGGGCGATGCCTCGCCGCTGCTGGCCGACCTGGTGGCCGCGGCCCGTGCAGCCGGCGGCACCGGTGCCGGTGCGGCTGCGCGCGCCCAGGCGGTGGACTACGCGGCGCTGGCGCCTGCCGAGCGGCTGGCACAACTGGTGGCGCTGGTGCGCCGCGAGCTCGCCACCGTGCTCGCGCTGCCCGACGGCGGCCGCTCGATCGTCGACGACCAGCCGTTCAGCAGCTTCGGCCTCGACTCGCTCACCTCCGTGGAGCTGCGCAACCGGCTGCAGGCCGCGGTGGGCAGGCCGGTGCCCGCCACCGCGGCGTTCGAGTGGCCCACCGCCGCCGCGCTCGGCGCGCAGCTGGCCAGCTTCTTCGGTGCCGACGAGGCCGCAGCCGACGAGGCGCGAGAGGAAGTGACGTTGTGACGCGAGCGGCCGCGCTGGACGACCTGCTGCGGCAACTGGCGGCGCTGGACATTCGATTGGCGCTGGACGGCGACCGGCTGAATGTCAACGCACCCAAGGGCACGCTGACCGCCGAGCTGCGAGCCGAGCTCGCCGCCCACAAGGAGGCGTTGAAGGAGTCCTTGAAGGACGGGCGGGCTGGGGCGGCTGGAGCGGCGCTGCCCTCGTCGGCCCCTGCCACCGCCGCGTTGCCTGAACTGCGGGCAGTGCCGCGCCAGCCGCGCATGCCGCTGTCGCATACGCAGCAGCGCCTGTGGTTCCTGCGTCAGATGGACCCGGGCAGCAGCAACTACAACGTGGTGAGCCTGTTCCGCATCCGCGGTCCGCTCGACACCGCGGCGCTGGCCGCAGCCATGGACGACCTGGTGCGGCGCCACGAAACGTTGCGCACGCATTTCGAAGCGGCCGAAGGCAGCCCCTACTGCGTGGTGCACCCACCCGAGCAGGTGCGCGCGCCGATTCAGCAGCTCGACCTGGAAGCGGCGCCCGCCGCCGAGCGCCAAGAGCGTGCGATGCACGCCCTGATGGAGGACGTGGCCGCGCCTTTCGACCTGGCGCGTTGCCCGCTGCTGCGGCTGAAGCTTGTGCGCCTGCAGGCCGAGGAGCATCTGCTGGGGATCGTCGTCGACCACATCGTCGCCGACGGCATGTCGGTGGGCGTGTTCTTCGCCGAGTTGCAGGCGCTGTATCGCCAACACCAGGGTGGTGGCGCCGCGGCGCTGCCGCCGCTGCCGGTGCAGTACCTGGACGTAGTGCAGTGGCAGCACGAGGTGCAGGCCGCCGGTGCGATGAGCAGGCACCTGGACTACTGGAAGCAGCAGTTGCAGGGCCTGCCGCCCGTGCTGGCCCTGCCCATCGACCGGCCTCGCCCGCGCGTGCAGACGCACCGCGGCGGGCGCCGCATGGAGATCTTCCCGCCCGCGCTGCAGGGGGCGTTGAAGGGCCTCGCGCGGCGCGAGGGCGTGACGCTGTACATGGTGCTGCTGGCCGCCTACCAGGTGCTGCTGCACCGGCTGAGCGGCGAAGTGGACTTCGCGGTGGGAACCGCGGTCGGCGCGCGCGACCGGCCCGAGCTGCAGCGCGTCATCGGCTTCTTCGCCAACAACATCGTGCTGCGCGCGGACATTGCCGGCGACCCCACGGTGAGCGAACTGCTGCACCGCGTACGCGACGTCGCCACCAAGGCCTACGCGCACCAGGACATGCCGTTCGACCTGCTGGTCGAGGCGCTGGCGCCGCGGCGCGAACTGGACCACTCGCCGCTGTTCCAGGTGCTGTTCGTGCTGCACAACCTGATGGTCGACCGCTTCGAGCTGGGCGCGGCCGTGTGCAGCGCCGTCGAGCCGCGGCATCGCACCTCGCGCTTCGACCTTGCGGTGGACATCTTCGACCTCGGCGAGGGGCTGCGCACCTACTTCGAATACAACGCCGACCTGTTCGACGAGCCCACGATCGAGCGGTTGATGGGCCACTACCGCAGCCTGCTGGAGGGCATGCTGGCCGACCCCGGGCAGCGCGTGAGCACGCTGCCCCTGGTCGGCGCCACGTCGGGCACCGGCGCGGCCGCGCTGGCGCTGCAATGCGGGCCGGCCCTCGAAACGCCTGAAGTCGCCACGGCGCACGGCCTGTTCGAGACGCAGCTCAGGCGCAGCCCGCACGCCGAGGCGGTGGTCTTCGGCACGCAGTGCCTGAGCTACGAGGCGCTGGACCAGCGCGCCAACCGCCTGGCTCACGAACTCATCGCCCGCGGCGTCACGCCTGACGCGCTGGTGGGCGTCTACATGGAGCGCGGCATCGAACTGGCCGTGGCGTTGCTGGCCGTGCTGAAGGCCGGCGCCGCCTACGTGCCGCTGGACCCGGCGTTCCCGAAGGAGCGCATCGAGTTCATGCTCGGCGATGCGGCAGTGGCGGCGCTCGTGACGCACGCCGCTCTCGGCGATGCGCTGGCGCGCGGAGATTCGCTGGCGCGAGGCGCGCTGGCCCATGTGCCGCAGCTGGCGCTGGACCGCGATGCCGCGGCCATCGCCGCCCGGCCCGCCACACCGCCGGCATGCGCCGTGTCCGGCAGCGACCTCGCCTACGTCATCTACACCAGCGGCTCCACCGGGCGCCCCAAGGGCGTGATGATCGAGCACGCCGCGGTGGTGAACTTCCTGCGCTCGATGCACCACGAGCCGGGCATCGCGGCGGGCGACCGCTGGGTGTCGGTGACGACGCTGTCGTTCGACATCTTCGGCCTCGAACTGTGGGGCCCGCTCAGCGCCGGCGGCACGGTGGTGCTGGCCAGCCGCGCCACTGCGCTGGACGGGCGGGCGCTGTCCGACTTGCTGCAGGAGCAGCGCGCCACGGTGCTGCAGGCCACGCCGGCGACGTGGCGGTTGCTCATCGAGGCCGGCTGGTCGGGGCTGCCGGGCCTGAAGATGCTGTGCGGCGGCGAAGCGCTGCCGCGCGACCTGGCCGGCCGCCTGCTGCAGCTGGGGGGCGAACTGTGGAACATGTACGGGCCGACCGAGACGACGATCTGGTCGACGCTGACGCGCATCACCGACGCTGCCGAGCCCATCACCATCGGCCGCCCGATCGCCGGGACCTCGGTGGCCATCCTCGAAGCGTCGGGGCAGCTGGCCGTGCCGGGGGTGGCCGGCGAGCTGTGCATCGGCGGCGCCGGCGTCGCGCGTGGTTATCACCAGCGGCCCGAACTCACCGCGGAGAAGTTCGCCACCCTCTCGCTGGCCGGCGGCGCCCCCGAGCGCTGGTACCGCACCGGCGACCTCGCGCGCCTGCGCAGCGACGGCCGCCTCGAATTCATCGGGCGGCGCGACAACCAGATCAAGCTGCGCGGCTATCGCATCGAGCTGGGCGAGATCGAAGCGGCGCTGGCCGCCGCGCCGGGCGTGCAGCAGGCCGTGGTGGTGGTGCGCGAAGACGTGCCGGGCGACCAGCGTCTGGTGGCCTATGTCGTGGCCCGCGACGGCTTCGCGGCCGACGCCGTGCGCACGGCACTGCGTGCCCGACTGCCGGAGTACATGGTGCCCAACCATGTCGTGGCGCTGGGCGCCCTGCCGCTCACGCCCAACGGCAAGATCGACCGCAAGGCCCTGCCTGCGCCTGCACCGGAGGCGCCCGCCGATGCCGGCCCGCCTGTGGTGATGGGGCCGGCCGAGCAGCGCGTGGCCGACGCCTGGCGTGAGTTGCTCGGGCTGCCGCGCGTGGGCCTGCAGGACAACTTCTTCGACCTCGGCGGCCACTCGCTGCTGCTGGTGAGGCTGCAGGCGCGGCTGCAGCGCGAGTTCGAGCGCGAGCTGCCGCTGGTCGAGCTGTTCCAATACCCCACCGTGCAAGCGCAGGCCCGCCGGCTCGCGGGCACCAGGGAACTGGAGGGCTCGAATCGTGCATTTGGCCCGGATGGACAGCACGGCGAGAGCGGCCAGCCCCCCTCGGCGCTGCAGCGCGCCCGGGCGCGCGCTGAAGAATTGCAGCGCAGATCGCGCCCCCATGAGCCCACGTCCGCCCGCTGACATTGACGGTTCGCCGATGCCGCCCGACGCCATCGCCATCGTCGGCATGGCCGGGCGCTTTCCCGGCGCCGCTTCGCTCGAGGACTTCTGGCGCCTGGTGGCCGAAGGCGTAGAGGTCCTCGAGGAGGTCAGCGAGGCCGACCTCGATGCCGCCGGCA
This sequence comes from Rubrivivax sp., assembly GCA_016789865.1. Classification (GTDB taxonomy): domain Bacteria; phylum Pseudomonadota; class Gammaproteobacteria; order Burkholderiales; family Burkholderiaceae_C; genus Rubrivivax. The sequence continues at coordinate 47,400 of JAEUPC010000109.1, forward strand.
TCGCGCAGGCGCTGCGCCGGCACCCGCAGTTCGTGCGGCGCGGCACCTTCCTGCAGGGCGCCGAAGACTTCGACGCAGGCTTCTTCGGCTACGCCCCGCGCGAAGCGCAGGTGCTCGACCCGCAGCAGCGCGTGTTCCTCGAATGCGCCTGGGAGGCGCTGGAGCATGCCGGGTACGCCGCCGGGTCGCAGGGCATCCCTGAGTCGGTGGCGGTGTACGCCGGCGCCGGCATGCACTCGTACCTCGTCGCGCAGGTGCTGCGCAACCCGGCGCTGGCCGAGGCCGTCGGCGGCTACCAGCTGATGCTGGGCAGCGACAAGGACTTCCTGGCCACCCGCGTGAGCTACAAGCTCGGGCTGAAGGGCCCGAGCATGTCGGTGCAGACCGCCTGCTCCACCTCGCTGGTGGCCGTGCACGTGGCCTGCCGCGCGCTGCAACGCGGCGAATGCGACATGGCGCTGGCCGGCGGCGTGTCGATCCTCTTCCCGCAGCGCGGCGGCTACCTCTACCAGGAGGGCATGATCTTCTCGCCCGACGGCCGCTGCCGGCCGTTCGATGCCGCGGCCCAGGGCACACGGGCCGGTGCCGGCGCCGGGGTGGTGGTGCTCAAGCGGCTGGACCAGGCGCTGGCCGACGGCGACACCGTGCACGCGGTGATCCGCGGCATCGCGGTCAACAACGACGGCGCGGCCAAGGCCGGCTACACCGCGCCCAGCATCGATGGGCAGGTCGAGGTCATCGCCACCGCGCAGGCGCTGGCCGGCGTCGGTCCCGAGACCATCACCTACCTGGAAGCCCACGGCACCGCCACGCCGCTGGGCGACCCGATCGAGGTGGCCGCGCTGAAGCAGGCCTTCGATGGCGGCGGCACGCCCGCCGGGCACTGCGCCCTCGGGGCCCTGAAGGCCAACATCGGCCACCTCGACGCCGCCGCGGGCGTGGCCGGGCTCATCAAGACGACGCTGGCGCTGGCACATCGCGAATGGCCGCCGCTTGTCAACTTCGAGCGGCCCAGCGCTGCGCTGGGCCTCACGGGCAGCCCGTTCACGGTGCCGGTGCATCTTGTGCCGTGGCAAACGCCGGCCGGCGTGCCGCGACGGGCCGGCGTCAGCTCGTTCGGCATTGGCGGCACCAACGCGCACGCGGTGCTCGAAGAGGCGCCGATCGTTCCGGCCGAAGCCGAACCCGCGCCCGGCCCTCACCTGCTCGTCTGGTCGGCCAAGACCGCCACCGCGTTGCAGGCCGCGGGCCAGCGGCTGGCCGAGCACCTGGTGGCCCAGCCACACCTGTCGCTGGCCGATGCGGCATTCACGCTGCAGGTGGGCCGGCAGGCCTTCGGCCATCGCAGCATGGTGGTCGTGCGCGATCGTGCGCACGCGCTGCAGGCACTCGCCGAGCCCGCGCATGGCGGCGTGGTCAGCGGCCAGCACGAAGGCGCGGCGCGCCCGGTGGCCTTCCTGCTCAGCGGGCAAGGCAGCCAGCACACGGGCATGGGCCACGAGCTGTACGAACGCGAGCCGCTCTACCGCGCGGCCGTCGACGAGTGCGCCGAGGTGCTGCAGCCGCTGCTGGACGCGGACATTCGCGAGATCATGTTTTCGCCGGCCCAGGCCACCCGGCTGACCGAGACGCGCTTTGCGCAACCGGCGCTGTTCGTCACCGAAGTCGCCCTGGCCCGGCTCTGGCTGGCCCACGGCATTGCGCCGGCGGCCATGCTGGGGCACAGCCTCGGGGAGCTCGTGGCGGCGCAGCTGGCCGGGGTGCTGTCGCTGGCCGACGCGCTGGCGCTGGTGGCGGCGCGCGGCCGGCTGATGCAGGCCCAGCCCACTGGGCGCATGGCGGCGGTGCTGCTCGACGCCGCCGAGCTGGCCACCTGGCTCGGCGACGGCGTCGAGCTGGCAGCGGCCAACGCGCCCGGCTTGAGCACGGTGGCCGGCCCGGCGGCGGCGGTGGATGCGCTGGTCGCCCGCATGGAGCGCGCCGGCATCCAGACCCGGCCGCTGCAGACCTCGCACGCCTTTCACAGCGCGATGATGGAGCCGGCCATGGCGCCGCTGCGCCAAGTCGTTCGTGGCCTGCGCCTGTCGCCGCCGAAGGTGCCGTTCCTTTCCAACGTCACCGGCACCTGGATCACCGACGCCCAGGCAGTGTCGCCCGATTACTGGGCCGAGCACTTGCGGCGGCCGGTGCAGTTCGAAGCCGGGCTGCGCGCGCTGTCGCAGCGCCTGCCGCAGGCCGTGCTGCTGGAGGTCGGCCCGGGCCAGGCGTTGATCGCCATGGCCCGCGGCTGCCTGGGCGATCGGCCCGCCCATGCCGCGCCGCTGCTGGCCACCTCGCTGCCCAAGGCAAGCGACGCGCGCACGGCCGGCCAGGCGTGGCTCGAAACGCTGGGGCGGCTGTGGCTGGCCGGCTGTGCCATTGATTGGCCGGTGCCCCAGCGCGGCGAAGGCAACCCACGGCCACCACGCCGCGTGCCGCTGCCGACCTACCCGTTCGAGCGCCAGCGGTACACCGTCGTGGCAGCGCCAGGGGCCGCCCTGCCGGCGGCACCGGGCGCCGCGGCCGGCGGCTTGGCCTCCGCCGCCCGCGCGGGGGCACGCGCCCACGTGACCCGGTCATCGCACATCGACGATTGGTTCTACGCCCCCACCTGGGCGCGCGACGACAGCGTCGCGCTGGCCGGGCCGGCCACCGCGGTGGCCGCGGCTGAAGCGCCGCGCTGGCTGGTGCTCGGGCAGTGCGACGAGCTCACCGACGCCGTCGTCGGCGCCCTGGCAGCACGCGGCTTGAGCACGCTGCGGGCCGATGCCGCATCGGCCTTCGAAGCCGTGGGGCCGGGCCGCTGGCGGGTTCGCGCCGATTCGGCCCCAGACCTCGAGCGGCTCATGGACGCAGCCACTGCGCCCGCGCCGCTGGCCGGCATCGTGCACCTGTGGGGGCTGGCCGCCGGGCCGCGGGACACCGCCGCTACATCCGCGGCCACATCCGCGGCCACATCCGCGAGCGCGCCCGTTTGGCCGCTGCCGCCCCACGAGCCGCACTACGACGGCCTGGTGGCACTCGCCTGCGTGCTGCCCGACCTCGGCGAGGATCAGCGGCTGCGCTGCCTGCACGTCACGCTCGGCGCCGAGTCGGTGCTGGGCGAGCCGGTCGCCAATCCGCACCATGCCGTCGCGCTCGGAGCGGTGCTGACGCTGCCCAGCGAGATGCGCGGGCTGGCGATGCGCTCGATCGACCTTGCGGGCGCCGGCGCGGCGCGACCGCTTGACATCCCCACGGCTGCGCAGGCAATCGCCGAAGAGGCCCTGCTCGACGACATCGAACCCCGCGTGGCCTACCGGTCGGGCCTGCGGTGGGTGCGCCGGCACGAGCGACTGGCTTTGCCTGCCACTGCCACGGGCAGCCAGGGCGCACACAGGTTGCCGCTGCGCGAGCGCGGCTGTTATCTCATCACCGGCGGGCTGGGCGGCATGGGCTTGGCCATCGCCCGCTGGTTAGCCGAGCGCTGCCGCGCACGGCTGGTGCTGGTTTCGCGCCGGCCGCTGCCGGCCCGCGACGAGTGGGCCACGTTGTTGGCCAACGCGGGCACCGATCCGCAGCTGCGCAACGCCCTCATCGCCATCCGGCAGGCCGAAGCCGCCGGCGGCGAAGTGCTCGTCGTGGGCGCCGACGCTGCCGACCTCGCCGCCATGAGCGCGGCGCTGGCCGCCGCCAAAGCTCGCTTCGGCCCGCTGCATGGCGTGTTCCATGCCGCCGGCGTGGCCGGGCGCGGCGTGGTCGCCCGCCGCGCCACCGCGGCCGACGCGCGCGCGGTGCTGGCCCCCAAGCTCGGCGGGCTGCGCGTGCTGCAAGACCTGCTGGGCGACACCGAACTCGATCTGATGGTGCTGATGAGCAGCGTCAACACCATCCTGCCCGCCGCCGGCGCCTGCGACTACGCGGCGGCCAACGCCGCGCTCGAGGCCTTCGCCGACAGCGCCGCGCGCCCCGCGGGCTGGCACCAGGTGGTGGCGATCCGCTGGGGCGCCTGGCGCGACGTGGGCATGGCCGCCCACCTGCGCGTACCCGAAGAGCGGCGCGCGGGCTGGGCCGCACATCTGGCCGGTGCCATCGGCGCCGATGCGGGCGTGGAAGCGCTGGGCCGCGTGCTGGCCTCGCGCCGGCGCCACGTGGTGGTGGAAACCTACGATGTCGTCCAGGCCCTGGAGCACCTGCGCCGCCCGGCCCACGCTGCGCCGGAGCCAGGCCCCAGCTCCGGAGCCAACTCCACGGACAGCTCCGCGGCCGGCCAAGCGGCAGCCGGCGCGCCCGCCGTATCGGGCCCCGCGACCGAACGCCCGGCGCTTTCGACTTCCTTCGAGGCCCCGCAAGACGAGCGGGAGCGGCGCCTCGCGACCATCTGGGAGAACGTGCTGGGCATCCGCGGCATCGGCGTCAACGACGACTTCTTCGAGCTCGGCGGCCATTCGCTGATGTTCACGCGCGTGCTGGCGCTGGTCGACGAGAGCTTCGGCACAAGGCTGCCGCTGCGCGAAGTGTTCGATGCATCGACCATCCGCCTGCTGGCCGGGCGCCTGCCCGACACGCCGTCGCCCGGTGGCGCCGCCGGTGACGGGCAGGCACGCGAGGTGCTCGAGATCTGACGAAGCCGTGAACGAGCCTCGCCGGCGTTCGCTTCGTGTAGGCTGCGCCGATGATTCCCTCGTTGACCTTGAGCCAGGCCTGGGCGGTGCTTTCGGCGGCCATCGTGCTGGAAGTGGCCGGCACCACCTGCATGCGCCTTTCCGAAGGCTTCTCGCGCCTCACACCTTCGGTGCTGATCTTCGTCTTCTACGCCGGCTCGTTTGCGCTCAACACCATCGTCATCCGGGTGCTCGGCTTGTCGGTGGTGTATGCGGTGTGGTCGGGCGTGGGCACGGTGCTCACTGCGCTGATCGGCTTTCTTTACTTCAAGGAGCCGGCCACGGCGATGAAGCTGGTGTGCATCGGGCTCATCGTCATCGGCGTGATGGGGCTGCACTCGGCCTCGCGGCTGCCGGCCTGAGCCCGTACGGCCGGTGCGGCCGGTGCGGCCCGGGTGGCCGGTGCGGCCCGGGTGGCGCCCGGGCACACAGCCCCCGAGGCGATTGCCGCTGGGGCGCGCCGGTGTAAGGTCGCACCCCCTGCGCCGAACGACCCCGCGGATGAGCCCCAACGAGATCTCCCTCGCGCGCTACCGCCGGCGCGCCGCTGGCTACGACGCCTCGGCCGAGTTCACGATGCCGCTGCGGCTGCGCACGATCGCGCTGCTGGCGTTGGCGCCCGGCGACGTGGTCATCGACGTCGGCGCGGGCACCGGCTTGAGCTTCGCGCCGCTGTTGGCCGCCGTGGGCGAGCGCGGGCGCGTGCTGGCCTTCGAGCACAGCCCCGAGATGTTCGAGCAGGCCACCGAGCGCATCGCCCGAGCGGGCTGGGGCGAGCGGGTGCACCTGCAGCGCGCGCGCGCCGAAGAGGTGGTGCTGCCGCAGCCGGCCGACGCGGTGCTGTTCAACTATGTGCACGACATCAGCCGCATTCCGGCGGCGGTGGACAACGTGATGCGCCAGGTCAAGCCCGGCGGCCGCGTGGCGATGGCCGGCATGAAGTTCTTTCCCTGGTGGACCGGGCCGCTGAACCTGCTGGCCTGGGCCAAGAACCGGCCCTACAACGCGCTGGCGGCCGACCTGTGGCGGCCGTGGGACCATGTGCAGCCGTGGTGCGAAGGCTTCGAGCGCCGCAGCACCCAATTCGGCATGGGCTACATTGCGCACGGAAGAAGGCGCCGTTGACCACGGGCGCAAGACGCAGCGGGTGGCCACCCCGCCGCCCGGTGGAAAACGAGGCCGTGCGACGAAGCGAAATCTCCGGCCCGCTGGCGCGACTCAGCGGGACGAGAGGCACGACAGAGGAGCCTGCGCCATGGTTGTTTCCCAAGCCCAACGCCCGCCCGGCCGCGGCGCCGCTTCACCTTCCGCCGCCCCGGCAGACGCGCTGCTGCGGCGCTACCGGGCAGTGCGCGCCGGCACGATGGCGCTGGCCGCGCCGCTTTCGGAGGCCGACTGCCAGGTGCAGTCGATGCCCGACGCCAGCCCCACCAAGTGGCATCTGGCGCATGTGACCTGGTTCTTCGAGACCTTCGTGCTCGAGCGCTTCGAGCCGGAGTTCCGGCCGCACCACGCGGCCTTCCGCGTGCTCTTCAACAGCTACTACCACGGTGTGGGCGACCAGCACCCGCGGCCGCAGCGCGGGCTGGTGACGCGGCCCGGCCTGGCCGAGGTGAAGGCCTACCGCGCGGCGGTGGACGAGCGCATGGAAGCGCTCTTGGCCGGTCCGCTGGCCGACGAGGCGCATCGGCAGATCGCCGAGCTGGTGGAACTCGGGCTGCAGCACGAGCAGCAGCACCAGGAGCTGATCCTCACCGACATCAAGCACCTGCTGGGTTGCAACCCGCTGGCCCCGGTGTACCGATCGGCCTGGCCGCTGGCCGCGGTGGCGCCGCTGCCGCACGGCTGGGTGGGCTTCGATGGCGGCTTGGTGCAGATTGGCCACGGTGCCGAAAAGAACGAGGACGGCACCGGCAGTGAGCGCTTCGCCTTCGACAACGAAACGCCGCGCCACGCCGTGCACTTGCGCCCTTATGCGCTGGGCAACCGGCTGGTCACCCACGGTGAATGGCTGCAGTTCGTGGCAGCCGGCGGCTACGCCGAACCACGCTGGTGGCTCTCGGCCGGCTGGGACTGGGTGCGCACGAACCGCATCGAAGCGCCGATGTACTGGCGCCGGCGCGAAGGCAGCGCCGGCCATCATGGCTGGACCGCCTTCACGCTGCATGGCGAGGCACCGCTGGACCCGCACACGCCCATCGTCCACATCAGCCTGTACGAAGCCGACGCCTACGCGCGCTGGCGCGGCGCCGAAAGCGGCGTGCCGCTGCGCCTGCCCACCGAGGCCGAGTGGGAACACGCCGCGCAGTGCCATGAGGCGGCGGCGATGCGCCAGGCCAACTTCGTCGAAAGCGGCGCGCTGCACCCGATGCCGGTGCCGGCGCCGCAGCCTGGCGTGCCGATGCAGCTGTTCGGCGACGTGTGGGAGTGGACAACCTCGTCGTACCAGGGCTACCCGGGCTTCCGCCCCTGGGCCGGCGCGGTGGGTGAATACAACGGCAAGTTCATGATCAACCAGTACGTGCTGCGCGGCGGCTCGTGCGCCACGCCGCGCGAACACATCCGCACCAGCTACCGCAACTTCTTCCCTGCCGATATCCGCTGGCAGTTCAGCGGCATGCGGCTGGCGCGCGACCTGTGAAGTGCCGGGGCGCGCGGCCCGGAGAAGGACGAGAACGAATGACGCCAGGCGACGATCGATTGCGACCTCTGCCCCGGTCCGAATGCCGATCCCGCGCCGCCGCTGACGCGCCGCGCGAGGCTCACTCACACCAGCAAGCAGGGCGGCACAAAGGCCGGCGCCGGTTTCTCGAGGCCGGCGCCGCGGGGCTGGCCACGGCGGCCGGCCTGGCTGCGCCGCTGCTGCTGAGCGGCTGCGGCGCGCCGCCGGTGGCCCCCAATGCGCCGGTGCAGCCAGACAGCCCCAACGACGGCCCGTTTCGCACCACCACACAGGGCACTCACCAGCGCGTGATGCTGGAGGGCCACGACGCGGTGGCGTACTTCGCGCGCCGCGCCGCGATCGCCGGCCAGCCGGGCATCACCTCCAACCATCGCGGCGTGACGTGGCTGTTCGAAAGCGAGCAGAACAGGGCCGAGTTCGAGCGCAGCCCGGGCAAGTACATGCCGCAGTTCGGCGGCTTCTGCAGCAACGGCATCAACTACGCCATCCCGTGGGGCGGCGGCGGCGCCGAGAACAGCTGGCGCATCTACCGCGGCAAGCTGTATGTCTTCGGCGGCCAGAAGGCGCGCGACCACTTCGAGATGGACATCGAGACCAACCTCAAACGCGCTCACCACTACTGGAACGTCGAGGTGGCCGGCAGCAACGCGCTGCTCACCCGCTCGCTGCGGCTGGTGCTGCGCGTGCCGCACTACAAGAGCGACGCGGCCTTGCAGGCCGAGTGGGAAGCACTGCGCGCTGCCGGCAAGCTGCCGGTGATGCCGGGCCAGCCGCAGGTGGTGCCCAGCGGGCTGTAGCCGGGCCGCGCCGCGCGCATGCCGCACGCAGAGCTCGCCCCTCGGGCGGCGAACCACTCGTCCATCCGAGGGCGCGGCTGTGCCTGCGCACAAGCCCTGCTCGAGCCTCAGCGCGCGGCGTGCAGCGCGCGCAGCTCGGCGGCGCGCGCCATCGTGTCGCCGTAGCCGGCCGCGATGGCGCGCTCGCGGAACTCGCGCGACAAGCTCACCCAGTAGCCGAAGTCGGGCTTGAGCACCAGGTCGGCGTGGCGCGCGTCGGCGGCCACCAGCGCCTGCTTCTTCAGGTCGCCCTCGCGGTAGCGGGCCGCGGCCGCCGGGGCGCGCTCGACGTGCGCGCTGGCGTCGACGGCCAGCACGCGCACCGCCCCCAGCCGCCGCGCGATGCGCACCGGCAGCGGCGCCACCGCGTCGGCATCGACGTAGGTTTCACCGCGGATGCGCACCGGCGCGAAACGGCCTTCGATGGCTGCCGAGGCCTGCACCGCCAGGCCGATGTCGCCAGCGGTGAAGGCCACCGCGACACCATCGTGCTGGCGCGCCGCCACGCTGGCGAAGGCGATCGGCAGGCGCTCGATGCGCGACTGCTGCGCCTGCTCACGCACGAGCTCGGCCACCGGCGCACCGCTGAAGCGCTCGGCACTGCCCAGCGCCAGGCGGGCCACCGACAGCGGGTTGAGCGTCAGCGCGAGAACTTCGATATCCGCGGCGGCGCGGCCCGCCGCGCGCAACCCGCCCACCACCGCGCCAACCGACGCGCCGACGATGAGGTCGGGGGCCAGGCCGAGTTCGTCGAGTGCGCGCAGCACCCCCACGTGCACGAAGCCGCGTGGCCCGCCCGAGCTGAGCACCCAGGCCGTGCCCACGGTGCGGGCCAGCGGCAAGGCCCGCGGAGCGTCTTCGCCGCTGTGGTCGGCGTCGGGTGAGAAGGTGCAGCCGGGCAGGGCCGCGGCCAGCCCCAAGCCCGCACCTGCCGCGACGAAGCCGCGTCGCGACATCGGTGTGCCGGCGCCGCGGTGCTGGAAGAACTCGTGATCCACCAAGTCACCCAGGGCGCGCCGGCCGGAACATCACGCGGGCCGGCGGCGCCGGCACCTGGGCCGCTCAGCGCTGCGCCACCGGCTTCACATCCCGCCGCGCCGAGCCGACGAACAGCTGCCGCGGCCGGCCGATCTTGTACTCGGGGTCGCCGATCATCTCGTTGAGCTGGGCGATCCAGCCCACCGTGCGGGCCAGCGCGAAGACCGCGGTGAACAGGCTCACCGGCACGCCGATGGCGCGTTGCACGATGCCCGAGTAGTAGTCGACGTTCGGGTAGAGCTTGCGGCTGACGAAGTAGTCGTCCTCCAGCGCGATCTTCTCCAGCGCCATCGCCAGCTTGAACAGCGGGTCGTTGCCCAGGCCCAGCGCACCGAGCACCTCGTGGCAGGTCTCGCGCATCAGCTTGGCGCGCGGGTCGTAGTTCTTGTAGACGCGGTGGCCGAAGCCCATCAGCTTGACGCTGGAGTTCTTGTCCTTGACCTGCTTGACGAACTCGCCGATCTTCTCGACGCCGCCCATCCGCTGGATGTCTTCCAGCATGTTCAGGCAGGCCTCGTTGGCCCCGCCGTGCGCCGGGCCCCACAGGCAGGCCACGCCGGCGGCGATGGCCGCGAAGGGGTTGGTGCCCGAGCTGCCGCACAGGCGCACGGTGGAGGTGCTGGCGTTCTGCTCGTGGTCGGCGTGCAGGATGAAGATGCGGTCGATGGCGCGCACCAGCACATCGTTGGGCTTGTAGTCCTCGCACGGCGTGGCGAACATCATGCGCATGAAGTTCGCGCTGTAGCTCAGGTCGTTGCGCGGGTACATGTACGGCTGCCCCATGCCGTACTTGTAGGCCATGGCCACCAGGGTGGGCATCTTGGCGATCAGGCGGTGCGCGGCGATCTCGCGGTGGCGCGCGTTCTGCACGTCGGTGCTGTCGTGGTAGAAGGCCGACAGCGCCCCGACCAGCCCGGTCAGCACCGCCATCGGGTGCGCGTCGCGCCGGAAGCCGCGCAGGAAGAACTGCATCTGCTCGTTGACCATCGTGTGGTAGGTGATGGTCTTGGTGAAGGTGGTGCGCTGCTCGGTGTTGGGCAGCTCGCCGTAGATCAGCAGGTAGCACACCTCGAGGAAGTCGCACTGCTGCGCGAGCTGCTCGATCGGGTAGCCGCGGTACAGCAGTTCGCCCTTGTCGCCGTCGATGTAGGTGATGGTGCTGGCGCACGACGCCGTGCTGAGAAAGCCCGGGTCGTAGGTGAACTTGCCGGTCTGCCCGTAGAGCTTGCGGATGTCGATGACATCGGGGCCGATGCTGCCCTTGTACAGCGGCAGGTCGATGCTCGGGCTGCCGTCGGAGAACGACAGGGTGGCTTTCACGTCGGAGGGGGTCATGACCTCGAGCCTTTCTTGATCAATGGGCGGGCGCCGTCGGCAGCGGGCGGCGGCGCAGCAGCGCCAGCACCTCACGCACCTCGGGCGTGTCGATGTCTTCCGAGAGGCCCTGCAGTTCCTTGCGCGCGAGCAGCAGGTCCAACAGGTCGTTGTCAGCCAGGCTCATCAGGGTCTCGAGCCCCGTTGCCATGCTGACGGTGATCGTCTCCTCGTGAACGCGAAAGAAGCGCTCGATGAACAGGTCGTTTTCCAGCAGCCCGCGGCGGCAGCGCCACTTCAGGCGACTGAGCGAACGTTCGTCGAGACGCTCGGTGTTCATGCCGGCGGCGCTTCAGACGGTCCGGCGGACCATCAGCTCCTTGATCTTGCCGATGGCCTTGGTGGGGTTCAGCCCTTTCGGGCACACGTCCACGCAGTTCATGATCGTGTGGCAGCGGAAGAGCCGATAGGGGTCTTCGAGGTTGTCCAGCCGCTCGCCGGTGGCCTGGTCGCGGCTGTCGGCGATGAAGCGGTAGGCCTGCAAGAGGCCCGCCGGGCCGACGAACTTGTCCGGGTTCCACCAGAAGCTGGGGCAGCTGGTGCTGCAGCTGGCGCACAGGATGCACTCGTACAGCCCGTCGAGCTCGTCGCGCTCCTCGGGCGACTGCAGCCGTTCCTTCTCGGGCGGCGGCGTGTCGTTGACGAGGTAGGGCTTGATGCTGTGGTACTGCTTGAAGAACAGCGTCATGTCCACGATCAGGTCGCGGATCACCGGCAGCCCCGGCAACGGCTTGAGCACGATGGTGCCCGGCAGCGTGCGCAGGTTGGCCAGGCAGGCCAGGCCGTTCTTGCCGTTGATGTTCATGGCGTCGGATCCGCACACGCCTTCGCGGCAGCTGCGGCGGAAGCTCAGCGTGGGGTCCTGCGCCTTGAGTTTCATCAGCGCGTCCAGCAGCATGCGCTCGCTGCCGTCCAGCTCGACGGTGTAGGTCTGCATCCGCGGCTTCTCGTCCTGGTCGGGGTCGAAGCGGTAGATCTGGAAGGTACGACTGGTCATGGGCGAACGGTGCTGATTTGGATCAGAAGGTCCGCACCTTGGGCGGAATCGACTCGACGGACAGCGGCTCGAGGTTGACCGGCTTGTACGCGAGCCGGTTGCCCTGGCTGAACCACAGCGTGTGCTTCATCCACTCGCGGTCGTTGCGGCCGAGCGGACATTCGGCGTCGTCGGCGCCGCGTTCGTAATCCTTGACGGTGTGTGCGCCGCGGCACTCGCGGCGGGCGGCGGCGCTGGTCATGGTGGCCTGCGCGCACTCGATCAGGTTCTCCACCTCCAGCGCCTCGATGCGCGCGGTGTTGAAGACCTGGCTCTTGTCCTTCAGCGCGATGTTGGCCACGCGCTCGCGGATGGCGTTGATCCTGGCCACGCCTTCGTCCATGCTGGCCTGCGTGCGGAACACGCCGGCATGCTGCTGCATGGTGCTGCGGATGTCGTTGGCCACGTCCTGCGCGTACTCGCCGCCGGTGGTGGCATCCAGGCGCGCCAGGCGCGCCAGCGACGCGTCGGCGGCGTCGGCCGGCAGCGGCTTGTGGGCCTTGGCGGCACCCGCGAGCGAGGCCACGACATGGTCGCCGGCGCTCTTGCCGAACACCAGCAGGTCCAGCAGCGAGTTGGTGCCCAGGCGATTGGCGCCATGCACGCTCACGCACGAGCACTCGCCGACGGCGTAGAAGCCGTTGATGACGCTGTTGGGCTGGCCGCCCCCGCCGGCCGGCCTGGGCGCCACCACCTGGCCGCGGATGTTGGTGGGGATGCCGCCCATCTGGTAGTGGATGGTGGGCACCACCGGGATCGGCTCCTTCGTGATGTCGACGTTGGCGAAGTTGTGGCCGATCTCGAACACGCTGGGCAGCCGCTTCAGGATGGTGTCGGCGCCCAGGTGGGTCATGTCGAGCTGGATGTAGTCCTTGTTCGGACCGCATCCGCGCCCTTCCTTGATCTCCTGGTCCATGCAGCGGCTGACGAAGTCGCGCGGCGCCAGGTCCTTCAGCGTGGGCGCATAGCGCTCCATGAAGCGCTCGCCGTTGCTGTTGCGCAGGATGGCGCC
>JAEUPC010000145.1 GCA_016789865.1 Rubrivivax sp.
GCACGCCCGCCCGATCCCGCGCTGCGCTGTGGGGGGCGCGGCCAGGCCCATGCGGCGACTACAGCACCGCAAACTCGGCAAACGGATGCTGCGCCTCGGCCAGATCCTTCAGGCTCGTGTACTCGCACGCGGCCTCGAAGCGCTGCCACATCGCCAACACCTCCGGGTGGCGGTGCGCGGCATCGATGGCGGCGCTCGATCGCCACTCGAACGCCTCGACCAGCGTGCCATCGGCAGCGCGCATCACCAGCGAGGCGCGGTCGGTGGCCAGGCCCAGGCGTTGCAGCGTCGGCACGTGCTCGCGCACCACAGCCAGCAGCGCTGCCTCCTGTCCCGACCTGGGCTTGAAGGCGGCGATCACGGCGCGCGGCGCCGTCGGCGCTGACTCATCGACCATCACGGCCTCCCTTCGGTGGCTGCTGCGGCACCGGGGGCTCAGCCCGCGCGCCAGCGCTGCATCAACGCCGCCCACTTGGTGCGCGCAGCGGCCAGGTGGCGCTCTTTCACGTGGCCAAAGCCGCGGATCTCCTCGGGCAGGCGCGCGATCTCGGCGGCCAGCGCGCGGTTGTCGGCGTCGAGCGTGCGCAGCAACTCTTCGATGCAGGCGCGATATTCGCCGATCAGCGCGCGCTCCGTCTTGCGCTCTTCGGTGCGCCCGAAGGGGTCGAGCGCCGTGCCGCGCAGGCCCTTCATCTTCGCCAGCAGGCCGAAGGCGGTGCGCACCCAGGGGCCGAAGGGCTGCTTCACCAGTTCGCCACGTTCGTCCCTCTTGGCCAGTGATGGCGGCGCCAGGTGGTGCACGAGCTTGAAGTCGCCTTCGAACATGGAGGCCACCTTGTCGGTGAAGGCGCGGTCGGTGTGCAGCCGCGCCACTTCGTACTCGTCCTTGTAGGCCATCAGCTTGAAGAGGTAGCGCGCCACGGCTACGGTGAGCACGAGGCTGCCGCCCAACGGTGACTCCGCGGCCTTCACCTGTTCGACGAAGGCGCTGTAGGTGGCCGCATAGGCGGCGTCCTGGTAACCGGTGAGGAACTCGACACGCGCCTTCAGCATCTCGTCCAGCGACGGCTTCCTTACGATCTGGATCACCTGCTGCGCCTTGAACAGGGCCTGCACGCTGGCGAAGTCGTGCGCGCAGCGGCGGCCCCATTCGAACGCGGCCTTGTTGTTCTCCACCTGCACGCCGTTGAGTTCGATGGCGCGCATCAGCGCCGCGTGCGTCAGCGGCACGCGGCCCTTCTGCCACGCGTAGCCCAGCATCAGCGGGTTGGTGTAGAGGCTGTCGCCCAGCAACTGCTCGGCGGCCTGCTCGGCGTCGAAGGCGCCCACGCCCTCGTCGCCCACCGTGCCGCGCAGCGCCGCCTCGCACTGGGCGCCCGGGCCTTGCCAATCGGGCTGCTTGACGAACGCCGCGGTGGGCGTGCCGTGCGTGTTGAGCGCGACGAAGGTGCGGCCGGGTTGCATCACGCCCAGCGTGGCCTTGCTCGCCGCGACGATGGCGTCGCAGCCGATCACCAGGTCGGCCTTGGCGGTGTCGACCTTGGAGGTGTGGATGGCCTCGGGCCGGTAGGCGATCTGCACATGGCTCCAGGTGGCGCCGCCCTTTTGCGCCAGGCCCGCGCTGTCTTGCGTCACCACGCCCTTGCCTTCGAGGTGGGCGGCCATGCCCAGCAGCTGGCCGATGGTGATGACGCCCGTGCCGCCGACGCCGGCGACGACGATGCCCCAGGCCTGCTCGGCCAGCGGCAGTGGCGGCTCGGGCAGCAGCGCCAGGCCTGCAACCGAATCGGGCGAACCCTTCCGGCTCGATCCGGCTGCGCCGGGCGAGCCGACCCCCTCGGGGGGCGATGACGCCGAAGGCGGCGTCAGGGGGCTCACCGTTCCCTTCTTCGGCTTCTTCAACTCGCCGCCTTCCACGGTGACGAAGCTCGGGCAGAAGCCCTTCACGCAGGAGTAGTCCTTGTTGCAGGTGTTCTGGTTGATGCGGCGCTTGCGGCCGAACTCGGTTTCCACCGGCTCGACACTCAGGCAATTGCTCGCCACGCCGCAGTCGCCGCAGCCTTCGCACACCAGCTCGTTGATGACCACGCGCTTGGCCGGGTCGACCATCTTGCCGCGCTTGCGGCGGCGGCGCTTCTCGGTGGCGCAGGTCTGGTCGTAGAGGATGGCGGTGACGCCCTTGATCTCGCGGAACTGGCGCTGGATCGCATCGAGCTCGTCGCGGTGGTGCACGGTGACGCCGGCTTCCAAGGGCACACCGGCGTACTTCTCGGGCTGGTCGGTGACGATCACGAGCCGGGCCACGCCCTCGGCGATGAGGCTTTTGTGGATCTGCAGCACCGAGTGGCCCTCGGGGCGCTCGCCCACCTGCTGGCCGCCGGTCATCGCCACCGCGTCGTTGTAGAGCACCTTGTAGGTGATGTTCACGCCGGCGGCGATGCTTTGCCGGATGGCCAGGATGCCGCTATGAAAGTACGTGCCGTCGCCGAGGTTGGCGAAGACGTGCGCGTCTTTCGTGAAGTGCGCCTGGCCGACCCAGGCCACACCTTCGCCGCCCATCTGGCTGAAGGTGCTGGTGCTGCGGTCCATCCACACCGCCATGTAGTGGCAGCCGATGCCGGCCATCGCGCGGCTGCCTTCGGGCACGCGGGTGCTGGTGTTGTGCGGGCAGCCGCTGCAGAACCAGGGAATGCGGTCGCCGGTGTTGGCCTTCAGCTCGACCAGTTGCCGCTCGCGGCCGGCGACTTCATCGAGCCGGCGCTGCATGCGCGCGGCGATGTCGCTGCCGGGCTGCACGATGCCGGTCTTCAGCAGTCGCTTGGCGATGGCCTTGGCGACGAGGGCCGGCGTGAGGTCGGCCTTGGCGCGCAGCAGCCAGTTCTCGCTCGGATTGGGCATGCTCCATTCGCCGCCCGAGCCGTTGCCCTCGGGCTCGTCGAACTTGCCCAGCACGTTGGGGCGCACATCGGGGCGCCAGTTGTAGAGCTCTTCCTTGAGCTGGTACTCGATGATCTGGCGCTTTTCCTCGACGACCAGGATCTCCTGCAGCCCTTGCGCGAACTCGCGCGTGATCATCGCGTCCAGCGGCCACACCACGTTGACCTTGTGCACGCGGATGCCCAGGCGCCGGCACAGCTCGTCGTCCAGCCCCAGGTCGGTGAGCGCCTGGCGCGTGTCGTTGTAGGCCTTGCCGCTGGCGATGAGGCCGAAGCGGTCGTTCGGGCCGGCCACGACGTTGTGGTTCAGCCGGTTGGCGCGCACGTAGGCCAGCGCGGCGTACCACTTGTGCTCGAACAGGCGCGCCTCCTGCTCCAGCGGGGCGTCGGGCCAGCGGATGTGCACGCCGCCGGCGGGCATGGTGAAGTCTTCGGGCAGCACGATCTTCACGCGGTGCGGGTCCACCGTCACGCTGGCGGCCGACTCCACCACTTCCTGGATCGTCTTCATGCCGGTCCACACGCCCGCGTAGCGGCTCATCGCGAACGCGTGCAGGCCCATGTCGAGGATGTCCTGCACGTTGCTCGGGAAGAAGGTCGGAAAGCCGCAGGCCTTGAAGACATGGTCGCTCTGGTGTGGCGCGGTGCTGCTCTTGGCCACGTGGTCGTCGCCGGCCACCGCGATGACGCCACCGTGGCGCGCCGTGCCGGCCATGTTGGCGTGCTTGAAGACATCGAGGCAGCGGTCCACCCCGGGGCCCTTGCCGTACCAGATGCCGAAGACGCCGTCGTACTTCTTCTGCTCCGGGTAGAGATCCAGCTGCTGCGTGCCCCACACCGCGGTGGCGGCGAGCTCCTCGTTGACGCCGGGCTGGAACACGACGTGGTTGGCCTGCAGATGCTTCTTGGCCGCCCACAGCGATTGGTCGTAGCCGCCCAGCGGGCTGCCGCGGTAGCCGCTGACGAAGCCGGCGGTGGCCAGGCCGGCCAGCGCGTCGCGCTGGCGCTGCAGCATCGGCAGGCGCACCAGGGCCTGGATGCCGCTCATGAAGGCGCGGCCTTCGGCCAGGCTGTACTTGTCGTCGAGGGACGCGGTCTCGAGCGCCTTGCGGACGGACTCGGGCAGCG
>JAEUPC010000183.1 GCA_016789865.1 Rubrivivax sp.
CTGGAACACGCTTTCCATCAGGAAGATCGGGTCCTTGGGCAGGCCGATGTCGATCTTGTAGATGTCGCTGCCGAACAGCGTCTGGCCCGAGCCGTCCAGGAAGTAGGCGATGCCCAGCGTGGCCATCAGCAGCGTGATGCCCTCCTGGTTGACCAGCTTGCTGAGCACCAGGCGTTCGATCAGCCAGGCCGCCGCGACCATCATGGCCATCGCTGCGGCGATGGCCAGCACGTTGGCCAACACCTTGCTCTCGAAGCCCAGCCACAGCGGAAACCACTCGGCGAAGCGCGCCATCGCCAGCGCCGCCGACAGCACCATCGCGCCTTGCGCGAAGTTGAACACGCCGCTGGCCTTGAAGATGAGCACGAAGCCCAGCGCGACCAGCGAATACAGCATGCCCGTCATCAGGCCGCCGATCAGCGTTTCCAGGAAAAATCCCATCGTGGGCCGCCGTCCGTGAGTTCAGTGTGGTCAGTGCGAAGTGCCCAGATAGGCGCTGATGACCTCGGGGTTGGCGCGCACCTCGTCCGGCGTGCCGTCGCCGATCTTCTTGCCGTAGTCGAGCACCACCACGCGGTCGGAGATGTCCATCACCACCCCCATGTCGTGCTCGATCAGCACGATGGTGGTGCCGTACTCGTCGTTCACGTCCAGGATGAAGCGGCTCATGTCCTGCTTCTCCTCGACGTTCATGCCGGCCATCGGCTCGTCCAGCAGCAGCACCTGCGGCTGGGTGGCCAGCGCGCGGCCGAGGTCCACGCGCTTTTGCAGGCCGTAGGGCAGGCGCCCCACCGGCGTCTTGCGGTAGGCCTGGATCTCGAGGAAGTCGATGATGTGCTCGACGAACTCGCGGTGCTCGACCTCCTCGCGCTCCGCGGCGCCGAACCACGGGTTGCGCAGGGCCTGCTGGAGGATGTTGGTCTTCATCTTCAGGTTGCGCCCGCTCATGATGTTGTCGAGCACGCTCATGCCCTTGAACAGCGCCAGGCTCTGGAAGGTGCGCGCCACGCCCATCTCGGCCACCTGGCGCGAGTTCATGTGCGAGAAGGTCTTGCCGCGGAAGGTGATGCTGCCCTCCTGCGGCGTGTACACGCCGTTGATGCAGTTGAGCATGCTGCTCTTGCCGGCGCCGTTGGGGCCGATGATCGCGCGCACCTCGTGCTCGCGCACGTCGAAGCTGATGTCGGTGAGCGCCTTCACGCCGCCGAAGCGCAGGCTGATGTTGCTGACCTCGAGGACCACCTCGCCGATGCGGCGGCCCTTGGCCGGGGCACCGGAGGCGGCCGCTTCGGCCACCGGCTCGACCATCTTGTTCATGCCGCCTGCCTCACCGATGCGAGCGTCTTCACGTCGACGATCTTCAGCGTGGCCGAGACGGCGCCGGTGCGCCCGTCCTCGAACTTGACCTGCGTCTCGATGAACTGCTCGCTCTTGCCGCCGTACAGCGCATCGACCAGCACCTGGTACTTGTCGCCGATGTAGCCGCGGCGCACCTTGCGCGTGCGGGTCAGCTCGCCGTCGTCGGCGTCGAGCTCCTTGTGCAGGATCAGGAAGCGGCTCACCTGGCAGCCGGCCAGCCGGCGGTCGGTGGCCAGGTCGGCGTTGACCTTCTCGACGCAGTCGGCGACGAGCTGGCGCACCTCGGCCTTGCCGGCCAGATCGGTATAGCCGGCGTAGGGCAGGTTGCGCCGCTCGGCCCAGTTGCCCACCGCCTCGAAATCGATGTTGATGAAGGCGCAGACCTGGTCGCGCCGGTCGCCGAAGGCCACCGCCTCTTTGATGAACGGGAAGAACTTGAGCTTGTTCTCGATGTACTTGGGGGCGAACATCGAGCCGTCGGCCAGCCGGCCCACATCCTTGGCGCGGTCGATGATCTTCAGGTGCCCGGTGGCGTCGAGGAAGCCGGCGTCGCCGGTGCGGTACCAGCCGTCGGGCGTCAGCACCTCGGCGGTGGCCTTGTCGTTCTTGTAGTAGCCCTTGAGCAGGCCCTGCGAGCGCACCAGCAGCTCGCCGTTGTCGTCGACCTTGATCTCCACGCCCTCGATCGGCACGCCCACGGTGTCGGCTTTCACCTCGTGGTCGGGCTGCAGGCAGACGAACACGGCGGTCTCGGTGCTGCCGTACAGCTGCTTGAGGTTGACGCCGATCGAGCGGTAGAAAGTGAACAGGTCCGGGCCGATGGCCTCACCGGCCGTGTAGGCCACGCGCACGCGCGACAGGCCCAGCGTGTTGCGCAGCGGGCCGTAGATGAACAGGTTGCCCAGCCGGTAGTGCCAGCTGTCGAGCAGGCCGACCGGGTTGCCGTCCATGATGGTGGGCCCCACGCGCTGGGCCAGCGCCATGAAGTGCTTGTACAGCCACTTCTTCACCGCACCGGCGTCCTCCATGCGGATCGTCACCGAGGTCAACAGGCCCTCGAAGACGCGCGGCGGCGCGAAGTAGTAGGTCGGCCCGACCTCCTTCAGGTCGATCGAGGTGGTGGCCACGCTCTCGGGGCAGTTGACCACGTAGCCGCAGGCCAGCCACTGCGCGTAGCTGAAGATGTTCTGCCCGATCCAGGCCGGCGGCAGGTAGGCCAGCACCTCTTCGCTTTCGGTCAGCTTGTCGAAGCGGGCGCCGGCGCCGGCGCGGTCGAGCAGCGTGAAGTGCGTGTGCACCACGCCCTTGGGGTTGCCGGTGGTGCCCGAGGTGAAGAACAGCGCCGCCACGTCGTCGGGCCGGCAACCGCCGACCTCCTCGTCGAACAGTGCCGCGTTGGCCGCATCGTGCGCCTGCCCGGCGGCGACCAGCGCGTCGAGCGAATCGAGCCCGGCCTCGCTGTAATTACGCAGCCCGCGCGCTTCGTCGTACCAGATGCGCTGGAGCGTCGGGCACTGCGCGCGCAGCTCCAGCATCTTGTCGACCTGCTCCTGGTCCTCCACGATGGCGAAGCGGACCTCGGCGTTGTTGATCGGGAAGGCGTACTCGGTGGCCACCGCGTCCTGGTACAGCGGCACCGGCACGGCGCCCAGCGACTGCGCGGCCAGCATCGAGGCATACAGGCGCGGCCGGTTCTCGCCCACCACCACCACGTGGTCGCCGCGCTTCATGCCCGCATGCGCCATGCCGCAGGCCAGGCGGCGCACGGTCTGCGCCAGCTGCGCCCAGGTGGTGGTCTGCCAGATGCCGAACACCTTCTCGCGCAGCGCGGCGGCGTCGGGCCGCTTGGCCGCGTGCTCCAGCATCAGGCGCGGGAACGTGGTTTGCACCGGTTTCTCCTTGTCGGGGTGCCCAGGGCTTGGCGCACGGTGCACCCAAGCACCGGCACGGAGAATTGTGCGAGCGGACTTTGACGCCATGTTGTCGGTGTGCCGACAATTCAAGGGTTCCCACTGACAGGCATTCCCCTGATGAGCCAAGTCGGTCTCCCGTCAGCTTCACGTGCTGCAGCCGTGGCGCCGGCGCGTTCACGGCCGGTGGCGGCCGAAGAACTGGCCACCATTCCGTGGACCGGCCGCCTCGACGCGCTGGAGCGCGAGCGTGTGCTCGGTGACATGCGCGTGGTGCTGGTCGAGCCCGGCGAGCTGGTGTGCCGCGTCGGCCGGCCGGTGACCTACTGGTTCGGCGTCATCGACGGGCTGCTCAAGATGAGCAACGACACCGCCGGGCCCGCGGGCCTGGGCATGCCCATCACCTTTACCGGTGTGCCTCCGGGCGGCTGGTTCGGCGAAGGCACCGTGCTCAAGCGCGAACCCTACCGCTACAACATCCAGGCGCTGAGGAAGAGCGTGGTGGCCGGCATCACCGCCGAGACCTTCCACTGGCTGCTCGACCGCAGCATCGGCTTCAACCGCTTCGTGATGATGCAGCTGAACGAGCGGCTGGGGCAGTTCATCGCCGCGCGCGAGATCGACCGCCTCACCGACCCCGACGCGCGCGTGGCGCGCAGCCTGGCGGCGCTGTTCAACCCCGTGCTCTACCCCGGTGTCGGTGAACTGCTGCGCATCACGCAGCAGGAACTGGGCTACCTGGTGGGGCTGAGCCGCCAGCGCGTGAACGAGGCGCTGCACGCGTTGCAGGGCAGCGCCGTCATCCGCGTGGAGTACGGCGGCGTGCGCGTGCTCGACCTGGAGGCGCTGCGCCGCTACGGGCGCGGCGCCTGAGTCTGGCCGGCCGGCCGCCGGCACGCCGGGCGGGCGCGCGGTGCCCCCGGGGCGCCGCGGGCTGCGTGTGAGACCTCACTTGACCTGAAGGCGCGCCAGGTAGTCCAGCAGCGCGACGATGCGCCCACGCACGTACCACTCGGGCTGGGTGGCCATGCCCGGGTACTGCATCGCCTGGGCGCGAAACACGCGCCCCCACACCGGCATGTCGCGGCTGCCGTGCGGCCCGACCTCCGTGCGGCCGTCGATCACCTCCCACACCATCTGGTTCGGGAACGCGCCGCCGTAGCGCCGGGACAGCGTCGTCAGGTCGCTCGGCGCCTTGGTCAGGAAGCCCTTCATGCGGCCGTCGCCCTTGCCCGTGACGCCGTGGCACGAAGCGCAGTTGCCCTCGTACTCCAGGCGCCCGAGGTCTTCGTTGGTCGGCTGTGCCAGCGTCGTGCCGGTCGTGGCGGACAGCACCAGCGCCAGTGCACCGATCAGCCTGCTGCTTCTCACGTTGCTCTCCTTGTCGGCCCGCTGCCATCGGACGGCGGACTCTGCCGGGCTTCGCAACCAGATCACGCCGCATCGTCTCGATGCACACTGTGGCGCGCAGCCGCCGGCAGCGCGTTGAGTGCACGCAACGGTGGTGCAGTCCCTCGACAGGGCTCCTGCCCAGGCATCCGACGGGGGCCGAACGAGGCGGTGGTGTTCGGGCGCGTGACTACACTGGCCGCCCCTCGCAGGCTATTCGTTGGTTGCCCATGTCGCTTGTGTCTGTCCTGAACCACCGGTGGTCCACGCCGATCTTCGGCCCTTCTTGGCGGCGCGCGCTGCAGCGGCTGGGCCGGCGGCTGTGCACGGCCTGTGCGGCCGCGGCCTTGTCGCTGCCGTGGGCCGGCGGGTCCGTCGCGCAGACACCGCCCACCGCCGCGCCGGCGCTGCCGGCCGGCCTGGCCCCCGGCGCCACCGTCGAAGGCATCACCGAGTACCGGCTGGCCAACGGCCTGCAGCTGCTGCTGGTGCCCGACAACTCCAAGCCCAGCACCACGGTGAACCTCACCGTGCGCGTCGGCTCGCGCCACGAAAGCTACGGCGAGACGGGCATGGCGCACCTGCTGGAGCACCTGCTGTTCAAGGGCACGCCGACCACGCGCAACGTGTGGGGCGAGTTCAACAAGCGCGGCCTGCGCGCCAACGGCACCACCTGGGTCGACCGCACCAACTACTTCGCAAGCTTCACCGAGAACGAGGCCAACCTGCGCTGGTACGTCGGCTGGCTGGCCGATGCGCTGGTCAACAGCCTGGTCGCCAAGGAAGACCTGGCCACCGAGATGACGGTGGTGCGCAACGAGATGGAGATGGGCGAGAACAACCCCGGCGGCATCCTGTTCCAGCGCACGCTGGCGGCGATGTACGACTGGCACAACTACGGCAAGGACACCATCGGCGCGCGCAGCGACGTCGAAAACGTCGACATCGCGCGGCTGCAGGCCTTCTACCGCCAGCACTACCAGCCGGACAACGCCACGCTCATCGTCTCGGGCCGCTTCGATGCCGCCAAGGTGCTGGCGATGGTGGCCGAGGGCTTCGGCAAGATCGCACGCCCCACGCGCGTGCTGACGCCGACCTACACGCTGGACCCGGCGCAGGACGGCGAGCGCCGCGTCACCGTGCGGCGGGTGGGCGGCACGCCGCTGGTCTATGTGGCGCACCACGGCCCGGCCGGCGCGCATGCCGACACCGCTGCGGTGGCCCTGCTGACCCAGGTGATGGGCGACACGCCCGGCGGCCGCCTGCACAAGCGGTTGGTGGAGCGGGAGCTCGCCGCCGGCGTCTTCGGGTATGCCGCGGTCTTCGCCGAGCCCAGCCCCTTCGTGGCCGGGCTGCAGCTCGGCCCGGGGCAGGACGTCGATCGTGCACTGGCCGAGGCGAGCCGGGTCCTCGATGGGCTCGCCGGCCCCGAACCGGTCAGTGCCGAGGAGCTGGAGCGTGCGCGCACGCAGTGGCTCAACGCCTGGGAGAAGGGCTTCTCCGACCCGGAGTTGATCGGCGTGCAGCTGTCCGAGGCCATCGCCCTGGGCGACTGGCGCATGTACTTCCTCGGCCGCGACCAGGTGCGCCGGGCGACGCTGGCCGAGGTGAACCGCGTGGCGCGCGAACGCCTGCGTGCGGACAACCGCACCGTGGCCATCTACCGCCCGGTGGCCGAGCCGCAGCGCGCGCCGGCGCCGGCGCGTGTGGACGTGGCCGCGCTGCTCGAAGGCTACCAGGGCGACCCCAACGTTGCGCTGGCCGAAGCCTTCGACGCGACGCCGGCGCACCTGGACCAGCGCAGCCAGACCTCGGCCCTGCCGAGCGGGCTGAAGGTGCTGCTGCTGCCCAAGGGCACGCGCGGCCGCGCGGTGCAGGCGCAGCTTGCGCTGCGCTATGGCGACGAAAGCTCGCTGGCCGGCCGGCGCACCGTGGACAGCTTCGTCGCCAACCTGTTGAACAAGGGCGCCGCCGGGCTCACGCGGCAGCAGATCGCCGACCGCTTCGACCAGCTGCGCGCCGAGGTCGCCTTCGGCGCGGCCGAGCAGGGCGTGGTGGTGGCCGTGCGCACCGTGCGCGAGCACTTGCCGGCCACCATCGAGCTGATCGGCCGCCTGCTGCGCCAGCCGGCCTTCCCCGAGCCGGCGCTGGAGGAAGTGCGGCGCGCCTACCTGACCTCGCTGGAAGAGCAGCGGCGCGAGCCCGAGGCGGTGGTGGCCAACGCGCTGGCGCGGCTGGGCAACCCGTATCCGCCTGGCGACTGGCGCCATGCCGCCACCTTCGACGAGCTGGAGGCGCGCGCCAAGGGCATCACCGTGGCGCAGCTGCGCGACTTCCATGCGCGGCTGTACAGCGCACAGCGCGGTGAGTTCGCCGCCGTCGGTGACCTCGATGTGGCCGCCGTGAAGGCGGCGCTGCAGGCCGCGTTCGGTGATTGGCGCCAGCCGGCCGCCGGCGCGCGGCCCTACCAGCGCGTGCCGCGGCCGCTGGTGCCGCTCAAGCCCCAGCGGCTGGTGCTGCAGACCCCGGACAAGCAGAACGCCACGCTGCTGGCGCACCTGCCGCTGCCGATGACCGACACGCACCCGGACCATGTGCCGTTCATGCTCGCCAACACCATCGTCGGGCAGGGCGGGTCGTCGCGGCTGTGGATGCGCGTGCGCGAAAAAGAAGGCCTGTCGTACGACGTGCGCAGCGGCGTGCAGTGGAACCCGCACGAGGCGCACTCGCGCTGGACCTCCAGCGCCATCTTCGCGCCGCAGAACCAGGCCAAGGTGGAAGCGGCGTGGCGCGAGGAACTCCAGCGCGCCACGCGCGAAGGCTTCACGCAGGCCGAGCTCGACGAGGCGAAAGCGGCGCTGGCAAGCTTCCGCCGGCTGGCGCGCGCGCAGGACGACACGCTGGCCGAACTCGCGGCGAACAACCTGCACCTCGGTCGGCGCTTCGACTTCGCGCAGAAGGTCGACGAGCGCATCGCCGCGGCCTCGCTGGCCGAGGTGAACGCGGCGTGGCGGCGGCACTTCGACCTCGCCCGCGTGGCCGTGGCCTGGGGCGGCGACTTCGGGAAATGAACCCGACAACGACCTGAGGTGCCCGACGATGGACGCGAAGCTCGAGGCGCTGCTGCGCCAGATGCCCAAGGCCGAACTGCACCTGCACATCGAGGGCTCCCTGGAGCCCGAGATGATCTTCCGCCTGGCCGAGCGCAACCACGTGAAGCTTGCCTGGCCGGACGTGCAGGCGCTGCGCGCCGCCTACGCCTTCACCGACCTGCAAAGCTTCCTGGACATCTACTACGCCGGGGCCAGCGTGCTGCTGAAGGCCGAAGACTTCTTCGACATGGCCTTCGCCTACTACGAGCGTGCCGCCGCCGACCACGTGGTGCACGCCGAGATCTTCTTCGACCCGCAGACGCACACCGCGCGCGGCGTGCCCATCGGCGCGGTGATCGAAGGCCTGGAGCACGCCGGTCGGCGCGCGCACGCCGAGTTCGGCTCGAGCGCCCGGCTGATCCTGTGCTTCCTGCGCCACCTCAGCGAGGAAGACGCCTTCGCCACGCTGGAGGCCGCGCTGCCGCACCGCAAGCACTTCATCGGCGTGGGGCTGGACAGCTCCGAGCGCGGCCACCCGCCGGAGAAGTTCGCGCGCGTGTTCGCGCGCTGCCGCGAGCTCGGCCTGCACGTCGTGGCGCACGCCGGCGAAGAAGGGCCGCCGGCCTACATCTGGAACGCGCTGGACGTGCTGAAGGTGCAGCGCATCGACCATGGCGTGCGCTGCGTCGAAGACCCGGCGCTCGTGAAGCGACTGGCTGCCGAGCGCATGCCGCTGACGGTGTGCCCGCTGAGCAACGTGAAGCTGCGCGTGTTCGACACGCTGGCCGAGCACAACCTGCCCGCGCTGCTGGACGCCGGGCTGTGCGCCACCATCAACAGCGACGACCCGGCGTACTTCGGCGGCTACGTCAACGAGAACTTCGTGCGCACCTTCGCCGCGCTGCCGCAGTTGACGGTGGCGCACGCGCTCACGCTGGCCCGCAACAGCTTCGAGGCGAGTTTTGCGCCGGCAGCCGACAAGGAACACTGGGAACGGCAGCTCGACGAGGTGTTCCGGCGCGTCGTCGCCTGACGCGCGGGCCGCGTCGCCGGTGCGGTGCCGGCGCGGCCA
This sequence comes from Rubrivivax sp., assembly GCA_016789865.1. Classification (GTDB taxonomy): domain Bacteria; phylum Pseudomonadota; class Gammaproteobacteria; order Burkholderiales; family Burkholderiaceae_C; genus Rubrivivax. The sequence continues at coordinate 8,823 of JAEUPC010000183.1, forward strand.
GCGCGTCGAGCCGGCGCCCCGACCCGTCAGGTCACGGCGTTGCTCGTGCCGCCGGCCGTGCGCACCGTCACCGCCTGCCCGGCCGCCGGCCGGGTGCCCACGAGGATGACGCCGCAGTCCACCGACAGCACCTGCGCCGCCGGCACCTCGGCGGTCCCGAAGAAGACCTTCGTCGCACCGCAGACAAACCCGCTGCCGTTGATGCCCATGTTCGGCGCGATGTTGGTGCCGCGGTTGAGCGACTGGATGCGCGGCACGATCTGCAGCCGCGCGCAGCCGAAACCCGGCACGCGCAGGTGCTGCTCGGGCGCCGCGCAGGGCGGCACGGTCACCGTCAGCGAGGCCAGGCCGATTGCCGCCGTGCCGGCCACCGTGGTGGTGCCGTCGGTGCAGGCGCCGCTCGTGCCGTCGCGCGAGTGGGTCTCGAAGACCACGTTCTGCGCCACCGCGAATCGCTCGGTGGTTGCGGCCGCCGTCGCGGCGGGGATCGTCACCGTGACCGTGCGGCCCACATTGGCCGAGGGCAGCCCGGCCACCGCCGGCGTGCCGAACGCGGCGGTGGCGGTGAGTGCGATGCCGGGCAATACCGTCACGTTCACCGCGGCGGTGCGGCTGGGGTCGAACGCCGAGCGCGCCCGCACCGTGGCGGCACCGGGTGCCGGCACGTCGCATGGGGCCCGGTAGACACCGGTGGCCGACACGCTGCCGTTGACGGCGCCGCCGTCGACGTCCCAGGTGATGGCGGTCTGCGCGGTGCCGCTGACGGTGGCGGTGAGGGCCACGCTGCGCTCGGTGGCCACCACCGGTGCGGCCGGCGTGATGGTGCAGTTGAAAGTGAAGGCCGGCACCGTGCCGGGCAGGAACAGCACGCGCCGGCGACGCATCGGGTCGGCACGCACGAGCACGCTGATGTCGCCCGGCGAGTTCAGCGCGGCAAGCGCGCCCTCGATGACGTTGAAACCGGCGGCCAGCGGCACGTTGACCGAGAACACCGGGGCCGACACCTGCACCACGTCGGTGTCGGCGCCGTGGCTGACCAGCAACTGCCCCGCGCCGAAGCCGGTCATCGTGATTTGCGCGCTAGGCGAGACCAGGTTGGCGCGGTAGTCGAGGTCGGGAACCGACATCGGTGCCGGCGCCACCGTGCCGGCCAGGCTGTTGGGCACACCGTCCATGTGCACCTGGCCGTTCTGCGGCTGCGCCAGCAGGCGCTGCAGCGGTGTGCGCGTGTCCGGCGTGGTGATCACCGCGTCGGCAAAGCGTGCGTCGGCGCCGTTGGCGCCGCCCACCGCCAGCGCCTCGCCGGCGAGCTCGCGCAGCCCGTGCAAGCCGATGCTGCCGCCGCTGCCACTGCCCCCGCCACCGCCGCAGCCGGCGTGCCACAGCGGCGCCGAGGGCGGAAAGCCCACCGGCAGCGGGAAGGCACCGCCGCCGCCGTCGCCGCCATTGGCCTGCACGCGGCCGGTGATGCGCACCTCTTCGCCGGCGGCCAGCCGGAAAGCGCCGCCACCTGCGCCGCCGCCACCACCGCCGCCGCCGAAGCTGCGGAACACCGCGCCTTCGCCGCCGCCTCCACCGCCGCCGCCCCCACCGGCGCCCGCGCCGAAGTTGGTGGCCGAGCCCAGGAAGGTGAGCCGCGCGCTGCTGCCGGTGGCGCCATCGGTGGCGTTGCCCAGCAGCGAGGCGGGTCGGCCGCCCGCCCCGCCGGCGCCGCCGCTGTTGCCCGGTGAGTGGCCGCCTGAGGATCCGGCGCCACCGCCGAAGGAACTCGAGAACCCGCCCGCCCCGCCGTTGCCGCCGTTACCGGCCGCGCCTGCGCCGGGCGCAAAGGCGCCGCTGCCGCCGGCACCCGGCAAGGTGGCCGCGGTGCCCATCCGGCCTGCCGCACCGCTGGTGGTGAGCGTCTCCACGGTGGCCCGCCCCGACGCACCACCCACCGTGAACGTCTCGAATGCAGCGATGCGAATCGGTGCGGCGCCGTGCGCAATGCGCACCGTGGCGCCGGGCGCGACGCGCACGCGCGAGAACACGCCGGGGCCGGTGAGGGTGGTGGTGCCGCTCAGCTCCAGCTCGTCGTGGCCGAGGATGTCCAGCCGCGTGTTGGCTGCGCCCGTGGGCGTGGTGACGCGCAGCGTGAGGATGAGCCGGGCGCCTTCGGCCAGGTTGGTCATCACGCCGGCCTTCAGCGTCACGCCGAGCTTGCTGCCGTCGGCGGTGACATGCACCTGCCGCACTTCCACGCGCGGCTCGATCTGCCCCGAGGCGGCGTGCACCGTGACGCGCGAGACCCCGGGCACGAAGTTGTGCCCCGTCACCAGCACCGCCGCGGTGGCGCCTTCGTCGATGGCGCTTGGCTCGACGCCGGTGATCGACGGCGCAAACGACGGCGGCCGCGGCGGCTTGGGCGCGTAGTCGATGGTGCCCTGGAAATGCGCGTGCAGCTGCTCCAGGCGCAGCCTCAACGCCTCGGAGCCCGGCAGCACGTCCACCGGCAGCGGCGGCAGGTCGCGCCACGGCTCGGTGGGCGAGTCTCGGTAACGCAGCCGCACCTCCTGCCCCGGCAGCAGCGCGTGGCGCAGCCGCAGCGTCAGCTCGGCGGCGGCGCCCAGCTCGCGCGGCGCGCCTTCGATGCGTACCTGGGCCACCACGAGGCGGCCCTCGGGCTCGTCGCCGTCGCGCGGAACTTCGGGTTCGATGGCCAGCGCGCGCAACCGCGGCACCGCTCCTTCGGGCAGGCCGAGCACGCAGCTGTCGTCTTGCGAGCGCACGCTGCCGCCCTGGCGGCCGATGCGCAGCGGCCCACGCGCGGCCGGCTGCGGCCCACCGCGAACGAGCGCGCTGGCGCTCAACGACCTGTCTGCCGCGTGCGTGGCGGTGACGATGACCTCGTCGCGCAGGCCGCCGGCCGGCGGCGTGTACACGCCTGCGGCCGAGATCGAGCCCGGGTTCTTCGCACCGGAGCGCAGCGCCCAGCGCACCTTGCCTTCGGTCGAGCCGTGCACCACGGCGGCGAAGTTCACCGTGCCGCCTTCGGCCACCTGCGCCGCCTCGGGCCACACACGCAGGCGCGGCTGCGGCGCCAGCCATTGCTCGCTGTGCCCGATGCCGCGCGCGCCGCTGACGACGATGCGGCCGGGCGCGTCGAGCTCGGGCATGCGGATGCGCAACAGCTTGCCCTCGGCGTGCAGCACGCCGGCGGCCACGCCACCCACTTGCACCGTCAGCTCTTCGTCATCGAAGCCTTCGCCGCGCACCAGCACTTCGGCGCCGGCCGCCGCGCGCGCCGGCTTGAAGGCCAGCACGGTGGGGCCGGCCGCGCCGCCACGTTCGAGCACATCGAAGGGCACCAGCACCGGCTCGCTGGTCTGGCCGGCGGCGTCGACCAGCCGCACGGCGATCTCGTAGTGCCCCGCGGCGTGCCCGGCATGCAGCGCGGCCAGCTGCACGCGTTCGGCGCAGGGCACCACGCCCACTTCACTCACTTCACCCATCACGTTCTTCTCGCTGCCGCCGGGCCCGCGCATCCACGTCCACACGGCACTCACCTCGGCCTCGCCGGGCTCGACGGCGAGATCGGCGCGAACGAACACGCGGTCGGCGCCAGTCGGTCGGCGCAGGCGCGGGTCCAGCAACGACGCCGCAGCCAGCTTGGGCGGGCGCGACTTCGTCTGTGGCACCAGCAGCTCGGCACTCGCACCCGCGCCGCGTTCACCGCCGGCCGTCAAGGGCACCAGCGACAGCACACAGCGGCCGCCGGGCACGCTGAGCAGATCGAGCGTGACGCGCCCGCTGCCCGCCGCACCTTCGATGCCGGCCAGCGCCGCCGGCCACAGCGTGCGCAGCGTGCCGATCGGCGTGGCCAGTTCGAGCTCCACGCCCTCGATGGCCTGCTTGCCGCAGCTGAAGGCGAAGCCCACTTCGATCGGGCCGCGCTCCTTGATCGGGGCGGTCGCCAGCTCGGTGATGCGAACGTCGATGGCCATCGTGGGCTCCGGGGGTTGTGGCCGCCGACGCTAGCGCCGCATGCGCGATGGCGTCAATGCCGCGGCCCGCATCGGCACCTGTGGGCGGCATTCACGCACGGGTTGGTGCGATGAACGCCTCGCGCCCCACGCGGTTGCCCGCGCGCCAGCCGTATCGGCCCCGCCATCGCCTTGATCTCCCTTAATGGCACCCGTGTCGCTTTGGCGCGATGATGCGCGCCGGCATCCTGAAGGCCAGAGTACCCCCATGCCCACCGACGATCTCATGCCCACCCAGGCGGTGGGCACCGCATCCGCCCCCACCCCCGACTCGCTGCCGCCGCAACCCATCAGCGCCGAAGTGCTGGCCGAGAAGTACGCCAAGGGCGACGAACGCACGGCCGACGACGTGATGCGCCGCGTGGCGCGTGCGCTGGCCGAAGCCGAGAAGCCCGAAGACCGCACCCATTGGGCCACGCGCTTCGAGCAGGCGCAGCGCGAGGGCTTCGTGCCCGCCGGCCGCGTGCAAAGCGCCGCCGGCACCGGGCTGGCGGCCACGCTCATCAACTGCTTCGTGCAGCCGGTGGGCGACAGCATCTCGCTGCCCGAAGATGGCTTCCCCGGCATCTACACCGCGCTGGCCGAGGCCGCCGAGACCATGCGCCGCGGCGGCGGCGTGGGCTACGACTTCAGCCGTATCCGCCCCAGCGGCGGCTGGGTGGCCAGCACGCAGAGCAACGCCTCGGGGCCGGTGAGCTACCTGCGCGTGTTCGACCGCAGCTGCGAGACGGTGGAGTCGGCCGGCGCGCGCCGCGGCGCGCAGATGGGCGTGCTGCGCTGCGACCACCCGGACATCGAGGCGTTCATCCACGCCAAGGATGGCGGCGA
>JAEUPC010000198.1 GCA_016789865.1 Rubrivivax sp.
GCTTCCGCAGCTCACCGACCCGAAGACCGGCGCGCCGCTGATGCAGCGCACGGTGATCATCGCCAACACCTCGAACATGCCGGTCGCGGCGCGCGAGGCCTCGATCTACAGCGCGGTGACGGTGGCCGAGTACTTCCGCGACCAGGGCCTGGACGTGGCGCTGATGGCCGACTCCACCAGCCGCTGGGCCGAGGCGCTGCGCGAGGTGTCGGGCCGCTTCGGCGAGTTGCCGGGCGAAGGCGGCTACCCGGCCTACCTCGCCTCGCGGCTGGCCGATTTCTACGAGCGCGCCGCGGCGGTGCAGACGCTGGGCGGCGGCCGCGGCTCGGTGACGCTGATCGGCGCCATCAGCCCGCCTTCGGGCGACCTGAGCGAGCCCGTCACCAGCCACACCAAACGTTATGTGCGCGCCTTCTGGACGCTGGACGCCAAGCGCGCGCAGGCCCGCTTCTACCCGGCCGTGCATCCGCTGCAGAGTTACGCCGAAGACGCGCGCCTGTTCGCCGGCTGGTGGGCGGGCGAGGGCAACGGCGAGTGGCTGGCGCTGCGCAAGCGCTTCCTGACGCTGCTGGACGAGCAGGCCAAGCTCGAACGCATGGCGCGCATCATCGGCAAGGACGCGCTGCCACTGCGCCAGCAGCTGGCGCTGTTCAGCGCCGAGCTGATCAACGACGCGTTCCTGCGCCAGTCGGCGTTCTCGGAGGTCGACCGCGTGTGCGGCCCGGCGCGGCAGGGGGCGATGATGCGGCTGGTGGCGAAGTTCATCGATCAGGCGGATGCCGCCGTGGCGGCCGGCGTGCACCCGCAGCAGCTGGCGACGCTGAAGTCGCTGCGCGCGCTGCAGCGCATGGGCGAGGAGATCGGCGACACCGAGCTCGACCGCTTCGCCGAGCTGGAAGCGGCGCTCGACCGCGAGTTCGCGGCGCTGGTGCCGCAGCCGGGGCCCGCAACCGCCGACACGTCGAGTGCCCCGGGCACCTCGGCCCCCCCGCCCCAGCCCACGGAGGCCGCCGATGCGGCTCAGCGCTGAAGGCGTCGCCACCCGCCTCGAGGGCCCGCTGCTGTTCCTGCGGCGCACGCTGGATGTCGGCCTCAACGACGCGGTGGAAGTCATCGGCCCCGACGGCGCGCCGCGCCGTGGCCGCGTGACGGCGCTGGACGACCAGTTCCTCACCATCGAAGTGCTGGAGTCCACCGCCGGCCTCACGCTGGCCGGCACCGTGGTGCGCTTCCTCGGCGAGCCGCCGGTGTTCGGGCTGGCGCCGGGCATCCTCGGCCGCATCTTCAACGGCGTGGGCCAGGTCATCGACGGCGGCCCGCCGATCGCGGCGAAGACCCGTTCGCGCATCGACGGCCTGCCGATCAACCCGGTGGCGCGCGCCGGCCCGCGCGACTTCATCGAAACCGGCGTGACCACGCTGGACCTGATGAACAGCCTCGTGCGCGGCCAGAAGCTGCCGATCTTCAGCGGCGGCGGCCTGCCGCACGACCGGCTCGCCGCCGAGATCGCCAAGCATGCGCGGCTGCGGCCTCGCGAAGGCGAGAAGCAGCCGCAGCCGGACGACTTCGCCATCGTCTTCGCCGGCATCGGCCTGCCGCACGACAGCGCCGAGTTCTTCCGCCGCAGCCTGGAGGCCAGCGGCGCGCTCGAGCGCACCGCGCTGTTCCTCAACCTCGCCAGCGACAGCTCGACGCAGCGCCTCCTGACGCCGCGCTTCGCGCTCACCGCCGCCGAGTACCTGGCGTTCGACTGCGGCATGCACGTGCTGGCGATCCTCACCGACATGACCAACTACGCCGAGGCGCTGCGCGAGGTGTCCTCCAGCAAGGGCGAGATCCCCAGCCGCAAGGGCTTTCCGGGCTATCTGTACTCCGATCTGGCGACGCTGTTCGAGCGCGCCGGCACGCTGCGCGGCGTGCGCGGCACGCTGACGCAGCTGTCGATCCTGACGATGCCGGCCGACGACATCAGCCACCCGATCCCCGACCTCACGGGCTACATCACCGAGGGCCAGATCGTGCTCTCGCGCGAGCTCGACCGGCGCGGCGTCTATCCGCCGGTGGACGTGCTGCCGAGTCTGTCGCGCCTGATGAAGGACGGCACCGGCGGCAAGTACACGCACCCCGACCACCCGGCGCTGTCCAGCCAGCTGTACGCCGCCTATGCGCGCGCGGTGCAGGCGCGCGTGCTGGCCAGCGTCGTCGGCGAGGACGGGCTGGCGGCCACCGACCGCCAGTACCTGGTGTTCGGCCAGGCGTTCGAGACGCAGCTGGTCAACCAGGACACGCCGCGCACGCTGGACGAGAGCATGGCGCTGGGCTGGCGGCTGCTGGCGGCGCTGCCGCGCAGCGAGCTGGCGCGGTTGTCCGATGCGCAGATCGCGCGGCATCTGGATGTGCTGGATGTGCCGGCGGCGCCCGCCGCCGCATCTGCTGCCGCGGCATGAGCCCGTCCGGCCGCTCCGAAGGGCTCACCGCGCAACGCTTGGGCGCCAAGGGTCTGCGGTGAACGCGCTCAACCCCACCCGGACCGCCCTGCTCGACCTGCAGGAAGAGCGCCACGCCATGCGCGAGGGCCATGTCTTCCTCGACGAGAAGTGCCTGCTGCTGGCCGGCGAGATGCTGCGCCAGCTGCATCGGCATGCCCGGCTGCAGGCGCGGCTGATCGCCGCCAGCGAGCAGGCGCTGCGCTCGCTGCACGCCGCCGTCGCGCGCCATGGGCTGGAGGGGCTGCAGGTGCAGCCGGCCGCCCGCCCGGGCGCCGCCGGCCTGCGGTTGCAGAGCAGTTCGCTGATGGGCGTGCGGCTGCAGCAGGCCGAGTGGGCCACGCCGCCGGCCGCGCAAGCGTGGACCGAAGCCGCCGCCGACAGCGTCGGCGCCTCGCCCGAACTGCGCGAATGCCGCCGTGCGTTCGCGTCGCTGGCCGAGGCCGCCGCGCCGCTGGCCGCGGTCAGCGGCAACCTCGAGCGCCTTTCGCAGGAGTACCGCCGCTCGGTGCGCCGCGCGCGCGCGTTGCAGGAAGTGCTGCTGCCGGCGCTGGAGCGCGACGTGGCCGAGATCGCCACGCGCATCGAGGAGCTCGAGCAGCAGGACGCGATCGCGATGCGCCAGCCGGCGCTGCTGGCCGCGCAGTCGCTGCAGGCGGAACAGGCGGAGCCGGTCCAACAGGCCGAGCGGGCCGAGCCGGCCGTGCCGGGCACGGCGAGCTGAGCACGCCCGGCCACAGAATCGGGCATGCCGATGCAAGTGCACCGCACCGCCCTCGTGGCCCACCCGGCCGAGCGCATCTTCGCCCTCATCGACGCGGTGGAGCATTACCCCGCCTTCCTGCCCTGGTGCCGCGCGGTGCAGGTGCTGGAACGCAGCGACGTGGTGGTGGCCGCACGGCTGGAACTGGCCTGGGCCGGGCTGCGTTTCGGCATCGCCACGCGCAACCCCAAGCGCGCGCCCACCTGGATGGCCATCAAGCTGCAGGAGGGCCCGTTCCGCCACTTCAGCGGCCAGTGGCAGCTCACGCCGCTGGCCGAATGGGGTTGCCGCGTCGAGTTTTCGCTCGACTACGAGTTCGACACCGCGCTCATCGGCAGCATCGCCACGCCGCTGTTCGACAAGGCGGTCAACAGCCTGGTCGACGCGTTTGTGCGCCGGGCCGACGCGATGCTGCCTGCTCCCGCACCACTCGCACCACTCGCACCACTCGCACCACTCGCACCACCGGCGCCACCCGCGCCGGTGCCCCCGCTGCCCCCGAGTTGACTTCCCCGACCCCACGCCAGGAGAAACACCATGAGCCCCGCCACCGCCCACGAACTGCTGCACGGCTCCGTGCTCACCACCGAACTCAGCGAGACCCAGTGCCATGCACTGGCCGCGCTGATGACGCCGCGCCTGCTGGCCGACGGCGAGGTGCTGGTGCCCGAAGGCACCGCCGACAGCCACCTGTACCTGCTGGCCGCCGGCACGGTGGCCGTGGCGCGCGCCGCCGGCACGCCCGAGGAGGTGCAGTTGTTCACCCTGGCCCGCGGCGACACGATCGGCGAGCTGAGCTTCCTCGACGACAACGTGCACTACGCCAGCATCGTGGCACGCGGCCCGTGCACCGTGCTGGGGCTGGAGCGCTCGCGCTTCGAGTCGCTGCTGGACACCGACCCGCACCTGCTGTACCGGGTGATGCGCGCCATCGTGCGCCGCGTGCACCAGCAGCAGCACCGCCTGGCGGCGCAGGCGGCGGAGCTGGCCAACTACGTGTACAAGCAGCACGGGCGGTACTGAACGCCCCGGGGCGCGCCGGTGCGCCAGCCTGGGCGCGGCGTCTATCCGGCGTTGCCCGAGCCGCACCGCGCCGCCCGTTTGATCCAGCGCGTGGGCGCCGGCGCCGCGTGCTCGCACAATCGGCCTGCCGGGGCGCGTTTGCTGCCCCAGGGCGGGCCCGGGCCGTGCCGGGGCATGCCCACCGACTCGGCCAGCAGACAGGAACCGTCGAATGAACGTTGAACAGGGCACGGGCAGCAATTTGCGCGGCGCGGTGCGCCACGGCTCGGTGGCCGCATGGCTGGCGGCCATCCGGCCGCACACGCTGCTGGTGGCGCTCAGTCCCGTGGTGGTGGGTGCGGCGCTCGGCTGGCATCGCACGGGGCAGCTCGACTGGCGCGTGGCGGCCATCGTGCTGGCCGCGTCGCTGCTGGTGCAGATCGTCACCAACCTGCAAAACGACGTCGGCTACACCGCCCGCGGCGCCGAGGCCGGCGGCACGCGCATCGGGCTGCCCCGCGCCACGGCGCTGGGCTGGCTGCGCGTGCGCAGTGTGCGCCTGGCCATCGTCGGCGTGGCGCTGGCGGCCACGGCGCTCGGCCTGGCGCTGGTGGCGCTGCGCGGCTGGCCGGTGCTGGCCATCGGCGCGTGTTCGCTGGCCGCGGCGCTGGCCTACATGGGCGGCCCGAAGCCGATCGCCTACACGCCGTTCGGTGAACTCACCGTGTTCGTCTTCTTCGGCCTGGTGGCGGTGATGGGCACCGACTGGGTGCTCACCGAGAGTCTCGGCGCAGCCACCGTGGTGGCCTCGGTGGCCATCGGCGCCATCGCCGCCGCCGCGCTGGCGGTGAACAACCAGCGCGACATCGCGCACGATGCGCTGGTCGGTCGGCGCACGTTCCCGGTCACCTTCGGCGCCGCAGCAGGGCAGCGCCTGTACACCGTGCTGCTGCTGGGGCCTTTCGCGCTGGCGCCGGTGATGGCGCTGCTGGCCGGGCCGATGCTGCTGCTGCCGCTGCTGCTGCTGCCCTCGGCATGGGCGCTTCGGCGCGACTTCATCGCCTGCCCGCCGGGGCTGGCGTTCAACGCCGTGCTGTTCCGCACCTTCCGGCTCGAACTGGTCTACGCGGTGCTGCTGGCCTCGGGCGCGGTGCTCGGGCGCCTGTGGGGGGGCTGAACATGGCACATGGCGTCTCGCGCATTCTGGTGATGCCTGGCCTGGCCGGCTCCACGGCCAGCTCGGTGGCCGGCGGCACGGCCGGCACGCGCCGGCACTGGCTGGCACGCGCCGCCGTGGCCACCGGCATGGCAGTGGGTGGTGGCACGCTCGGGTGGGCCGGCGCACCGGCGCGGGCACAGACGGACGCGCGCTTTCCGCAGCGCACCGTGCGCATCGTCGTGCCCTACGGCGTGGGCGTCGGCCCGGACGTGGTGATGCGCGCGGTGGCCGAGGTGCTGCAGCGCCAGTGGAAGCAGCCGGTGATCATCGACAACAAGCCCGGCGCCTCGGGCATCGTCGCCTTCGGTGACGTGCGCCGCGCCGCGCCCGACGGCTACACGCTGTACCTGGCCGACACTGCCACGATGTGCGTCAACCCGCTCGTGCATGACACGCTGCCGTACGACCCGGCGCGCGACCTGGTGCCGCTGACGCTGCTGTTTCGCGCCACCTTCCTGGTGCTGGTGGGTGGCGGCAGCCGCTTCCAGACTGCGCCGCAGCTGCTGGAAGCGGCACGCCGCGAGCCCGGGCGCGTGAGCTACGCGTCGCTGGGCAACGGCCACGCCAGCCACGTCGCCATCGAGACGCTGGCGCGCGCCGCCGGGGTGCGCATGCTGCATGTGCCGTTCAAGGACGTGGGGGCCCTGTTCACTTCGGTGGCCGCGGGCGACGTCGACTTCACCGCCTTCAGCTACAACACCACCGCCGGGCTGCTGCAGCGCGGGCGGCTGCGCGCGCTGGCCGTCGCCGCGCGCACGCGCATCAAGGACGACCCTTCGCTGCCCACGCTGGCCGAAGCCGGCGCGCCCGACGTGGAGATGCGCCCCTGGGCCGGCCTGGTGGCGGTGGCCGGCACGCCGCCGGCGCTGCTGGAGCAGCTGCATCGCGAGCTCACCGCCGCCATCGAGCACCCGGAGGTGCGCGAACGCATCGCGCCGTTGGGCTTCGAGCTCGAGCCGTCCACGCCGCAGCAGCTGCGCGCGCGCGTCGAGACCGACCTCGCGCTGTATGCACCGCTGGTGCGCGAGGGGCGGGTGCAGAAGATCTGATACGGCTTCGCATTCAACGCGATGACAAGGCGCGAAGCCGAAGGCAGTGCGACGCACGGCGAGGCGAAGCAACGCGGTTGGCGCGTTGAATGCGAAGCCGTATGAGTCCCAAGGGGCATGGCCGCTGCGGGCTGCCGCGCTTGACGCAGCGCAGCCCACCCGGCAACGGCCGCGCCGATCATGCGGGCATGGATCCGACGGCCGCGCCCACCATCTCGGCAGCCGCCGCGCGCCGCGCCGCCCGCATGGCCACGGCGCGCCTGCAGCGCGAGGCCCGCACGATGGAGGTCATGCTGCATCTGTACTGCGATGACCACCACGCGCCCGCACCCGAGCACAGCCTGTGCGAGGAGTGCGCGGCGCTGCACGAGTACGCGCGCAAGCGGCTGGCCGGTTGCCCCTACGGGCCCGACAAACCCACCTGCGCGAACTGCGTCATCCACTGCTACGGCCCGCGCCAGCGCGAAGCCGTGCGCGAGGTGATGCGCTACGCCGGGCCGCGCATGCTGCTGCGGCACCCGGTGCTGGCACTGGCGCATGTGCTCGACGGGCGACGGCCCGCGCCGCCCAAGCCGCGCGGCAACGTCACGCCGCAGCGCACGACGCCGCCCGAAGTGGGCTGAACGCCTGGCAGGGCGCACACGCTGAAGCAACCTGCCGGCGCAGGCGCTGGTGCAATCCCCCAGTGCAGTGCGCCAGTGCAGCCGACTGCACAGCGGTCACGCGCGGTCAAGCCGCGGCAGCGAAGTCTCGCGGGAAGTTCCTCTGCCAGACGGTGCGAAACCGCGCATCCCCCTTCACGCCTTCGGCAATCGCCGCCAGCGCCGGCGCGTTGCTGTCGAACCAGGGCCGGCCGGGGCGCCAGTGCGTCATCGTCGCCACGTACAGATCGAGCGCCGAGAAGCGCCCGCCCAGGAACCATGGTGCGCCCGCCGCCGGCGCCACCATCTGCCACAGCCGGCAGCGATAGGCGTCGACCTGCTGCGCGAAGGCCTTGGCCGCCTCTTCGTTGCCGGGCACGAAGCGGCTCGGTTCGTCGGCATAGGTGAAGGTGGGGTAGACGTTGGCGACAAGAAACACGAGCCAGCGCAGGAACGAAGGCCGCGCCGCATGCCCCGGCGGCGGCACGAAGTCGTCGCGGCCGGTGGCTTCGGCCAGGTGCAGCGTGATGGCGGCGCTCTCGGTCATCAGCGTGCCGTCGGGCAGCACCAGCGCGGGCACCTGCGCCAGCGGGTTGACGCGGCCGAGCGTGCGCCGCGCCTCTTCGGACTCGAACAGGTTGCCGACCTCGACGAAGTCGAACGGCAGGCCGAGCGCCGCCAGTTGCGCCTCGACGATGACCGAGCCCCAGCCGGGCTGGCCGTGCAGGACATGGCGGCTCATGAGCGCCTCCGCGATGTGGGGCGGTGAGTGTGCCATCTGCCGGTGCACTCACCACGGCCGGCGTGCGCACCGGCGCCCTCACCACCGCCTGCGTCCGCACCGGCGCGCTTGACGCGGCGCAGTGCGCCGCCGTCGCCGTCGCGCGATCCTCCGGCAGCGACCGGGCATCAACCGGCGGGCTCTGCATGGCACGGCGAAGAGTGATCGAAGTGGGCATCGCGGCCGGCTTGGCCGTATTGGCGCTGGCATTCATCGCCATCGTCGCGCTGGCCTACCACCGCGACATGGCGCGCGCCTATGCGCGCATCGAGGGCCGCAGCCAGTTGATCGCTTCGCCCCACGGCGACATCGAGTGGCTCGAAGGCGGCGGTGATGGCACCGGCACCCCGGTGCTGGTCATCCACGGCAGCGGCGGCGGCTACGACCAGGGCGAACTGGTGGCGCACGCTGCGCTCGGGCACCACACCGGGCTGCGCTGGATCGCCCCGTCGCGCTTCGGCTACCTGCGCTCGACGTTCAAGCCCGGCGCCACCTTCGACGACCAGGCGCATGCCTACGCGCACCTGCTGAACCACCTCGGCATCGAGCGCGTGGCGGTGGTGGCGCTGTCGCACGGCGGGCCTTCGGCGCTGCTGTTGGCCGCGCTGCACCCCGAGCGCGTGGCGTCGCTGACGCTGATCTCGTGCGGCGTGGCCCACTCGGCCGACGCGACTCAGGCGCAGGCCAACGACAAGGGCGATGCGCTGATGCAGGTCTTCCAGCAGGACTGGCGCTACTGGGCGATGACGCAGGCGCTGCGCGGCCGCTTCCTCGAACTGATGGGCGCGAGCCCGCAGGTGAGCGCCCGCCTGACGCCCGAGCAACGCCGCCTGGCCGACGAGGTCATCGACTTCATGAACCCGGTGTCGCGCCGCGCCGCCGGCACCTTGTTCGACAACCGCGCCGCGATGCCCAACGCCCGCATCGCCGCGATCCACGCCCCCACGCTGATCCTGCACGCCCGCGACGACGGCCTGCAGCTGTTCCACAACGCCGAGTTCGCGGCCCGGCACATCGCCAATTCGCGCCTCGTCGCCTTCGAGCACGGCGGGCATCTGCTGCTGGCGGTGGAGCAAGAGGCGGTGCAGCGGCTCGCAGGGCAGCACATCGCCGAGCACGCAGGTCCCCCGGGGGGCGCGGGCACTGCACCCCGGCCGTGAGGCCGCGATGCGTGCGTCGGCGGGGACACACGGGTAACTGCGGTGCATCGGTAACGCTGCGCTTGCATTTCCTCGCCGCTGGTTGAGCCGTTGATTGGCGCGGTGGCGGCTCAGCCGGAGGTGGGCCAGGAGCCTGAGCACCGCAGGGGAGTCGGCCGCAACGCGGCCGATCGCCCGCTCTGCGCGCCGCCGCCGTGCCGCCCGCTGCCTTGCAGCCACCACCTCCAGCCGAGTGAACTGGCAGCTCAGCCTACCCCACGCCGCCGCATCAAGGCATACGCCGCCGGCACGATGAACAGCGACAGCAGCGGCGCCGTCACCATGCCGCCCAGCATCGGCGCGGCGATGCGGCTCATCAGCTCGCTGCCGGTGCCGCTGCCGAAGACCACCGGTGCCAGGCCCACCAGCAGCGTGAACACGGTGATGGCCTTGGGCCGTACGCGCATCACCGCGCCTTCGCGGATGGCGTCGTCCACAACCGCCGGCGTGATGGCCACGCCGCTGTCCAGGCGCTGCTGCAGCGCCTGCTTCAGGTACATCACCATCATCACGCCGAACTCGGCCGCGACACCCGCCAGCGCGATGAAGCCCACGCCGCCGGCCACCGAGAGGTCGTGGCCCATCGTATAGAGGAACCACACGCCGCCGGTCAGCGCAAACGGCAGCGTGGTCATGATCAAGAGCGCCTCGTCGATGCGCCCGAAGGTCAGCACCAGCAGCACGAAGATCAGGCCCAGCGTCACCGGCACCACCAGCTTCAGCCGCGCGGTGGCCCGCTCCAGGTACTCGAACTGGCCCGAGTACGCCAGGCTCACGCCCGGCTCCAGCCGCACCTCGCGCGCCACCGCGGCGCGCAGGTCGGCCACCACCGAACTGAGGTCACGCCCGCGCACGTCGACATACACCCAGCCCGAGGGGCGCGCGTTTTCGCTCTTCAGCATCGGCGGACCCTCGCTGATCGAGACCTTCGCCACCGTGCCCAGCGTGATCTGCTGGCCCATCATGGTCTGGATGGGCAGCGTGGCCAGCTTCTCGGGTGAGTCGCGCCACTCGCGCCCGTAGCGCAGGTTGATCGGGAAGCGCGCGCGCCCTTCCACCGTCTCGGCGACGTTCTCGCCGCCGATGGCGCCGGCGACGATGTCCTGCACATCGGCGATGTTCAGGCCGTAGCGCGCCGCGGCCACGCGGTCGATGTCGACGTCGATGTAGCGCCCGCCGGTCAGCCGCTCGGCCAGCGCCGAGCTGACGCCGTTCACGCGCTTGGCCACCTTCTCCACCTCGGCGGCCACGCGGTCGATGGCCGCCAGGTCGGCGCCGCTGACCTTCACGCCGATGGGGCTCTTGATGCCGGTGGCCAGCATGTCGATGCGATTGCGGATCGGCGGAATCCAGATGTTCGCCAGCCCCGGCACCTGCACCGCGCGGTCGAGCTCCTCGATCACCTTCTGCGGCGTCATGCCCGGCCGCCACTGCTCGGGTGGCTTGAGCTGGATCGTCGTCTCGAACATCTCCAGCGGCGCGGGGTCGGTGGCGGTTTCGGCGCGGCCGGCCTTGCCGAACACGCGCTCGACCTCGGGCACGGTCTTGATCATGCGGTTGGTGATCTGCAGCAGATCGGCCGCCTTCTGCGCCGAGAGCCCCGGCAGTGCCGAGGGCATGTACAGCAGGTCGCCCTCGTCGAGCATCGGCAGGAACTCGCCGCCCACCCGCGACAGCGGCCACCAGGTGCTGGCGAATACCGCCACCGCCAGCAGCACGGTGGCCTTGGGCCACTTCAGCACCACCTCCAGCAGCGGCCGGTACAAGGCGATCATGCCGCGCGTCAGCGGGTTGCGCAGTTCGTCGGGGATGCGGCCGCGGATCCACATCACCATCAGCACCGGCACCAGCGTCACCATCACGCCGGCCGAGGTGGCCACCGCGTAGGTCTTGGTGTAGGCGAGCGGCCCGAACAGGCGCCCCTCCTGCGCTTCGAGCGTGAACACCGGCAGGAAGCTGAGGGTGGTGATCAGCAGCGAGTAGAAGAGCGCCGGCCCGACTTCCACCGCGCCCTGGGTGATGATCTCGGTGCGCTCGGCGCCCGCGAGGTCTTGCCCGGGATGTGCGTGCTGCCAAGCCTCGATCTTCTTGTGCGCGTTCTCGATCATCACCATCGCGCCATCCGCAATCGCACCCACCGCCACCGCGATGCCGCCCAGCGACATGATGTTGGCGTTGATGCCTTGCGCGCGCATCACCAAGAACGCCGCCAGCACGCCGATCGGCAACGCCAGCATCGCCACCAGCGAACTGCGCAGATGCCACAGGAAGAGCACGCACACCACCGCGATGACGATGAACTCCTCGACCAGGTCGCGCGTGAGCGTGGCGATCGAGCGCTCGATCAGCGCGCTGCGGTCGTAGGTGGTGACGATCTGCACGCCCTGCGGCAGGCTGCCCTGCAACTCAGCCAGCCGCGCCTTCACCGCGGCGATGGTGGTCATCGCGTTCTTGCCCGAACGCATGACGACCACGCCGCCGGTGACTTCGCCCTCGCCGTCCAGCTCGGCGATGCCGCGGCGCATCTCGGGCCCGTATTGCACATGCGCGATCTGCCCCAGCGTCACCGGCACGCCCATGCGCACCACTACCGGCAGCGCGCGCACATCGGCCAGGTTCTTGAGGTAGCCGCTGGCGCGCACCATGAACTCGGTTTCGGCGAGTTCCAGCACCGAGCCGCCGGCCTCCTGGTTGCCCATCTGCACCGCCTGCTTCACCTGCGCCTGCGTCACGTTGTAGGCGGCGAGCTTCAGCGGGTCGAGCACCACCTGCACCTGGCGCACCATGCCACCGACGGTGGCCACCTCGGCCACGTTGGGCAGCGCCTTCAGCTCGTAGCGCAGGAACCAGTCCTGCAGCGCACGCAGCTGCGCCAGATCGTGCCGGCCGGTCTTGTCCACCAGCGCGTACTGGAAGATCCAGCCCACGCCGGTGGCATCCGGGCCCAGCGCGGTGCGGGCCTGCGCCGGCAGCCGGCCCTGCACCTGGTTCAGGTACTCCAGCACGCGCGAGCGGGCCCAGTACAGGTCGGTGCCGTCGTCGAACAGGATGTAGACGAAGCTGTCGCCGAAAAACGAGAAGCCGCGCACCGCCTTCGCACCCGGCACCGACATCATCGTCGTCGCCAGCGGGTAGGTGACCTGGTTCTCGACGATCTGCGGCGCCTGGCCCGGCAGCGTGGTGCGGATGATCACCTGCACGTCCGAGAGGTCGGGCAGTGCATCAACCGGCGTCGTGCGCACGGCCCAGAGGCCGGCGCCGGTGAGGAAGACCGTGGCCAGCAGCACCATGAACCGGTTGGCCACCGACCAGCGGATGAGCGCGGCGATCATGGCTTCTTCCCCGGAGCCGAGGCCGCAGATGCTGCCGGTGCGGCCGCGGCGCCGTGCCCGGCATGGTCGGCATGACGGACGTGCGGATCGGCGGCGGCGCCCGAAGCCGGCCGAACCGCACTCGGCGCACCTTGCGCACCTTGCGCACCTTGCGCACTTTGCGTACCTGGCGCACTTTGCGTACCTGGCGCACCCGGCGCACCCGGCGCAGGCAATGCACCCTGCGCCGGCTTGATCGCCGTGACGACTGCCTCGTCACCCTGCTGTCTGAACTTGAACACCACCTTGTCGCCGGCCTTCAGCCCCCGGGTGAGTTCGGGCCTGGTCAGCTGGAAGGGCATCGTCATGCGCGGCCACTTGATCGCCGGCACCGGGTCGTGGTCGAGCGTGATCTCCTTCGATTCGACGCTGATCACGGTGCCGCCGACTTCGTGCTCGGTGGTTGTCGCCGCCTCACCCCCGGCCTGCGGAACGGCGCGCGCGGTGATGCCCTGCAGGCTGGCCTCGGAGTCGACGAGGAACTGCCCCGACGCCACCACCTGCTGCCCGACCTCGACGCCGCGCTTGACGACGACACGTTCGCCCATCTCGGGCCCCAGCTCCACCTCCACCGGGCGGTAGCGCCCCGGTGAATCGAGCACGTAGACGAGCGCGCGCTTGCCTGTGCGCACCACCGCCTCCATCGGCACCACCACCGCGTCGCCCTGCGGTGCGCCCTTCAGCGCCACCTGCGCGAACAGGCCGGCGCGCAGCTTCAGCCCCGGGTTGGGCAGCTCGACCCGCACGCGCAGCGTGCGCGTGTCGCGGTTGGCTTCGGGCAGCACGGCGGCGACGCGGCCCTTGATCACCTGCCCCGGCGTGGCCGGCAGCCGCACTTCGGCCGGCTGGCCCGGCACCACGGTGGCGGCCAGCAGCTCGGGCACCGCGGCCTCTACCCAGACGGTGCCGAGGCCATTGATGCGCACCAGCGGCATGTTCATGCCCACCGTCATGCCCTGGCGCACCATCAGCTCGACGATCACGCCGCCGATGGGCGCTGTGAGCGTCTGCAACGGCTCGGGCTGGCCGCTGGCGGCCACGCGCTCGATGAGTTCGGCCGACATGCCCTGCAGCACGAGCCGGTTGCGCGCCGCGGCCGTCAACGTCGCATCGCCCGTGGCGCGCACGGCCAGGAACTCCTGCTGCGCCGAGAGCCACTCGGGCATCAGCACGTCGACGATCGGCGCGCCGGCGGCCACCACGTCGCCGGGCGCGCGGCCGTGGGTGCGCTCGACAAAGCCGTTGGCGCGGGCTTGCAGCACACTCACGTCGCGCTCGTTGAGCAGCACGGTGCCCACCGCGTCGATGCTCGCCGACACCGGCGCGCGCTCGGCCCTGGCCACGCGCAGGCCGAGCGACTGCTGCGCCAACGGCGACACCGCGACGCCCTTGCCCTCGGCATCCGCTTCGTCGGCGTACTTGGGCACCAGCTGCATGTCCATGAACGGGCTCTTGCCCGGCTTGTCGAACTTCTGCGAAGGCACCATCGGGTCGTACCAATAGAGCACCTTGCGTTCGCCTGGGGCCGTGGGGGCCCGTGGGGGCGCCACGGCACACTTCGCGGCGGGGGCAGCCCCCCCCCCCAGTGCCAGCCACCGCGCCACCACCCACCCCCCCGCCCGGCCCCGGGCCCGCAAAAACCC
>JAEUPC010000151.1 GCA_016789865.1 Rubrivivax sp.
GGGGGCGTACGGGGCCCCCCGCGGCTGGACCATCCCGGGGCTGTGGCCGGGTTGTTCCACTTCCTGCTAAGCCACCCTGGGGTGGTACCAATAGCCCCCCGGGCGTGCGCGGGGGGCGGTGGCGCCGGGGGGGGGCCCCACGGCACTGTGCGCGGCGTGGTCAGCCCCCCCACGCTGTGCCTGCCAGCGCGACAGACCCCAGCCCGCCGCGAGGCCCAGGGCCAGCATCACCGCACCGGCGATCGCCGTGCGGGCAGTTGCAGAGAGAGAAGAAGTTGCGGTTGCCATCGTTCACTCCTCGCCCAGCAGGGTCACCAGCTTCACGCGCAGTGCGGCGCGCATCGCATCCAGTTCGATCACGCGCAGGCGCGCTTCCAGCGCCTGCGTGCGGGCCATCAGCACCATTCCCAGGTCGGCGCGGCCGGCCTGGTAGCTGGCGGTCAGCAGCTCCACGCGCTCGTCGGCCAGTGCCAGGCCCTGGGCGGTGAGCCGCGCGTGCTGCGCATCCAGCGCCTGCAGCTCGGCCAGCATCTGCTCCAGCTCCAGCGCCAGCTTGCGCGACATGTCCTCGCGCTCGGCCTCGATGCGCTGCACCTCGCGCCGCTTGGCGTCGGCCAGCGGCTGCTGCCGGCGCTCGCGCTGCCACGGCAGTTCGAAGGTGAGCATGAAGCTCACCATGTCGTCGTAGTTCGGGCGGCGGCTGTAGGCGATCTCCCACGACCAGTCGCCGCGTTTCTCGGCTTCGGCTTCGGCCATCTCGGCCGCTGCCATCCGGCGCATCGGCTCGAAGGGGCGCAGCTCGGCGTGCTGCGGCAGCCGTGCGCGCAGGCGCTCGGCGTTCGCTTCCGGCACGCGCGGCTCGCCGGCCAGCGGCTCTTGGGCACGAGGGCCCACCCATCGCCGCAGCTCGGCACGCGCACGCGCCACGTCGCGCGTGAAGTCGTCGCCGCGGTCGGCGATCATCAGCGCCTCCTGGCGCGCCGCGGTCATCTCCGCCGGCTGCGCCATGCCGGTGCCGATGCGCGCGCCCAGCGTGTCCTGCAAGAGGCGGTTCTGGCGCTCGAAGTCACCGAGCGTCGCGCGCCGGCGCTCGGCGTAGTACACGGCCAGCCACGCGGCCGATGCGTCGCGCTCGGCCATGCGCTCGGCGGTGCCGAGCATCGCGCGGTCGCGCTCGATGCGTGCCTGGGCCATGCGCGCGCGCGCCTCGCGCTTGGCGCCGTTGGGCACTTCCTGCATCAGCGCCAGGCGCTGCATCGTGCCGGGGTCGCGGGTCGTGCTGCGGCGGTCAGGGCCCTGGGCCGGCACGTTCTCCAGGCCGAGCGTCAGGCGCGGGTCAGGCTTCGAGTCGGCCGCGGCGCGCGCCGCGCTGCTGCCGGCCACCACGGCCTGCTGGGCCTGCACCGCAGGCGTGCTCTCGCGCGCCAGCGCAATGGCCTCGGCGTGGCTGAGGCCCGCGGCGGCCGAGGCCTGTGCGGCGAGCCACAGCAGACCCATCGCCGCGACAGGCGCCGGCGCCACGCGCGACGAGACCCGGCAAGAAGAGATCGAATCGGAACAGCGCATGCGCAACCCCTGCAACGCAAGAACCCAGGCGGGCGACCGCGGCCATGGTCATGGCATCCGAGGCGTTGCGAAGCAGGAAGCTCCGCGCGCCCGCGGTCGGACGACGAAGGTCAGCGCGCTAGTTGCGCAGCACGAGCAGCGAGAGGTACAGCGGCAGCGTGCCGCGCGGCGGGCCGGCGGCACACGCCTCGGCCCATCCGGCCGGGGGCAGCCCCGGCTCGAAAGCCGCGATCAGCCCCACCAGGGCCGAGGCGGCCAGCACCAGCGGCGGCGCGTCGACCGCACCGGCCTGGCTGTTCACCGTCTGCTGGCCAGCCTGGCAATGCGCCTTGCACAGCTGCGGCTGCTCGGGGTCCATCGCCGCCGGGCCATGCTCGGCGCAGTGGGCCAGGGGCGGCTCGGCCAGGGCCGCTTGGGGCGGTGGCCCGGACAGGGCTGAAGGCACAGTGGACAAGGCGGCGGCGGTCTCGACCGACCCCGCCCAAGGCTCGCCATCCACCCCGGCGCCGCGCAGTTGCGGGCAGGCATAGGCCGCGGTCAGCCACTGCGCCCACAAGAGTGCGGCGGCCAGGCACGACACGATCCAACCACGCTGATGGCGCAACGCCCACATGCGGCGCAGTCTATGCCCGCGCCGGCGCACCCGGTTGCCTTGAGTCAAGGTGCGTGGGGGGGGTGCGCCGCGCAAGGGCCCGGTTCGGCCGCAATGCGTGCAGTGCATACTGCGCCATGGCCCGCATCTTCTACCTCACCCAGATCGACATCGACCCGGGCGTCGTGCGCCTGCTGCCTGCCGAGTGCGAGCGCGTGGGCATGCGCCGCCCGCTGGTCGTCACCGACGCCGGCGTGCGCGCCGCGGGCGTGCTGGCGCAGACCACGCAGGCGCTGGGCGCGCTGCCGCATGCGGTGTTCGACGGCACGCCGTCCAACCCCACCGAGGCGGCCGTGCGCGCCGCGGTGGAAGTGCTGCGGCGCGAGCGTTGCGACGGGCTGGTTGCCGTGGGCGGCGGCTCGAGCATCGACCTGGCCAAGGGCGTGGCGATCGCCGCCACGCACGACGGGCCGCTCAAGACCTACGCCACCATCGAAGGCGGCAGCCCGAAGATCACCGAACGCGTGCTGCCGCTCATCGCCGTGCCCACCACCGCCGGCACCGGCAGCGAAGTGGCGCGCGGCGCCATCGTCATCGTCGACGACGGGCGCAAGCTCGGCTTCCACAGCTGGCACCTGATGCCCAAGGCGGCGCTGCTCGACCCGGAGCTGACCCGTGGGCTGCCGCCGTTGCTGACCGCGGCCACCGGCATGGACGCCGTTGCGCACTGCATGGAAGCCTTCATGGCGCCGGCGGTGAACCCGCCGGCCGACGGCATCGTGCTCGACGGCCTGGCGCGCGGCTGGGCGAACGTCGAGCGCGCCACGCGCGACGGCTCGGACATGACGGCGCGCTGGAACATGCTCAGCGCCAGCATGCAAGGCGCGATGGGCTTCCAGAAGGGGCTGGGCTGCGTGCACTCGCTCAGCCACAGCCTGGGCGGCGTGAACCCGCGGCTGCACCACGGCACGCTCAACGCCATGTTCCTGCCGGCGGTGGTGCGTTTCAACGCCGAGGCCGACTCGATCCGCGCCGAGCGGCGCCTGCAGCGCATGGCGCAGGCCATCGGCATGCCGGGCTGCGACGCCGCGGGCACCGAGCTCGCCTCGGCGCTGCGCGAGATGAACCTGCGCCTGGGCCTGCCCGGCGGGCTGGCGGCGATGGGCGTGACGCGGGACCTGTTCGACCGCGTCATCGAAGGCGCGCTGGCCGACCACTGCCACAAGACCAACCCGCGCACGGCCAGCGCCGAGGACTATCGGCGCATGCTGGAAGACAGCCTCTGAAGCCTGCGGCGAGCGGGCGCGCCCGGCTCGGCGGGTGCGCTCAGGCTCCCTCGCCCTGCAGCAGCGTCTGCCCCGGCGCCACGCGCGTGAAGCGCACCGGCTCGCGGGTGAGCACCAGCGCCCCCTCGTGCTGGCGCACCACGACCGCGGTCGAGCCGGCCAGCTCACCGCAGTCGGGAAAGTCCTCGCGGTAGTGCGCGCCGCGCGAGTCTTCGCGCGCCAGTGCGGCGCGCGTGATGACGCGGCTCACGTCGACCAGGCTCTTCAGGTTGAGCCAGTCGTGCCACGCGGTGTGCCAGGCGCGATGGTCGCCGCCGGGCACGCCGGTGGCGGCCAGCCGCGCGTCGAGCTCGCCCAGCGTGGCTTCGGCACGCTGCAGCGAGCGCGCGCTGCGCAGGATGCCCACGTCGTCCCACATGCAGGCGTACAGCGCCTCGCGCAGCGGTTCCAGGTTGCCTGGCGCGCGGTGCAGCGGCGCTTCGTGGCGCTGCACCGCGGCGGCCAGCGCCGCTTCGTCGGCCGCGTGCCAGCCGGCACCGGCGGCCACCCGGTCGGTCACCCAGTCGGCCATGCGGTCGCCGGCGATGCCGCCGAACACGGTGGAGTTGGCCACGCCGTTGCCGCCCAGCCGGTTGGCGCCGTGCACGCCGCCGGTGTCTTCTCCCGCGGCGAACAGGCCGGCCAGCTCGGTGCGCGTGTCGGGCGTGAAGACCACGCCGCCCATCATGTAGTGCGCGGTGGGCACCACCTCGACGCGCCCGCCCGCCAGGTCGAAGCCGCAATCGGCGCAGCGCTCGACCATGCCCTTGAACTGGCGCCGCACCTGCTCGGGCCCCAGGTGGTGCATCTGCAGCCACACGCCGCCGCCCGGGGTGGTGCGGCCCTCGCGCATCTCGCGGTAGATGGAGCGCGAGACGATGTCGCGCGTGGCGCGCTCGCCGCGCGGGTCGTAGCGCGCCATGAAGCGCTCGCCGGCGCCGTCGAGCAGCCAGCCGCCGGCGCCGCGCAGACCTTCTTCGAGCACGGTGCCGGTCATGCGCGTGCCGGCGCCGGCCAGCAGCCCGGTGGGGTGGAACTGCACCATCTCCATGTCGCGCAGCGGCAGCCCGGCGCGCAGCGCCATCGCCAGGCCGTCGCAGCTCTTGTCGCCCGAGGGCGTGTGGTAGCGGTACATGGTGGGCCCGCCGCCGGTGGCCAGCAGCACCGCGCGCGCCTGCACGAACACGAAGTCGCCGCGGCGCATGTCGATCATCAGCACGCCGGCCAGCGCGTCGCCGGCGGGCGTCTTCACCAGCTCGACGGCGCGGTGCTCTTCCAGCCGGTGAATGCCGCGCGCCCACACCTGTTCGGCCAGCCGGTTGATGATCTCGATGCCGGTGAGGTCGCCCTTGTGCACCGTGCGGTCGAAGGTCTGGCCGGCGAAGGCCTTCTGGTGGATGCTGCCGTCGGGGTTGCGGTCGAAGAAGCAGCCGAGTTCGTTCTCGAGTTCACGCACGCGCTCCACCGCGGTGGACACCAGCGTCCAGGCCAGTTCCTGGTCGGCCAGCCAGGCGCTGCCGGTGATGGTGTCCATGAAGTGCCGCTCGACCGAGTCGCCCGGCGCCAGCGCCACGTTGTAGCCGCCTTGCACCATGCGCGTGCAGCCGCACTTGCCCAGCAGCCCCTTCACCGCGACGGTGATCTTCAGCCGCGGCGCGCGCTGGTGTGCGTGCAGCGCGGCGAACAGCCCCGCGCCGCCCGAGCCGAGGATCAGGATGTCGGTCTGCAGGCGCCGCACCGCACCGGCAGCGGCGGCGGCACCGGCCGCGGTCACGCCTTCACCCCGAGCGAGGCCAGCACCTGCGCACGCCGCGCCGCGCTGTCGGCCTGCACCGTGCGGTACAGGCTGCCGCCGTGGCTGTCCATGGCCACCAGCAGCGGCCCGAAGTCGCGGATGCGAAAGCGCCACAGACTCTCGGGGTTGAGGTCGTCGAGGTCGACGTCCTCGATCTGTTCGATCCAGGTGGTCTCCAGCGCGGCGGTGCCGCCGATGATGGCCAGGTACACGCCGCCCAGTTCGGCGAAGGCCGCGAGGCTGCCCTCGCGCAGGCCGCCCTTGCCGACCACCAGGCGCACGCCCAGCTGCGCCATCAGCGGCCGCGTGAAGCGCTCCATGCGGTCGCTGGTGGTGGTGCCGATGCACACCGGCGCGTAGCCGGCCGGGTGCTCGGTGCTCTGCGGCACCTTGCGCACGTTGGGCGCGGTGTGGATGACGGCGTGACCGTGCAGGTCCAGCCGCGTCGTGCGGCCGCGGTCGAACAGGTGGATCTGCGTGGCGTCGCGAATGCCGTAGAGCGTGCGCTGCAACGTCACCGTGTCGCCGATGCGCAGCGTGCGCACCTGCGCCTCGGTGGCGGGCATCGTCAGTTCGTGGTGAGCCATGGTGCGCGTGCGCGGGGCCGGGTCAGAAACCGTAGCTCACGCCCGCGGGCGTGAAGGTGGCGCGGGCGCGGCGCGCCGAGTGGCACTGCATGTTCACCGCCACCGGGTTCATGGTGATGTGCGTGGCCGCAAGCTCGATGTGCACGGCAAACGCGGTGGCGTCGCCCCCCAGGCCCTGCGGGCCCACGCCTAGTCGGTTCACGGCCTCGGACAGCTGCACCTCGAGCGCGGCGCCGTCGGGGTCGGCGCAGCGGCTGCCCAGCGGCCGCGTGGCCGCGCGCTTGGCCAGCGCCACCACCAGGTCGCTGGTGCCGCCCAGCCCCACGCCCACGATGGTGGGCGGGCAGGTCTTGCCGCCGGCGCCGAGCACGCAGTCCACCACGAAG
>JAEUPC010000068.1 GCA_016789865.1 Rubrivivax sp.
CTTCATGGCGTTGCAGATGTCCTCGTAGCTGGCTTCCTTGTTCAGCTCGACCGTGAGGTCGACCACCGAGACATCGGAAGTCGGCACGCGGAAGGCCATGCCGGTGAGCTTCTTGTTCAGCTCGGGGATCACCACGCCCACCGCCTTGGCCGCGCCGGTGGAGCTTGGGATGATGTTCTCCATGATGCCGCGGCCGCCGCGCCAGTCCTTGTTGCTGGGGCCGTCCACGGTCTTCTGCGTGGCGGTGGCGGCGTGCACGGTGGTCATCAGGCCGCGCTTGATGCCGAAGGTGTCGTTGAGCACCTTGGCCACCGGCGCCAGGCAGTTGGTGGTGCAGCTGGCGTTGCTGACGATGGCCTGGCCCTGGTAGCTCTTGTCGTTGACGCCGTAGACGAACATCGGCGTGTCGTCCTTGCTCGGCGCGCTCATGATGACCTTCTTGGCGCCGGCGTCGAGGTGCTTTTGCGCCGTCTCCTTGGTGAGGAAGAGGCCGGTGGATTCCACCACCACATCCGCACCCACCTCGCCCCACTTCAGCGCCGCCGGGTCCTTCTCGGCGGTGAGGCGGATACGCTTGCCGTTGACGACCAGCGTGCCGCCATCCACCGCGACCTCGCCCTTGAAGCGGCCGTGCACGCTGTCGTACTTCAGCATGTACGCCAGGTAGTCGGGTTCCAGCAGGTCGTTGATGCCGACGATCTGGATGTCGTTGGCGAAGTTCTGCGCCGCGGCGCGGAACACCATGCGCCCGATGCGGCCGAAGCCGTTGATGCCGACTTTGATGGTCATGGCGGGGTCACTCCTTGATGAGAGGCTTGGGTAGGGAGGGGCAGGAAGAATTCGAAGCCGCGGAGCATGCCGCGGGCGCGCTCAGCGGCCAAGGACCTTGCGCACGACCTCCGCGACGTTCTGTGCGGTGAGGTGGAAGAACTTGAACAGCGCGCCGGCGGGGGCGCTCTCGCCGTAGCGGTCGATGCCCACCACGGCCGCGCAGCCGTACTTCCACCAGAGATCCGTGACGCCGGCCTCCACCGCAATACGCGGCACGCCTTCGGGCAGCACGCGCTTCTTGTAGTCGGTGCGCTGGCGGTCGAAGGTGGTGGTGCTGGGCATGCTCACCACGCGCACGGCGATGCCGAGCTTGGCCAGTTCCGCTTGCGCGTGCAGGCCGAGTTGCACCTCGCTGCCGCTGGCGACGATCACCGCCTCGGCGGCCTTCTTCAGCCCCACCTCGGCCGGCTCGGCCAGCACGTAGGCGCCCTTGCCGATGTCGTGCAGCGCGGGCTTGGGGCAGTGCGGCACGGCCTGCCTTGTCAGCAGCAGCGCGGTGGGCCGCGAGGCGTTGGACAGCGCCGCGGTCCAGGCCACCATCGTCTCGGTGGTGTCGGCCGGGCGCCAGACGTCCAAGTTCGGAATCAGCCTCAAGCTGGCCGCGTGCTCCACGCTCTGGTGCGTGGGGCCGTCTTCACCCAGGCCGATGCTGTCGTGCGTGAAGACGTGAATGACGCGGCGCCTCATCAGCGCGGCCATGCGGAGGGCGTTGCGGCTGTAGTCGCTGAAGGTCAGGAACGTGCCGCCGTAGGGGATGAAGCCGCCGTGCAGCGCGATGCCGTTCATCACCGCGGCCATGCCGAACTCGCGCACGCCGTAGTTGATGTGGCGCCCGCCGTTGCCGCGGCCGGCGAGGTCGAAGCGCAGCGCCGGCGTGGCGCTCGTGTTGGTGAGGTTGCTGCCGGTGAGGTCGGCGCTGCCGCCCAGCAGCTCGGGCATCAACTGGGTGAGCACTTCCAGCGCGTTCTGGCTGGCCTTGCGCGTGGCGACCGTTTCTCCCTTGGTCTGCATGGCCTGGATGGCTTCGACCGTGGCCTGCACGAAGTTCGCCGGCAGCTCGCCCTGCATGCGCCGCTCGAACTGCGCGGCCAGCGCCGGGTGCGCGGCGCGGTAGGCCTCGTAGCCCTCGGCCCAGCCGGCCTGGGCCTGCGCGCCGCTGCGGCGTGCGTCCCAGGCCTGGTAGGCCGACTCGGGCACGACGAAGGGTTCGTGCGACCAGCCGAGTGCCGCGCGCGTGAGCTTGATCTCCTCGGCGCCCAGCGGCTCGCCGTGCGCCTTGGCGCTGCCGGCGCGATTGGGCGAGCCGCGGCCGATGGTCGTCTTGCAGACGATCAGCGTGGGCTTCAGCGGCTCGATCTTCGCTCGCGCGAGCGCCGCACTCACGGCGTCGGCATCGTGGCCGTCGATGGGGCCGATCACGTTCCAGCCACAGGCCGTGAAGCGCTGCGCCGCATCGTCCACGTACCACGGCGCCACGGCACCGTCGATGCTGATGCCGTTGTCGTCGTACAGCGCCACCAGCTTGTTGAGCTTCCACGCCCCGGCCAGCGCCGTGGCCTCGTGGCTGATGCCTTCCATCAGGCAACCGTCGCCCAGGAACACGTAGGTGTGATGGCCGACGACCGCGTGGCCTTCGCGGTTGAACTCGGCGGCCAGCAGCTTCTCGGCCAGCGCCATGCCCACCGCGTTGGCAAGACCCTGGCCGAGCGGGCCGGTGGTGGTTTCAACGCCGGGCGTCACGTCCACCTCGGGGTGGCCGGGCGTCTTGCTGTGCAGCTGGCGGAAGCTGCGCAGCTCGCTCATCGGCAGGTCGTAGCCGGTGAGGTGCAGCAGTGCATACAGCAGCATCGACGCGTGGCCGTTGCTGAGCACGAAGCGGTCGCGGTCCACCCAGTGCGGGTCGACCGGGTTGTGCTTGAGGTGCCGGCCCCACAGCGCCACGGCCATCTCGGCCATGCCCATCGGCGCGCCGGGGTGGCCCGAGTTGGCCTGCTGCACGGCGTCCATCGCCAGTGCACGCAGGGCGTCGGCCATCAGCCGCGGTGCTTGCGCGGCGGCCGGCTTGTTCGAGTGCGGGGTGGTTTGCGGTTCGGAGCTGGCCATGGCACTCGCTGCGCTGGGTGGGGCGGGAAGGGGGAAACCAGAAATTCTAGGCGGCGCGCGCCGCCGCAAGACCTCCGCGGCAGCCGGCGTGCCGCTGCCGCCGGCGGCGGTTCGTATCATGGGCCGATGCAGGGCCTGCATCTGACCGCCGAATTGCACGAGTGCGCCGCCGAGGGGCTGCTGCGCGAGGCGCAGGCGCTGCGTGCGCTGTGCCTGCGTGAGGTGGCCGCCGCCGGCCTCACGCCGGTGGGCGAGTTGTTCCACCACTTCGGCGCCGGCGCCGGCGTCACCGGGGTCGTGCTGCTCGCCGAATCGCACGTGGCCGTGCACACCTGGCCCGAACTGGGGGCGGTGACGCTGGACGTCTACGTGTGCAACCTGCTGAACGACAACAGCGGCCGCGCGGAGCGGCTGGTGCAGGCGCTGCAGCGCGCCTTCGCGCCGCGCGTCGTGCACGCGCAGCGGCTGGAGCGCGGCAGCCTCCTGGCCGAGCGAGGCTGACGGCCCGAGGCCATGAACGCGTGCGCCCGGCGCGCTGCGTGGGCCCATGCGGCGCGGAGCGCCCGCGGGCTGGGCAGGGCGCGCCGATGCGCGGCCGCTGCCCGATGCCGAGGCCTCCTTGCGAAACCACCGTCTTGACGTGGCGCAAGACCGTCGCCCCGCCACCCTGCGAGCCTTCGGCCCGCGCCCGCCGGCCGCAGCCGACGCCTAGAAAGGACCCGCTTGCCATGCGTACCGCAGCCCTCGACGTGATCCGCGATGAACACCAGGCGCTGGCCGCCATGCTGCGCTCGATGAAGATGCTGCTCGAGCAGGCGCGGCGCGAACAGGTTCTGCCGGATTTCGGCGTGCTGCGGGCGATGCTGTTCTACGTCGACGAGTTTCCGGAGCGGCTGCACCACACCAAGGAAACCGAGCTGCTGTTCCCGCGCCTGCGCGAGCGGGCCCCCGAGCTGGCAACGACGATCGCGCGGCTGAACAACGACCACCTGCGCGGCGAGTCGGCCATCCGCGAGGTGGAGCACGCACTGCTGGCCTTCGAGGTGATGGGCGAGTCGCGGCGGCTGCCCTTCGAGCAGGCGGTGGGGCGCTACGTCACGGCCTACCTCGAGCACATGGCGGTGGAGGAAGCCGACATCCTGCCGGCCGCGCAGCGCGCGTTCACGCCGGCCGATTGGTCCGAGCTGGATGCGGCCTTCGCGGCCAACCGCGACCCGTTGACCGGGCACGAGCCGGCCGACGATTACCGCGAGCTGTTCCACACCATCGTCAACAACGCGCCGGCGCCGATCGGCCTGGGCAGCGCACGCCGCTGACGCCCGCGCCTGCCCTCGCGGGCGCCGGCCGCGCGCCTGGGCGCGGCGGCTTGGATGCGCCGCTGCGGCGGGCTTTCGCCCCTCAGGCCGGCGGGTCGGCCAGCGGCAGGGTGATGGCGTCGATGCGCGCCAGCACCTGCGGCGTGAGCTTGTCCACCAGCGCCAGGGCGCCCAGGTTGCCTTGCAGCTGGGCGAGAGTCGACGCGCCGGTGATCACGGTGCTGACCTGGGGGTTCTTCGCCACCCAGGCGAGGGCCAGCTGCGCCAGCGTGCCGCCGAGCTCCGCCGCGATCGGCTCCAGTTGTGCCACCGCGGCGTTGCGGGCGGCGTGCGTGAGCCCTTCTCGAAGGAAGGCCATGTTGTCCATCGCGCCGCGGCTGCCGGCCGGAATGCCCTGGCGGTACTTGCCCGTGAGCAACCCCGAAGCGAGCGGGCTCCAGGTGGTCAGGCCCAGGCCGATGTCGGCGCACAGCACCGCGTACTCCTGCTCCACGCGCCGGCGGTGGAACAGGTGGTACTGCGGCTGCTCCATCAGCGGCTTGTGCCAGCCGTAGCGGTCGGCGGCGCGCCACGCGGCGTGGATGGCCTCGGCCGGCCACTCGCTGGTGCCCCAGTAAAGCGCCTTGCCGGCGACGATCATGTCGTTCATCGCGCGCACCGTTTCCTCGATGGGCGTGGTGGGGTCGGGGCGGTGGCAGTAGACGAGGTCGATGTGTTCGAGGCCGAAGCGCTTCAAGCTGCCGTCGATGGCCTGCATCAGGTACTTGCGGTTCAGCGTGTCGCGGCGATTGACGGCCTCGCCCTTGCGATCGAGGCCCCAGAAGAACTTCGTCGAGACGATGTAGTTCAGCCGCGGCCAGCCGAGCTTGCGAAAGGCCGCGCCCATGATCTCTTCGCTCTTGCCCAGGGCGTAGGCCTCGGCGTTGTCGAAGAAGTTGATGCCGGCGTCATGGGCCGCGGCCAGCATCTCCACCGCGCTGCCGGTGTCGACCTGGTTGTGGTACGTGACCCACGAGCCCAGCGACAGCGTGGACACGCGCAGGCCGCTGCGGCCGAGGTGGCGGTAGGTCATCGGGGTCATCGCTGTGTTTCCTGTGGTGTGGGCGGGCAAGGGCGCTAGGGTAGCGCACGGGCTGTCGCGCTCGGCGCATGAGCGCTCGTACTCTTTCCCAGGCGCCGGATCGGGCCGACCGCCGAACTCAGGACTTCGGCGCCTGCGGCTGCACGGCCTCGCAGCCGGCAGTGAACGCCTCTTCGAACACCGAGTAGCCCGCCAGGTCCGAGTGCGCAAAGCGCAGCCGGCCGCGCACTGCGCGCAGTGCGGCCAGCGCCGGGTGCCGCTGCACGCCCGGGCGCGGCACGGCCATGGCGTGGCCGTAGCGCATCAGGTCGATGCGCTGCACGCGCTGGCGCAGGTCGGGGTGGGCCGCCTCGATCTCCGACAGCACGCGCTCGGCCCATGGGCGCGGGTCGTCGGCCAGCAGCGCGGCCCGCTCGGCGATGTCCAGCGCGTGGTAGGCGGTGAGCACGATGCCGCCCGGCCGCACCGGGCTGAGCATCTGGTGCGTGGCGTCCACGTAACCCAGGCCGCGGCTGCCGTGCAGCACGTTGTCCCACGCCGGGGCTGCGCCGCCGCGGTCGAACAGCGGCTTGTCCAGGTGCAGGTTGGCCACCAGCCACGGCGCGTAGGCCAGCGCCGCGGCCGCCTGCTGCAGGGCCGCGCGCACCCCCACCGCGGCGGGCGCGGCGACGTGGCGTGCCACGAACAGCGGCAGCGCGCACACCGCGACGGCGGCCTGCCAATGCTGCAGCCGGCCGTCGCGCACATTCAGCGACAGCACCGCGGCATGCCCGGCTTCCTCGCGCATGGCGAGCACGAGCTGGCCGGCGTGCAGCCGCTCGGCGCCCAGCGGCTGCGCCAGCCGGGCGGTGAGCCACGCATTGCCTTCGGGCCAGGTGAAGACGCCGTCGCGGGCGCCGTCCTTGTCGTGCTCGTCGCCGGGCGCGCTGAAGCCGTGGCGGCTGGCGAAGTAGTGCAGGCCGGCCCAGGCCGAGACGACGCCCGGGCCGGCGCCATAGTCGTCGCGGCAGCAGTAGTCGAGGTAGCCGCGCAGCGCGGGGTCGTCCAGGCCCTCGCGGCCCAGCCATGCGGCGAAGGTGATGCCGTCCAGTTCGGCCAGATCGGCCGACCACGCGGCGCGGTGGCTGGGCAGGGCGAAGGCGGGCACGGTGCCGCGGCCGTGCAGGCGGCCGCTCATGCGGCCGTTCATGCGGCCGCCGCCGCGCAGCGCGGCCACGCGCTCGGCGAAGCGGCGGTACTGCGCCAGCCGCGGCGACCCTGGCGCCGCAGGCGGCAGCAGGCCCTCGACCCATTGCCCCTCGAAGTGCAGCCGCTCCTGCGGGCTGTGGCACAGGTGGCGCTCGTCGGGCATCGTGCGGCCGGCCGCGTCGGTGCGCAGGAGGCCGATCTCGTGCAGCCACTGGCCGACCTCATGCGCCTCGGGCCCGGGCAGCGGCAGGTAATGCGCGCCCAGCGGGCAGGCGAGGCCGGCCATCGTGTGGCCGCGCGCGTTGCCGCCCGCGGCGTCTTCGATCTCGAGCACGTGCACGTCGTCGGTGCCCTGGCGCATGAAGCCGCGCGCCGCGGCCAGCCCGGCCACGCCGCCGCCGAGCACCAGCGCGCCCACGCGCCGTGCCGGCGCGGGCCAGGGCTCGTGCACGCTGCGCAGCGTGGCCGCGTCTCTCAGGCGGTGGCCCCGGGCATGCTCGGCGCCCACCCAGCGCGCCTCGATCTCGCGGGCGCGCAAGGCCGCCCGGCCGCCGGGCCGATCGGAGCAGCCGGGCAGCAGCGCCGCGCCCACGCCGGCCGCCGCGGCCAGCCCGGCGCGCAGCAACTGCCGGCGGCGCGGCTTCAGCGCACGCGGCCCCATTCCTCCTCGAAGGTGCTGACCAGCACCTGGTTCGACAGCCGGTTCGGCTCGGCCCTCACGCGCGCCATGTCCGGGGGAAAGTGCAGCAGCGCCGGCATGCCCTCCACGGTGAGGAAGCGCAGGCCCGGCTTCACCTCGGCGGGCAGCTCGCGCAGGCCCGGCCAGGGCCGGCGGCCGGCGAGCACGAAGCCCCACTCGCCGAAGCTGGGCACGTTGACGTGGTACGGCCAGGTCGCCAGGCCCACCGCCTCCAGCGTGGCGACCACCGTCCAGAAGCTCTTGCGCGCGATCAGCGGCGAGGTGGTTTGCACCACCAGCCAGCTGCCGGCGGCGAGCACCCGGTCGACGCGCTGGTAGAAGCTGGTGGTGTACAGCTTGCCGAGCGCGAAGTTGCTCGGGTCGGGGAAGTCGGCGATGACGATGTCGAAGGGCGCGGCGCCGGCCTCGCCGGCAGCAAGGCGGCCGGCGTGTTGCTCCAGCCAGGTGTAGGCATCGCTGTGCACGACGCGGACCTTGGGGCTGTTCAACGCCTGCGCGTTCAGCGCCGCCAGCGTCGGATGCTCGGCGAACAGCCGCGTGATGTGCGGGTCGAGCTCGACCAGCGTCACCTCCTGCACCGCGGCGTGGCGCAGCACCTCGCGCACCGCCAGGCCGTCGCCGCCGCCCAGCACCAGCACGCGCCGCGGCGCGCCATGCGCGGCCAGTGCGGGGTGCACCAGCGCCTCGTGGTAGCGGTATTCGTCGCGCGCGTGGAACTGCAGGTTGCCGTTCAGGTACAGCCGCACGCCGTCGGGCCCGCCGCTGTGCGTGACCACCACGCGCTGGTACTCGCTGCTCTCGCGCAGCACGATGCTGTCGCCGTAGAACTGGTCTTCGGCCCAGGTTGTCAGGCGCCCGGCGAACACCATCGCCACACCAAGCACCGCCACCACCGCCGCGCAGGCCGTGGCGTGCGCGCCGAAGCGCCTGATCTCGCCACGGAAGAGCACGAGCGCCCAGGCCGCCACGGCGGCGTTCAGCAGGCCGAAGAACAGCCCCGTGCGCACCAGCCCCAAGTGCGGCACGAACAGCAGCGGGAACGCCACCGCCACCGCCAGCGCGCCGAGGTAGTCGAAGGTCAGCACCTCGGAGACCAGCTCGCGCAGCGCATAACGCTCGGCGAAGTGGCGCTTGAGGATGCGCATCACCAGCGGGATCTCCAGGCCCACCAGCGTGCCCACCAGCAGCACGCAGCCGTACAGCAGCACGCGAAAGGGCAGCCCCGCGCCGTAGGGCAGCAGGTTGTAGGCCGTGAACAGCGCCGCCGGCATCAGGCCGCCGATGAGGCCCACCAGCAGCTCGATGCGCAGGAACTGGGCGATGAGCTGGCGCTCGACCAGGCGGGACAGCCACGAGCCCACGCCCATCGCGAACAGGTACGCGCCGATGATGGTGCTGAACTGCAGCACCGAGTCGCCGAGCAGGTAGCTGGCCAGCGCGCCGGCGGCCAGCTCGTACACCAGGCCGCAGGCGGCGACGACGAAGACGCTGGCCAGCAGCGCCACCTCGGCCGGCGCGGGCCGCGGCCGAGGGCCCATCACCCTAGCCGTGCACCGCCGCCGAGACGATGAGCCCGATGGCGATGCACATGGCGCCCACCACGATGGCCAGCGCCATGTTCTTCTTCTCGACGATCTCGGCCCACAGGTCGTACGGCGTGAGCTTGTCGATGATGACGAAGCTCACCCAGAACACGAGCACGCCGATCAGCGCGTACAGCAGCGAGCCGAAGAACGCCGCCGGCTTGAGCCAGTCCAAACCCCACATCACCCACCTCCTTGGGCCGAGCCGACCCGAGATTGCCCGGACGCTGCCACGTCGATGCCCGCCGCAGCGGACGCTGTCGATCGCACACCCGTCGAAGCCCCGCCAGCGGCCATCACTGCCCCGGTCACGCTATTGCTCATCTGTCGCTCCCCTGTCGTTCCCCTGTCGCTCACTTGTGCCCGCCTCCGCCGCTGCGCGAGCCGCCGCTGGTGCGGCTGCCGGACCCCTGCTGCGCGAGGCACTGGCGGTACTCGTTGCTGTTGGGTCCGAAGGAGGCCCGCACGTCGTCGCAGCGGTCGCCGCCGTCGCACTCCGAGAGCACCACCATGACGATCACGATGATGACGATGATGTTGATGATCGTGCCCAGGCTGGCCTTCTTCACCGTGCTGGCCGGGCCCGAGTCGCGCTGCATCGCGGCACGCTCGGCGGCCGGGATGCCGAAGGCGCTGGCCACCACGGCGGCGTCCAGCACCGCGCCGGCGGACCACACCACCTCGCTGCCGCCGCCGGAGGAGCGGGTCTCCTCGCGCGACAGGCGTTTGCGTGCATCGCCGCCGCTGCCGGCGTAGTCGGTGACGGTGGCGCGTTCGCCGCGCTGCACGCGCCAGTAGAACTCGCCCTGCACCCAGGTGACCTTGGCGTCGTAGGTGTACTTCTTGTGGAAGGCGGCGCCGCGGTAGACGGCGCGGTCGCCCTTGACCTGCGGCGCGCCGGTGATCGGGCGCACCCAGCTCCAGCCGTCTTCGGCATCGACGAGGAAGGCGAAGCCGTGCTCGCGGTTGTAGAGCAGGTACTCGCGCCAGAAGGTCTGCTCGTCGTCGCTGCCGGGGGCGGGCAGGTCGCAGCGCTCCTGGTAGCCGACCACCTGCCACGGCTGGCGCTCGGACATGCCCAGCGCCAGGTGCCCCGAGTTGCCCAGCGGAATCTGCGGCCCGAGCCCACCTTCGCTGGTGTTCGTCTGCGTGTAGTGCTTCAGCTCGCCGCCGACGCCCTTGGAGACGTCGACCACCGCGTTGCACTGGCCGCAGGAAAGGCTCTGCGTGGTGGCGAGCTTGACTTGCAGCGGGTTGCCGCAGTTCGGGCACTCGACGCCGCGCGCGCCGAGCGTCTTCTCCTTGGCCTCGGCGCCAAGGCCGCTCATCGCCAGCGCCGCCAGCAGCACCGGCCGGCCCACGCTCCAGCCGGTGGCGCCCGGGTCGCCGCCGTCCAGCGTGGCCACCTCGTCGCTGCCGGTGCGCAGGTCGGCGACGGGGAAGTCACCGTGCAGCTGCGGCGGCCGCGGCAGCTCGCCCTGCGCGGCGATCAGGTGCGCCTTGGTGACGGAGGCGACGTCCCAGGCGCGCCGGTCGGCCAGCACGCGCTGGCCGGCGACCAGCGTGTCGATGGCCGGCGCGTCCTGGGGCAGCGGCGCCTCGAAGGCGAAGACGTAGGCGCCGTTGTCCTCGGAAAGCCAGCCGCTCCTGCCGTTGTCGAACAGGGCGTGCCACTCGTTCCACGTGCCGCCGTCGTAGCCGTACTGCAGCCGGCCGACGAGCGTGAAGCGTACGCCCTGGTGCGTGCCGCCGGCGCCCAGCTGCAGCGGCGAATGGTCGTCGAACAGTTCGGCGCTGGTGCCGATGCGCACCAGCGCCTGCCCGTCGCGCACCAGCGTGCTGCGGCAGAAGCTGCACACCGCGCTGGCGGAGGCGGCCGAGGCGAACTCGACCGTCGCGCCGCAGTTCGGGCACGCGGCGCGGTAGGCGCGCTGGGCGCGCGGCGCGGGGCCGGGGGGCGGCGCCGCGCCTGAGCCGGATGTGGAAGCCACGCGGGCCGGTGCTGCGCGGTCTTGTTATGCCGAACGTTGCTGCATCAATGCCTGCTCAGCGCGGCATCACACCAGCTTCTTCAGCAGCTCGGCCTTCTTGGCGCTGAACTCTTCCTCGGTGAGGATGCCCTTGGCCTTGAGGTCGCCGAGTTTTTCCAGCGTGGCCATCACGTCGTCGGGCTTGATTCCGGTGGCAGCCGTCTGGGCTGCTTGTGCTGCCTGCGCCGCCGCGGCCGCGCCTGCAGCCCCTGCTCCCTGCAGCCCCTGGCTGAGCTGCTGCGCCATCACCTGGCCGAGCGCGACGCCGGCGCCCAGGCCCATCGCGTCGCCGACCACACCACCGCCGGCCGCGGCGCCCTCGGCGAACTTCGGGATCGCCTGCGCCGTCTGGTACTGCATGAACTTGCCCATGTCGCCGCCGACCATGCCCATGCCGATCTTCTGGTCGAGGATCTTCTGCAGCTCCTCGGGCAGGCTGACGTTCTGCACC